>NZ_JBGNFV010000001.1:4278084-4584700 GCF_041449215.1 Roseivirga sp. BDSF3-8 | reverse complement strand
GCTCTTGAAAGTGTGGCTACGGCCTGATCGGCCTTTCCCTGCAGGCCGTAAACAACTCCCTGCTGATAGAGTACGTAGCCCCCTTCCTGGCTGCCTGACTTAAGGCTTCTGTTGTAGGCGTCCTGGGCCTGTCCATATTGCTTGGCGATATAATAGGTATCACCAAGGCGCATCAGTGCATCCGCATAGTAGGGACTTCCAGGGTCTGCTTCGGCTACGAACTGCCTGAAATGGGGCATGGCGCGGTCATACTGCTTGGTATTGTAATATGCGTAGCCTATGCCGTACCGGCTTCTTAGAAAGGCTTCGGTATTCGGATCCGCATTGCGGAACACGGCACCATATGCGTTTATGGCCTCGGGGTATTTACGTCCTATGGAGAAGGCTTCACCCTGCCAGAACCGGGCTCTTCCTAGGAGGTTCTTATCTTCCGGGTAATTGGCTGACTTATCCCACATGGCCACGGCATTGGCAAACTTACCTGCATTAAAAAGCTCGGAGGCTTTGAGGTATGTTACTTTCTGATAGGCTTTTCGAAGCCTGGGTGAATTAAGATCGAGGGACTCAAGGTAGGCTATGGCCTGATCATAATTATTAGTATAAAGATAAGCCTCGCCTAATAATTCTGCCGCCTCTGTTCTATGTCTGCCCTGAGGGTAACGGCTGGTATAGGCTTGCAGTCTGTCAATAGCTGTACTATAGCGGGCTAGGTCAAGCAGGACCTTAGCTTCCTGAAAGAGGGCCTCCTGGGAGATACGGGCATCGTGAGCAGCGGCATGAGCCTTTTGAAAAGCGGTAACGGCATACTCTTTATTGCCTTGCTCAAGGTATAGGTCGCCGAGGTAGTAGCTTGCATACTGACCAAGGGAATCGTCTTTGAGGGCAACTACTTCAAAGTTTTTAATGGCTTTATCATTCTGGCCGGTGGCATACTGAGTAAAGGCCATTCTGTAAAGGACATTATCGGCCGGTCTGCCACTTATGCCGGAGCGGTACTCATCAAAATAGGTAGAGGCTTTTTCATACTGCTCTTTCATAAAGTATGCCTCTGCTGTAAGCAGAAGAATATCCGAACGGTTCTTGAGGTTCTGTGACTGCAGCATGGGCTCAGTGTAGGCAATGAGTTCGTCATACCTGCGCTGACTGTAGTAGACATTGGCAATCATGTAGGGTACGACGGTCTGGTAGGCTGGGTCCTGTCCGGCCCGGGTGAGGTCTGCCAGTGCTTTATCGTAATTTCCGTTGCGGTAATGAATATAGCCTGCATAGTAGCTTGCAGCACTTTTATATGCCCCATCCTGGGTCTTAAGACGATCAAATTGCTGTAAGGCAGTATCGAAGTCGCGACGGGCGAAACTGGCATAGCCCAGCATAAACCTGGCTTCGTATCGCTTATCTCTGGGTAGGGCATCTACATCGGTTTTTGACAAAGCCTCTGCAGCCTTAACGAATTCATTGTTTTTATAATAGTAGTTACCCAGATCGTAATAGGCTGTTATAACACGGGGATGGTCAGGATACTCGTCCAGAAAACGCTCCAGCAGAACTTCACCATCATTGTGCCCAAGGACGATACTGGTGTAGGCAATATAGTACTGGGCTTCTGCTTTTTTAAGCCGGTTATCGGCGTTTTGAATGTATTTTTCGAATGCCTGCCTGGCGGCGCCAAACTGATCTTTGTCGAGGAGGTCGAGCCCCATCTCATAGTACCTGTCTTCCTCGGTCTGGCTTACCGGGTTTTGGGCTAGGGCCCCATGCATGGTACTACACAGAAAAAGGGCTGTAGACACCATGCAAACTAAAAAATATCGGGTCATAGGCTTGATACCTTCATTTTGAGGATTAACTGATGCAGAGGCCGGATTATTGCCCGTTTTACAGGATTATCCTGCACGGCCACTACCTGTACATAAAATTCAAAATTATAAAAGGAAAGGCAGCTTGCAAGTATCTAGCGGAGATGGATGATAAATAAATTACCCCCACCAAAGGAGGGGGTTTTCAATGGTTATTACCCCCAAAGGGGGATAGTCAGTTATCGAATAGCGGGATATCTATATCCCCATCCTCTTTCTTATCTTCCTTCTCCTGATACTTAACATACCGCTTTATCTTTTCTTCATCTATGCCTACCGTACTTACAAAATAGCCTCGTGACCAAAAATGATTGCCCCAATAGGGTTTTCTGCGAAGACTCTTGAAGTTCTTAAACATCATGATCGCTGTCTTACCCTTGAGAATACCCATGAAGTCTGATACACTAAGTTTCGGAGGTATACTACATACCAAATGAACGTGATCTGGCTGAATGTTCAACTCTTCTACCTTGACCTCCTTCCATTCACATATCGTCTTTATCTTATTCTCCAACGTATCTGCAACAATATCACGAAGTATACGGTGGCGGTACTTCGGGGTCCATACTACATGATAGACACAATAGTAAAAGCTATGCGATAGCTTACGATACTTGCTCATTCCACAATATACCCCTACTGGCATAGCCCTCAAACATGACCACCGTCTAAGACGGTGGTTTTAATTCGATTAATAAAGTTTGCAAGCTGTCTATTGCATCGCACTTACCTAAGTGCTGCCGTATATTACTGACGGAAAAGCCCTGAATAGTGCAATAATGGTAAGCAGAGGATATCCACAGTCTGACTATAGGATGACTATGGGATCACTATAGGATCTCTATAGGATATATATCAGCAGGATTAGGGGAAAAATACAATAAGCAGGAGGTGCATTATGAGGTAGAAACAGGTTGGTCTTACAGGTATAGTAGCTGATTTAACCTGAGGGTAAGCCATAAAAAAAGCCCGGTAGCTTGGTGCTCCCGGGCTTTACGTTTATCAGTGCCTGAGATTATTCTTTAATAATTCTCATGGTTTCTTTGTATCCGGCCTGATCGCTTACGGTAAGCAGATAGGTACCGGCAGCAAATGTATTTCCGCTAAGATCGAGCCTGGCAGTGGAACCGTCAAATATGCGGCTCATAACCTGGCGACCGTTAAGGTCTGTCACAGTGGCAGTTACTGAACCACTTGCCTGGGAAACCTCTACCGTAACATATTCTGTGAAAGGGTTAGGGTAGGCAGTAAGTTCGGCGCCGAAGGCCTTGGAGTAAGCTCCTTCGCTCTCCAGGTCTGAAGCGATCTCGTAAGCGCTGCTTATAGTAGAGCTAAGCTCTTCAATGATCATGGCGTTAAGGTAGCCATAGCTGGCTCCGCTTTGTTTGGTCACGGTAACCTTTACATTGCCATACTGATCGGGCTTCACAGATGAGATGTTTACTGTCTCGCTGCTATTGTAAGAGGCATCCAGTGAAACTGTGGTTCCGCTTATGGCGTAATCTGTCGTTCTGTTGCCTGATCCGTTGCGGCTTCCGAAGAAGGTGAAGTCATATACTTTATCAGGATCAAGTCCTTTTACCGTTACTATGTGAGCATTATTATCGCTCACCCAGAATGAGGTCTTCATTACATCATCAGGAAGCACGCCGCTATCATCACCGGTTACCATACCGAATTCGTTAGCACCACCCCACGCATCGGCAAGGGTTACAGAAACGTTGCTGGAGGCACCGTCATTCCAATCGAATCCACTGTAATTGGTGGTAGAACGAGGATCACCAGAAAGGCTGTTCCAACCTTCACCTGAAGCAGGCTGATAGTGATTGAAATTGAGCATCAGCTTTTTACCTGATGAGGTGTATCCGGGATCAGGATCTGAAGGAGCAGGTGCGGAAGAACCTGAACCATCACCGAGAACACTGTTAGGTATAACCTGCTTGCTGATACCGGGGCCTGCCCATTTTACTTTCAGCACTTCGCCACCATACTGCTCGAAGTAACTTACACGTATGGTGTGTGTTCCCTTGGCAAGGTAAACGGACCCGTTCTTTTCCTGCTCAGCATGAAGGCCATCGTTGTTTACAACCTGTGAGCCATTGATGTAGAGCTTAGAGCCATCATCAGAAGCAGTATAGAAGGTGTAGGTTCCTGCTGCGGGTACTGTAATGCTACCTGTGAAATCTATTCCGAAGTTCGTATCCAGTCCTGCAACGCTGATGTTGAAGTTGGACGTGTTTCCGGTTTTAGTAGGGCTAAGGGCTCCGAAGTTGGGCATCCACTCCCAGTTACCTTTATATACTTTATAGTCAACACCGGTTCCGGTAGGAGCTGGAGCTGGAGTTGGATCGGAAGGCTCAGGATCTGATGAGCTGCTGCCACCGAAGGCAGAGTCCGGGATCAGTTGTTTGCTGATACCAGGCCCTTTCCAGCGAGCCTCAAGGATTTCGCTGCCATAGTGCTCATAGTAGTGCAGTGAAAAGTCATGTGCTCCGGCAGAAAGGTAAACCTGTCCGCTTCTTTCCTGTGGTGAATGCAGCCCGTCATTGTCCACCACTCTTTTGCCATCAATGTAAAGGTTAGAGGCATCATCAGAATTCACAAAGAAGGTATAAGTGCCTGCTGTAGGAATGTTAATGGCCCCGTCGAAGGTAAGCAGGAATGCATTATCCCGGTTACGCATAGCCATGGTGATGTTAGCGACTTCACCTGTCTTCTTAGGGGTAAGCCCTGAGGTGTTGGGGATGAAATCCCATAGACCTTCATAATATTTATAGGCCAGCCCGCTTCCTGAAGAAGGAGGAGTATATGTAGGCTCGTCGGCTACATTGACATTAACTTTATCTGATGCTTTGGCACCGTCATCATCTGTAGCAGTAAGCTGGAAAGTGTAGGTACCTGCCTGCAGGTTAGAGAGGGAAAGGTTCTTAGAACCGGCACCTGACATTGTTGCCGATGGGCCGCTTACTTTTGTCCACTGATAAGAAGCTACATACCCATCATTATCATTGCCGTTACCATATAGTGTAACACTGTTACTGGGAAGGGTCATAGACTTATCTGCTCCTGCATTCACAGTTGGCGGATAGTTCACAGGCTGTGTAGTAGCTCCTCTGGAATGCTGCATGAGCCAGCTATACACATCGTGTCCCGCACTCTTATCATAAGTTCTGGTCCAGGAATTGTGCCCTACACCGGGGTAGATGGTGAATTTGGCATTACCACCACAGTTGTTGATGGCGTTGACCATGGCCTGGCCTCTGTCTATATTAATCGTCCAGTCCTTATCTCCATGAAAGGCCCAGGTAGGGATGTCTTTCATATTACAGGCATTGTGAGTGGGGCCCCACGCAGCCACTGGAACTGCAGCAGCCACCTTTTCAGGAAAACTGGAAGCATATATATAGGTACCATTACCACCCAGGCTAAGGCCGGTTACGTATAGGCGTGAGCGATCGACGGGGTAGTGAGCATATACATAGTTCACAACCTCGTCGGTAATGCCGCCCCACCATCCACCTTGTGAACCGGGTAACTGAGGTGAAATAATGATAAAAGGGAAATCCCAACCTTTTTGTGCAAGGTTCGGAGGTCCGTTATAGGTTACTTTACTTAGTTCTGTGGTACCGTTACCTCTTTCACCAAGTCCGTGAAGGAAGATCATTACCGGGTACTTCTTACCACTATTAGGGTCGTAATCAGCTGGAAGGTATTCGTAGAACCCGTAGTTCAACGAGGTGGTCCCTTTGGGTACTGCGCGCTGTCCGCCTGCCGTCTGCGCAAAGGCCATCCCATATCCCAGGAACAACAACGCAACTACACAAATCAACTTTTTCATATCCCGTTATTCGTTATTAACTCTTAACTCAACTGGAAACCATTCGAACACACCTGGTTTCCTTTCTGATATCAACAAAATTGAACTGAAATAATTTATCGTAAAAGGGCAGAAACAGGGTTTTACTTACTCCCACCATAAAAAAATCAAAGCTTGACATCTTCTGGATAGGTTTTCGCTATTCCTCATTTTGAAAGTATTGGAAATATACCTTTAGATTTTTTTTGCACTATTTCAACATTCACTTTAAGTCAAAATACGCTTTCGCCAGTAAGCAGGGAGTAACATCCAAGCTCAAACAGAATAATATTTCAATAACTAACAGATGAAAATTTCATCATTCGTTTGCAACCTTCATATATCGAAATATTATTTCGGTTTTAGGCATGTGAATTTATTAAGTTACGCTTTGGCCTGTCTGTCTGGCAGTTGACCTTCTCAAAACAGGAAAATCGGGGTGGATTTTTGATAATTTTTATCGTTGTAACAGGGATTTTGGCATGGGGTAAATTCTCATGTAATGTTTTTGCCTTTTTTTAAATAAAAAAATAAAGAACGAAATATGAGAATTGAATAAAAACGTTATTGAAAGGCCAAAATTAGGGCAAACAGACCATATAAATATAACTTTATCTATGACTAGTTTGACTCAACTAATGTTACACCATGTGATGGATTGGTAATAAATGTGGAAATGGGATCGAGTTTCCTGAAAAAAGTCTCTCAATTTGAGTGAATCGTTTTCAAAATGAGTAAATAACACATCCTCAGAAGTTTAAAGTAGAGGGATGAATTGATAAAAAAATTACCCGCCCGGAACAAATCCTACATGAAAGACTGAAAAAAAGATAAAAAAGAAAACGAACTCTCAGTGGGTCAGGCGGAAAACGAGCTCCTTCAAAAGCTCGCCGTCAGAGTAGGCACCTCCCTCCACGCCCTTGGCCCGCAAGTCTGCCTGTCTGATATGGCCTACGTTCTCTATGACCTTCCCTACAGGGTAGTTGCGGCTGGCTGCAAGGTATTCTTTTACGAAATAGGGGTTTATCTTTAGTATACTGGCAAGATTACGGTCGCTTTTGTCTTTTGCATGATGGACCAGAAGCAGCTTGCTGAAAAATGCGAAAAGAAGTGCTATGACAGGGATAGCGGGATTGTCTTTTGGATTAGCCGAAAAGTAGTTCACTATGCGGTTGGCCTTAAGCGTATCTCTGACGGCAATGGCCTTTTGGAGCTCGAAAGCATTGTAGTCCTTACTGATGCCTACATACTTCTGCACCAGTTCATCAGTGATCTCTGATTTTTCCTTAAAGTTCAGCAGAATCTTTTCTATCTCTCCGCTGAGGCGCTCCAGGTTATTGCCGATAAACTCGCTAAGCATATGTGCGGCCTTTTCGGTTATGGTATGGCCTTTTTCCTTCACAAACTTTTTTACCCAGTCGGGCACCTGGTTGTCATACATTTTTTTGGTGGAGACCACCACCGCAAATTTTTCCAGTGCTTTGGACAGGGACTTTCGCTTGTCCAGGCTTTTGTACTTGTAGCTTAGTACGAGAATGGTGGATGGCAAGGGGTTTTTTACGTAGGCTTCGAGAAGTTTCTGGCCGCCTTCTCTATTAATGTCAGTGATATTCTGAGCTTCTTTGACGATCACTACCTGGCGTTCGGCCATCATGGGAAACCGCCGGGCGTGTGTGAGAATGGTATTTACGTCAGCGTCTTTACCATATACTACTACCTGGTTAAAGCCTTTTTCGTGTTCTGCCAGTGCATTTTTCTCAATGTACTGGGCTATCTGATCAATGTAGAAGGGCTCATCACCCTGCAAAAAGTAGATAGGGGCGTATTTCCCGGCTTTCAGATCTTTTAAAACACTCTCAGGGGTAGCGGCCATTGTGGGACAGGTTTATTTATCGCTTCAAAGTTATAAATCTGAATGAAATAGCCATCCTCAGTCCTATGTAATTCGCCGGGCATATAGATGATGTCAAAAAAGGAAAAGGGCCGGATGCTTAGCACCCGGCCCTTTGGCGTTATTATCAAATGAGGTCTTTTCTACTTTCCAGTGATGGTAAACTCTACCCTGCGGTTAAGCCGGCGTGTCTCTTCTGTTGCGTTAGAGGCGATGGGGCGCGTGCCGCCATAGCCTACGCCTTCAATACGTTTTTTATCTATCCCTTGCTCCACCAGATAAGCTTTTACGGCTTCTACTCTTGCCTGGCTCAGCTTAATATTCAGGCGACCGCTACCGCGGTTGTCTGTATGGCCGGCGAGTTCTATGTGTAGACCCGGGTTTTCATTCAGTACCTCCAGTACCTGCTTCAGGTCTTTTTCACTACCTGCCAGCATTTCAGATGTACCCTGGCGAAAGAGTATATTATCGAGTTGTACGGTAGTTCCTATTTCCAGGGGCACGAGTTCTATTACGATGGGGCCTTCTTCACCTGTGCCGGTGGCTTCTATCTCTATCTCATTAGGAAGATAGCCCTTGGCGGAAGCTTTAATAGTATAGGTCTCACCGGGGGTAAGGCTAAACCGGAAAGCACCTTCTGTGCCAGAACTAACGGTAAGGGTATCGTTACTCATCGAATTGACAGCCCTGATAGAAGCTACCACTCCCTGGCCTGACCGCTGATCATTAACCCGGCCACTAAAGGTATACTCTGCTGGCATTGCGGGCTCATCTTCCACAAGCACAGGTTCATCCTGCCGGGGTTGGGAGATGCTGTCAATAATGGAGGTATTTACTTCCACTTCTTCGACTGCAAGCACGGGCTCTGTTGCTACTGTATCCACCTCTACTACGGGTTCGGAGGCTACTTCCGGCCTTGTTGACTCGGGGCTAAGTCTGATACGGCGCAGATCACCGTACCCATCACTGTTTTGTGTGGTGGTAAAATATGCGTACTCGCTGTTAGCAGGAACGAAGTAGGACAATTCAACTCCGGGGCTATTGATAGAGGAGCCCAGGTTTTTCGGTTCAGACCAGTTCTTCCAGGTATCATCCAGACGGGTACTTACAAATATGTCGCGGCTGCCGAGTCCTCCGTGGCCATTACTCGCGAAGTAGAGGGTTTTATTGTCGGCAGCGAGGTGGGGGGTCATCTCCTGATACCGGGTATTGATGGTACGTCCCAGGTTAATAGGTTCGCTCCACTTACCTCCCGGCCTTTGCAGACTAACATATATATCCTCGGCGCCATAACTAAACCGGGCCTCCACTGCCATGAGCATAACGGTACCATCAGGCGAGAGGCTCATACTTTGGTGGGGGGCTCTGTTATAGAAATAAGGGATATCTACGGGGCGTGGGTCACTCCATCCGTTTCCGCTGCGGGTGGCTATAGATACACCCTGACGCCCGCCACGACCGTTTTCATAAAGGTTTTGAAGAAAAAGTGTATTGCCATTGCGGCCGAAGCCCACTACGGCATTGTATCCGCTGGTGTTCAGTTGTTTGCCAGCATGTACAGGAGTGGACCAGATGCCGTCTGCCTGAAGCTGGCTATACCAGATATCTCCCTTATCTTTTACGCCTCCTATATTTTGGGGATGATTACTGCGGGTGAAATAAACAGACTTTCCATCTGGTGTAAATACGGGTGCCTGCTCGTCATACACGCTATTAATGCTATCCCCGTAGGCAGTAGCCAGACCTTCGTACTGACGGGCCATAGCGGAAAAAGCCAATGACGTAAACACCACAAAAAATCCAATCAGTTTTCTCATAATGATCTCAATACAATTTTTACCCCTCAATAGTTTAATTTAGAGGTAGTTGCTCTTCCGTGAGCTTAAAAGCGGGCAAATTAGAAAAAATTATGTGTGTTGTCTCAATAAATAGAAATAATACAAATTTTCATCTTTAGCATCTGATTTGGATTATTGACTGATAATCACTATCTTAATATGACTCTAAAGACAATATTTTTTTGGCTCCTTTATTCTAGCATCTAAATTTTTTGCAGGCCCCGCCATCCGGGGCCTTTGCGTTTTCGATAGTTTTCAAACGATTACCTTTCATATTTCGCATGTCCGGCACCTTTCCTTAATTTCGCATTATGAAATTTCAGGGAACAGACAGATATATAGCTTCAGAAGATCTGAAAGTAGCGGTAAATGCTGCCATAACTCTCAAAAAACCTTTATTGATTAAAGGAGAGCCTGGTACAGGTAAGACGTTACTTGCTTTTGAAATAGCCCGTGCATTGGAAATGCCGCTCTTTACGTGGCATGTAAAAAGTACGACAAGCGCACAGCAGGGCCTTTATGAATATGATGCGGTGAGCCGCCTGCGAGACTCTCAACTCGGCACAGAGGGTGTGGAGGATATCGCCCGGTATATAAAAAAGGGGAAGGTATGGGAGGCATTTGCCAGTGAGGAACAGGCTGTGTTGCTGATCGATGAGATAGACAAAGCGGATATCGAGTTTCCTAATGACCTGCTGCAGGAGCTGGACCGGATGGAGTTCTATTGCTATGAGACAAAAGAAACCATATGCGCGAAACACCGTCCGGTGGTAATCATCACAAGTAATAACGAAAAGGAACTTCCTGACGCTTTTCTGAGGCGTTGCTTCTTTCACTACATCCGCTTTCCTGATGAGGCTACGCTGCGCGAAATAATTGATGTGCACTACCCGGACCTGGAGGAGAAACTGATAGGCGAAAGCATGCGGGTGTTTTATGAACTGAGAGAAGTTCAGGGGCTAAAGAAAAAGCCCAGCACAAGTGAGCTGCTGGATTGGATGAGGCTATTGATGGCTGGAGCTGTGACTACCGATGAACTGGAAAAGGTGGCTGCAGGCTCGGACCTCCCTCCTTATGCAGGGGCACTGCTAAAAAATGAAAAGGATCACGAACTACTGGTGCACCTGAGCACGGGCCGGGGGCGACGCTTTATGTAACCGCTTCCCAAACACCTTATTACTAACTGACAATCAAATACAAAGTAATTGTTTCTAACATTTTTTCTTTATCTGAAAAGGGAGGGGCTTCCGGTGACGCTACGGGAGTACCTGGATTTGCTGGAGGCACTGGATAAGGGCATCATTGCACGTGATACGGAGGCTTTTTACTACCTGTGCCGTACGGTCATGGTAAAGCATGAAGAGCATCTGGATCGGTTTGATGTGCTTTTCGGCCAGTTCTTCGGGGGTGTTGAGATAAAGGAAGAAGAAAGGGAAATACCACCGGAGTGGCTGGAAAAGCGGTTTGAGCGGTTTCTGGGTGAGGAGGAGAAAAAGCTTATCAGCAGTATGGGTGGCCTGGAGGCGTTGATGAAGCGAATGCAGGAACTGCTGGAAGAACAGAAGGAACGGCACCAGGGGGGCAGCAAATGGATAGGCACCGGCGGTACGTCTCCTTTCGGAGCTTATGGGTATAATCCGGAGGGTGTACGAATAGGCCAGCATGAAAGCCGCCACCGCCGGGCGGTAAAGGTGTGGGACAAACGGGAGTTTCGCAACCTGGACGATACAGTAGAGATGGACACGCGACATCTGAAGATGGCTCTTCGCCGCCTTCGTTTACTTACAAGAGAGGGAAAGCCGGAAGAGCTGGACGTCAAAGGGACAATACGGAAAACCTCGGAAGACGGGGGCCTGCTTAACCTCCAAATGGTGCCTGCCAAAAAGAACAATATCAAAATACTGCTGCTCCTGGATATAGGTGGCAGTATGGATGATCATATTTTAGCATGTGAAAGGCTATTCTCTGCCGCTAGACATGAGTTTAAGCACCTGGAGCACTATTACTTTCATAATTGCCTGTACGAATCTGTATGGAAGGATAATAGCCGGCGGTGGGACGAGAAAATTCCGACACAGGAGCTTTTTAACCGGTTTAACAGCGACTACCGGGTAATAATGGTAGGGGATGCGAGTATGTCCCCTTTCGAACTGTTATCGCCGGGGGGTAGCGTGGAACATTATAATCGTGAAACGGGGCTGGCCTGGCTTAAAAGACTGCGGGAGCATTATCCTCATACGGTATGGCTGAACCCTGAGGACAAGGGGTACTGGCCGTACACTGAATCTATTGGTATCGTACAAAAGTCGATGAACGGACGTATGTTTCCCCTTACGCTCCAAGGGCTTGGTGAAGCGGTGGCCGCACTGAAAAAACCAGCTACGGCCCCGGTCGACAACTAAAAGGCATATACCGGCCAGGAAAAGTACCATGGCTTCAATATATACCCTGCAAAAGCCTGATTGCTATTTGCTTCTTCCCACCAAATCATTGCCTTGCTCTTCACGACACACTTATAGGCAGACACAGTACTAGTACTGTATGGCGCGAAGGGCGTCCGCCTCTCTCCTGCCTATAACTTCATGATAAGTAAGGGGTAATCTGTAAAGTAGCTCATGCGTTTGGTGATGCTCTTGGTAAACAGCCGGGTAAAGAAACTCTGGTGTTTACGGAGCAACATGAGAAGGTCTCCATCATGTTTGAGCATGAAGTTGTTAATGGCCACTTCTGTATCTTCTTCCAATACCTCCAGGTGGTATCTGATAGAGGGATAATCGAGAAAGGCATTCATTTCTTCCTTGAAGTCTGAATACTCAGCTTTTTCTATCAGGTTGTCTTCATCTGTGACATGTACTACGTGTACTTCGGCATTAAAAGGCTGGGCAAAAGCTATAAGGAAGTTAATCGCAATCTTATCTTCTTCGCTATAGTCGGAAGCATATACTACTTTTTTAATAGTTATCTTGTCTATACCCTGAGGGACACAGATAACGGGGCATTCCACCTCTTCAATGACTCGCTCGGTATTGGAACCTACGTATTGCTCCACGACATCACTAACGCCGGTGGTACCCATGATGACGAGGTTCTGCTTTTCTTCTTTTACATAATCAGCTATGCCCCCTATCAGGTCGCCTGTCCTGAGTACGGACTCAATACCTGCCAGCCCGTTAGCTCTTTCAGATTTGCGGGACTCTTCTGCCAGCGTAGCCAGCTTTCTCTCTATTAAAGCTTTGGTCTCATCAAAACGCTGTGAAATATCCTGATCCTGATATAGCAGACGGTTGTACTCATATTCTGTAAAAATATGCAGAAGGGTAATAACACTCTTTTGGCGATTTGCTACTTCTATGGCAAATTCGAGGGCATTCAGACTGGCCTCGGAAAAATCCACTGGGACGAGTATTCTTTTCATATGTGTGCGTGTAATGGCTTGGTATAATATACGAATTTACTAAGATGAGGTGTCAGTATCCTTCGCTTCTGTTGACCTTATGGCGAAGGGGCTCTCCTTTCATAGCCCTGAGCCAGTTATTGGCAATCTGGGGTATGGCAGCATCCGGATTGGTGATGCTGGCAATATGAGGGGTGATAAAAATATCCTTCCTGTCCCAAAAAGCATGATCTGATGGCAGGGGCTCTTGTTGAAACACATCCAGGAAGGCCTGCTCTACTTTACCATTATCCAATGCGCTGATAAGGTCTTCTTCCACCAGGTGCCCTCCCCTGGCAGCATTGATCAGACACACAGGGCGAGGCAGCCTATTGAAAAACGTAGCATCAAGTATACCTTGGGTGGATTTGGTAAGGGGTAGCAGGTTTATGATCAGGTTTACCTCATTAAGGAAGCTCTGTAGCTCTTCCTCACCGGCAAAGCTGGTGACACCATCAATTTCCTTTTTGCTGCGGCTATAACCATATACTTCAAATCCGAGGCGAACGAGGTTTTCGGCGATATCACGTCCCAGTACGCCCATGCCCATGATGCCTATTTGCAGGTTCCGTTCAGGATTTGCCTTCTGGTTCCAAGTGTGAGTGGCCTGTTCCTGCCGGTAAATATCAAACCGGCGATGCCAGGATAGCACCAGTCCGAGCAGGTATCGGCTCATGGTGTAGGTAAGGGCTTGATCGACAATGCGGGTAACAGGAACGCCCACGGGCAGGTCGGGGTCGCTAAGGACATGGTCGACCCCTGCCCCGAGACTGCTGATGAGTTTGAGGTTTTTAAAGTCCTTCAAACTGCCGTGAGGGTGATTCCAGCAGGCTACTCCTGATACCGTATCCGGGTCTTCTACCTCAGGCCAGATGGTTATGGTGTGATCCGGAAGGTGTTTCTGCAGTCCATCTTTCCACTGACTTGTATCCCTGTTAGGGGCAACTATTACAAATGTGCTCATTTTGCTTTGCTGGTCCATTTATTTCCTTTGATCCTGAATCTCCATGGCAGCAGGGCATCTTCTTCGGCATAGTCGATACCCACGCGGGGGCTGGCGATTATTTTACTATCAGGTACTGAGACGCCTTTGTCTTCTACCCAGATGGGGCCCTTCTCAGTGAGGTGCTGCCCATAGTGGCTGGTGGTAATGCCCAGCGCTTTGCTCATGCTTCCCGGCCCGGCAGTGAGATTTGATTTCAGGGTGGACATCCCTCTTCTCAACAGCATTTCTTCCAGCCCTTCTTCAGGCTGAACGGCCCGAATAAGGACAGCATCGGGCCTATCCTTTACGTTGGTTATGATATTAAAAAGGTGGTGAATGCCATAGCAAAGATAGACGTAAGCGACCCCTCCTTCATGAAACATGATTTCGGTGCGGTTAGTCCTGCGGTTAAGGTGAGCATGACATGCTTTATCAGTGGCGCCGTTGTATGCCTCAGTTTCCACGATCATTCCGGAGGTGCGCACACCGTCTATTTGTGTGACAAGATACTTGCCCAGCAACTCGCGGCTAATGCTGATCACATCATCTCTTGTATAAAAAGACGGGGGTAGTACTACTGCCATGTTTCAATTTTAGTGCGAGTCCGGGAATATAAAAAGTCTGAGAGGCTGAATGTTTGTTAATCTCCGGCTAATAGGATCAGGAATGGTCGCTAAAGGGTATGTAAAGGTAAAATATTAAGATTTTGGCGTGGTGGCGACCTTTTAGAGTGTGATTTTACATCAAAAAGCCTTTAATTTCCGTACACATAACGGTATTAAACAACTCACAAACCATGATGCGAAATCTTACTTTATTTTTAGCTACTATCTGTTGTGCACTATTTTTTGCACAAGGCAGTGTGGCTCAGCAACTTGACATGCCTGCACCAAGCCCTGCCTCTACCATTATGCAAAAGGTAGGCCTTGTGGATGCGAAGGTGGTTTACTCACGCCCAAGCATGAAGGGCCGTACAATATTCGGTGATCTTGTACCCTATGGCGAAGTGTGGAGAACGGGAGCTAATGCCTCCACCAAGGTGCACTTTTCTGACGATGTCATGATTGACGGACAAAAGCTTGAAGGGGGTGAATACGCACTTTATACTATCCCCGGTGAAGATGAGTGGACGGTTATCTTTAGTAAAAATACAGGCCTGTGGGGCTCTGGTGGTTATGAGCAGAGCGATGACGCCTTGCGTGTAACTGTAGATCCTATGAGTATGGATAAGGCTGTAGAGACCTTCACCATGAACTTTGCTAACCTGACCGATGAGGGCGCAGACCTTATGCTGATGTGGGACAAAACGGGTGTGGCGATACCTATTACGGTAAATACTGACGAGCAGGTGATGGCTCAGATAGACCGTGCCATGAAAAACCCTGAGGCAAGCCTGGCCAACATGTATTTCCAGTCTGCAAACTACTACTACTCACACGATAAGGACATGGACAAAGCGCTGGAGTGGGTTAATAAAGCGGTGGACATGCGCCAGGATGCCTTCTGGATGATGCACCTTAAAGCCAAAATACAGGCTGAAATGGGCAAGAAAAAGGAGGCAATCGCTACTGCTAAAAAATCCATGGAGGTAGCCAAGCAGGCAAACAACATGGACTACGTCCGCCTTAACGAAAAGCTTATCGAAAGCATGAACTGATAGCTTCTTTTGAACCTATTAAAACAATAAAAAAGCCCCCAGCGTGAATGGCTGGGGGCTTTTTTGTTGCTTTACCTACTAACTACCTGGTCCTGATCTCTATAGGCAACATCAGGTTATCCCAGTACATTTTAACTTTGCCTTCGTTATCACCGGCTTCATCTATCTCAAACTTCAGTCGTTCGTTAAAATCAGCTTTTGCAGGGCTCGCCATAATTCTCATGGCATCTTCGCTCTGATCATAATCGAATGCTCCCCATTGCTTTTCTACTTTGTTAAAAATGACGACCCAGTCACTATTCTCTTTTGGAATAGTGAACAGAGAATATTTTCCGGCAGGCAAGGTTTGTCCTTGTATCATCACATCGCTACCAACTTCTATGGTAGTAGCCTCATTAGCGCCAGTACGCCATAATTGATTGTATGGGACCACTTCCCCCCATACGGTTCTGTCTTTAACACCGGGTGACCCATAGACGACTTTTACATCAGTATTTCCTATAGAACCGGAAACTTCGCGTGTAGGGCTGGGCCTTTCCTGGGCGTAATTAAATCCAAAAATTCCAAAGGAAATAAGCAAAGAAAGAGGGATAAGAAAAAAATGCTTTCGTTTCATAACATTAAAAAATTTGATGCCAGGCATTAAAGTAACCCTATGGATCCTGTTTAGTTATTGCCTGGCTTTCAGCAACCTTAGGCTGAATCCTTACTATGGGTGTAATGCCCTTAAACAAAGTTTATTCAAATTATACCTTTTCAAGCCACCTGTGTAATATCTGGTAAGTATTGGGTAGGTAAAGCCTCAGAGAAATAATCAAATTTGTATTACTGCGGATTAAACTGATAACTAAAAAACACTAAACATGACACTAGTTTACAATGAGCGCCACGCCCGTGTGGTGTATCTGCCTGAGTCAAGCACGCTTTACTGTACTTGGCTAAAAGGCACTACGCCAGAACAGTATCGGGATGTATTTAATCACATCCTGAAGGGCTTTCAGGATTATGGTGCCAAGACTTATCTTAGTGATATTCAAAAACAGGGAATTGTAGGTACGGAAAGCAGAAAGTGGCTGGAGTCAACGATTATTCCTGAGGCACTAAAGGCGGGTATGCGCAATATATTTGTGATCACATCAGAAGATGCGTTCAAGAAGTTTTACCTTGATCGTGTGAAAAATGAGGTGGAGAAACAGAGCACGATAATTAATACTCAGTACTTTCCCTCTGAGGAATCTGCTCTGAAGGCTTGTAAAGCTGAGGTAGAGAAAATGAGTTCCGTAGCGTGAGGCCTTGACAGATAACCCAATACAAAACATAAAAAAAAGCTCCTGTTTGGGAGCTTTTTTTGTTATAGCTTACTAGATTTTATTTCGTGTAAGTTACTTCCATATCCTGGATTTCTCTCAGGTCACGCTGGATGCTATCACGCTGTCTTTCAATTACTGATTTTGTAGTCATGGGTACACCATTATTTAACAAATCATTATAATCTTTGAGCGCTGCCTTCTCGCCTCTTTCGCACTCTTCGAGAATGGCTTTTTCATCGTGCGAAGCAATGCTTTCGCGAAGATCCATCCATGCTCTGTGCATGTCACCTTTTATACTGGTACCCTTGTCCGGGCTACCACCCAAATTACGGATTTCGTCCTTTATAGTATGGCCGAAATCGTACCGCTCTTTTGCTTTAGTGTGAAAAAAGGTTTTCAGACGCGTATCATCTACTTCATCGGCTGCCTGCTGATATCCTTTCTCCGCATCATAATTGCGGGTCAAGAGATCATTCAACATACTAACAGCTTTATTATTATCAATTCCAGAGTTATTCATATCAGGTAAAAAAATTTTAAGTAATTAAAAAATCCAATTACACTTATATAACTAGCTGATTTTCAAATTGTTTTCAAGAACTGAATGTAATCTTTCATTTATGGGGCTGCATGGGTAAAATTACCTTATATATGCACCGCCCAGTTAAGAATATGAACCGGGTGGAAACCTAATAGTTTACTTAATGTAAAGAGGGCGGTCGGCTCCTAAAAATACAAAAGCCACCGGCTATGCTGCCGGTGGCTTTTTCGGTTACTATGAGGAATCTACTAATTATCTTATCTGGTACTGAAGCAGCCAGTTAAAAATGTCGTGCCCTTCGCTGCCGTCGTAGGTCATGCGCCAGCTATTATGGTATACGCCAGGATAAATGGTGAGCTTGGCCGATACATAGGGACGGGGTTCACAGGCATTAATCGCTTCTACCATTTGGATACTCTTCTGAGGAACCACGATGTTATCTTTATCTCCGTGAAAGGCCCAAACGGCCATATCAGTTAACTCGCAGGCCTTATAAGTATTTCCACCGCCTGCAATAGGTACGATAGCGGCTAACTTATGCGGATATTGTACCGCATAGTTGAAGGTGCCGAAGCCTCCCCCACTGATACCGGTCATGTATATCCGTGATTCATCTACATTGTAGCGTCTTTTTGCCTCTTCAATCACTTCATCTATCAATTGCGGACTCCAGTTATTCTGGGTGTGCTGTGGACTAACCACTATAAAGGGCAGGTCCATGCCTTGCTCAATATACAGGGGCAGGGTATGGTTACGGAGCAGATTAAACTTACCCTGCTGGGCTACTTCGCCATTTCCTCCAAGGAAAATAAGCAGGGGGTGGCTATCATTGGTTTTACGGGCTGACTCGGGCAAATAGGCCAGAAAACCTACCTGTTTGTCTTCCTCACTGCTTCTAAACCATTCTTCTGTTTGTCTTTTACCCAGCTTAATTTCTTTATAAACTGCATTTTGCTGCATGATAGCGGTATCCTGGTCGGCGTACTCAGCCACCATATAAGCATAGTATGTTGCCTCCTCGTTGAGGTTTTTCAGTTCTACCGCCATTTCTTCATTAATCCTTCCACTGGTGACATCTATTGTGCCTCCGGTAATAAGGTTTTGGGCATCACGAGAACCTGCTACTCTTTTAACGTCCTCAGGTGAAGGGAACCCGGGCTCTGAACTGTAGACTGTATAGTAAATGCGGCCGGGGCCATTAATGGCCATGTGCAGGTCCAGGCTGGTGGCACCGCTTACAGCGTCAGGATAGCCTTCCCTCCACTGGGGAGCTGCTACCTGGCCGGGTTCCTGTCCGCCGCCACTTCCCGGAGCAGGGCTGGTCACTGGCTGAGGTGATTCACTATCTTCAGAACAAGATACCAGTACGGCCGGGGCCAGGGCCAAACAAAGTACAATTGCATTACGGAATTTTCTGGCAAACATAAGCAGCTATTTTTAAGTGATGCTTGAGCAAATGCTTTTGCAAATTATAGAACATTTAGGCCCTAAAACCCAATAGGACAACCCTAAAGTGGTATTCTAAAATGTACTATACCGGGTCATAAAACTGACTATTTTTCTTACTGAAAGACGTAGGGGGTATTTTCATTACATTGAATAATGCAAAAATAGTACAATACGACCCCTTTCCAGTGCTAAATAGGAGACCTTTCGGTAGGTATGCCTTCAAAATTCTTTCCAAAAATGAAATTTCCTTTCACGGACCGCCTATTTTGAAAAATGGATCCCCCTGTCATTCAGCAGGTTTTGGAGTATTTTAGCGAGTAATGAATAGTTTAATTAGAATATAAAATAAGTACCAGAATGAAACATTCTGACCGAAATGAGGCGATCAAAACATAACTTATTGACAATCAAATAAATAGAAAAGGCTGCCCCATTAGAGTCAGCCTTTGATCACTATTCGTTATTTCCTGGTCCGGATCAATACCACTCGGCATGAAAGGTACCGCTGCGGTCGGTACGCTCGAAGGTGTGGGCTCCGAAATAGTCACGCTGTGCCTGGACCAGACTCATGGGGAGTCTGCTGGTATGAAATGCATCAAAATACCACATAGCAGAGGTGAGCCCGGCCAGGGGTATGCCGCGGCGTGTACCAAACATGATCATTTCACGGGCAGCGGAGGCGCAGCGTTCCATCTCATTACTCAGGTGCGGGTCCATCATAAGGTTAGAAAGCCCCGGGTCTTTGCGGTAGGCCTTCATGATATCTTCCAGCATGGCTGCACGAATGATACAGCCGCCGCGCCATATTTTGGCTACTACTTCCAGGTTCATGCCCAGGTTCATTTCTGATCCTGCTGCCTGAAGTAAGGCCATGCCCTGGCTATAGCTGGCAATGAAACCGAAAAACAATGCATCTTCCACTGCATTGATCATGATGGCCTTGTCGGCTCTGGTCTCTTCCAGTTTAGGTCGGTCGGCAAGATCTGCTGCCATCTCCCTGTCTTCTCTCAAAGCTGAAAGCTGGCGCATGGTTACGGCTGCATCTATGGTAGGGATAGGGATACCCAGATCCAGGGCGTGCTGGCTGGTCCACTTTCCTGTGCCCTTTTGTTTTCCCTTATCCAGTATTCTGTCTATAAGATAAATCTCCTCGTCCAGGTCATCTTTTTTAGTGAAGATGCTGGCCGTTATCTCTACCAGGAAGCTCTTAAGCTTTCTTTCATTATATCCTTTAAATACAGCGGCAAGCTCGTCTACACTAAGGCCGGCACCACGGTGCAGCAGATCATAGGCTTCGGAAATAAGCTGCATCATGGCGTACTCGATGCCATTATGTACCATCTTCACGTAATGTCCGGAGGCCTTAGGGCCGAGGTAGCTTACGCAGGGCTCTCCGTCTACCTTTGCAGCCACTGCTTCCAGGATGGATTTAACACGCGGGTAGGCATCCCGGGAACCACCAGGCATGATACTTGGGCCTCTCCTGGCGCCCTCGGCACCGCCGCTGACGCCTATGCCAAGAAAATGGAGGCCTTTCTCGCGCAGGCTCTTTTCGCGCCGTTCCGTATCAGAAAAATGACTGTTTCCTCCATCTATAATAAGGTCGCCTTTATCCAGGTAGGGAATGAGACCCTCTATTACGTCGTCTACAATCTTACCGGCGGGTACAAGCAGCATTATTGTACGGGGTGTTTCCAGCAGGCGGACAAACACTTCAGAAGAGGTAACGCCTTTGATCCGGTGGCCTGAAGAGGCCTCCTGTTCCAGTGCATTTGCTTTCTCCGGGTCATTATCCAGCCCGATAGCCGAAAAATCATTGTCGGCTATATTTAGCAAAAAATTACGGCCCATGACCCCCAGGCCTACCATACCAAACCGGTAAGTGTTTTCTCCCATAACGAAAAGTATCTCTTTGGTGCAAAAAAGGGACTGCAGTTAAATAATCCAAATGGCAAAGTGGTCTAACCGTGGAAAGAACATCAGATGACCATTGTCCTTATTTACGCATTAGCTATTTAACTGTTTTATGCATTTGGAGTTAACCCTAAAAGGTGCAAAATTCACCGCTTGTAATCAGATACTGCTAAACTGCCTTTACATCCGTATTTTCTTTATCATGAGCAAATCAGATAATCTGGCCCTGGTCATAGTGGGGGCCTCCGGCGACCTAACCGCCCGTAAGCTTATCCCGGCACTTTATAATCTTCACATCAAAAACCTGCTTCCCTCAGGCTTCATTGTTTTTGGAGTAGGGCGTAGCGAATATTCCGACGATTCTTTCCGCCATAGGGTGGTTTTTGAAAATGAAAACCTTAAGGATAAGGAAGGTGATGTGCAGTCTTTCGCAGACCGTATCTTTTACGAGTCGATAGAAGACTATGAAAAGGACTCCTTTGGTACAGTGAAGGATAAGCTCATGAGCCTGAACGAGGCACATGAGCTGCATGAAAACTTTATCTTTTACCTGAGCACCCCTCCCAGCCTGTACATGACGGTGCCTGAGCACCTGGCTGCCCATGGTCTGAATGATGAAAGTAATGGCTGGAAACGGCTGGTTATAGAAAAGCCATTCGGTTACGACCTGGAAAGCGGCAGGAAACTAAATGAGCAACTTCTGAAAAACTATAAGGAAGAACAGCTTTACCGGATCGATCACTACCTGGGTAAAGAGACGGTACAGAATGTATTGGTGACCCGGTTCAGTAACGGGATATTTGAGCCTATCTGGAACCGCAACTATATCAATCATGTGGAAATCACAGCTTCTGAATCTATAGGAGTGGAAGACCGCGGGGGGTACTATGATAACAGCGGGGCACTGAGAGATATGGTGCAGAACCATTTGCTGCAACTGGTGGCACTGACTGCTATGGAGCCTCCCATATCTGCAGATGCAGACAGCATTCGCAATGAAAAGGTGAAACTATTCAAGAGCCTGCGTCCTATAAAGCCTGAGCAGGTGGCAGAGCAGGTAATACGCGGGCAATACCTGGAAGCAACTATTAAAGGAGAAAAAGCAAAGAGCTACCGTGAGGAAAAGGGGGTGGATAGAGAGAGTCGTACGGAGACGTATTTAGCCCTTAAGTTCTTTATAGATAACTGGCGATGGGCCGGAGTACCGTTTTATATCCGTACGGGCAAACGGCTGCCCACAAGGGTTACGGAGATCGTCCTTTACTTTAAACCTACGCCCCACCACTTGTTCAGTAAATTGAATGAGGTAAGCAGTGAAGCCAACCAATTGGTTATCCGTATTCAGCCAAATGAAGGAATACTGCTGAAGTTTGGCATGAAGGTACCCGGAGCGGGCTTTAATGTAAAATATGTTAACATGGACTTCCACTACGCGGATCTTGAAGGCGAAGAGGTACCCGATGCATATGAAAGACTACTTTTAGATTGTATAAATGGGGACCCTACTTTGTATAGCCGTGGCGATGCGGTGAATGCCGCGTGGGAATTTGTTTCCCCCATTCTCAAAGCATGGGAAAATGACAAAGATTTACCACTTTACGGGTACCCCTCAGGCACATGGGGCCCAGAGGTGGCCGATGACCTGATAGAAGGAAAAGACCTTACCTGGAGATATCCTTGTAAAAATCTGACTAACGACGGAGGCTTCTGCGAACTTTGAGCGAATAAACCGACAGGTGAGGACTATTAGATTATATTAAACCAGAGATTAATGAACACACATATATTTTCCACTCAAAACGATGTAGCAAAAGCCCTGGCCGAAGAACTGGCAAACGAGACTGCAAAAAAGGATAAACTGTATGTAGCTTTAAGCGGAGGCAGCACGCCCAAGGTTTTGTTTCGACTGCTGTCAAACCTGTATCAGGACAGGATTGACTGGAGTAAAATTCATTTTTTCTGGGGAGATGAACGATGTGTGCCACCGGATGCTGAGGATAGTAACTTTGGCATGACTAAGACACTGCTTTTTGATAAAGTGGAAATTCCTGAAGCAAATATACATCGTGTAAAGGGTGAACTGAGCCCGGAAGAAGCCAATACGGATTATATCCGGGAAATCAAGGAGCATGTTCCGGTAGCGAATGGGCTGCCGTGCTTTGACCTCAATATTCTGGGAATGGGCGAGGACGGCCATACGGCCTCGATATTCCCGGACCAGCTTACCCTTCTGGATCAGGAGGGCCCTACGGCTATCGCTTCACATCCTAAAACAGGTCAAAAGAGAGTTACGCTCACAGGTAAGGTGATCAATAACTCGAGGAGGGTGATATTTTTAGTTACCGGCGCAGGCAAAGCTCAAAGAATCAAAGAAATATCTCACAGTACAGGAGCCGGATATCCGGCATCCTACATAAAGTCTGCCGGAGGGAAGGCTGAGTGGTATTTGGATGAAGAAGCAGCCTCATTAATCAAATAGAAGGTTTGAAAAAAATGAAAGGACTACGTTGAAAGTAGTCCTTTTTTGATAATGCCGGCGAAAATAGCCACCTGACAAGGGTCTACGATTGCTGGCCTTTATCTGTATTACGATTCGGATTTTCAGTTCTGACATTATCAGCCAGATTCCCTTTTCCGTCCGTATATTTATCTCTCATGCGGTATTCACGCTCTTTTTCAGACAGGTCACTGTTGCCCTGTGTCTTGATACTAGCTTTACTTTGCCCGGTATCTCCAGGCTCTCCTTTATTCGTCGCCTGAGAAGGCGTACTTCCTTCTTTCTCTGCCATATCTATCTCTTTTAGGGTTATTATTTTTAATAACTATCTGATTTACATAATGTTAAAGCAAACCCTTAAAATATGGCAAGTACCTGGGGAAAAAGCACGACAATGAGTATAAAGACTAATTGGATAAGTACAAAGGGAATGATACCCTTATACAGGTGCGAGGTTTTTACCTGTGGGGGTGCCACCCCTTTAAGGTAGAACAGACTGAAACCGAATGGCGGTGAAAGAAAACTGGTCTGCAGATTGAGGGCTAACAGTACTCCTATCCAGATGAGGTCCATTTCCAGTTGCACAAATATGGGGGCCACCACCGGGACGATTATAAAGATGATCTCTATAAAGTCAATAAAGAAGCCAGCAATAAATACTACCAGCATGACGATGAAAAGGAAGGTGTAAGGGCTAAGGTTACTCTGTTCGATAGCATTAATAAGAAATGCGTCGCCGTCCATCCTCCGAAATACGAGCGTAAAGGCTGTAGCTCCGATCAGAATAAGAAATACCATACAGGTAAGGTGAGTGGTCTCGCGGGTTACCTGTTTTAATATCTTCAAAGATAACCTTCCTGAAATGAGGGTAAGTACGGTAGCTCCGAATGCCCCGAGAGCCGCCGCCTCGGTAGGCGAGGCGATGCCGGCAAAAATACTTCCCAGTACAGCACCTATCAGGAAAAACGGCAGTAAAAAGGCTTTGACAATTCTTTTCCACATACCCTTACTGCGAAACTCTCTTATCTCCTCTGCAGGCATGGCCGGAAGACTGCCCGGTCTGATGGCAGCCATAACCAGTATGTAAGCCAGGTAGCACCCTACAAGAAGGAGACCGGGAGCCAAGGCGGCAGCAAACAGATCGCCTACGGAGACATTGAGCACACTTCCTAACAATACAAGGACAATACTGGGAGGGATAATTTGACCCAGGGTACCCGAAGCGGCTATGGTGCCGGTGGACAGGGGTATGCTGTAGCCGCGCTTGAGCATTACAGGAAG
Organism: Roseivirga sp. BDSF3-8; assembly: GCF_041449215.1. Lineage (NCBI taxonomy): Bacteria > Pseudomonadati > Bacteroidota > Cytophagia > Cytophagales > Roseivirgaceae > Roseivirga > Roseivirga sp. BDSF3-8. The sequence goes on along the minus strand of NZ_JBGNFV010000001.1, from coordinate 4,560,192 downwards.
GCTGATGAGCCCCATGGTTATGACAGTAGCTCCGACTATACCGGTACTGGCGGCCAGCATGGCTCCTACTACCACTACAGATATGGCGAGACCACCCCGCATGCGGCCAAATAGCATAGACATGGTTTCCAGTAGGCTCTCGGCAAGGCCGCTTTTTTCCAGCATTATCCCCATGAAGATAAATAGCGGTACGGCAATGAGCACATAATTAGTCATGGTGCCATAGACCCGTAGCGGAAGTAGCAGAAAGAAATCCGGCCCGAAATGGACAAGGCCAAACAGCACACTGATCCCGCCGAGGGTAAATGCCACCGGGTAACCCCACAGAATCATGGCAAAAATAGAGGCAAACAGGATAATAGGGAGGAGCTCGAGAAACATTAGCGGTCGGAAGGTTTATGGATGGTGCCTGAAGACTTACGGGTAATAATAAGCAGGTTACGCAGCAGCTCCCCGATGGCCTGTATTAAAAGCAGACTAAAGCCGATAACGATGGCTCCCTTGATGACAAAGCGGCCTGGCAATCCGCCCGGATCGGGTGATGTCTCAGAAATAGAATAGCTGTTTTGCACAAAGGGCAAAGCGGCATAAATTACAATAGCGCAAAATGGTATAAGAAACAGCAGACTGCCTGTCAGGTTTATCATGGCCTTCTTCTTCTCACTGAAACGGGTGTAAAAAACATCTACCCGAACGTGCCGGTCGTGTTTTAGCGCGTATCCGGCTCCGAGCAGGAAAATAAGGCTGAACAAGTGCCATTCCAGTTCGATAGTAGCAACGGTGGTGTAATTAAAGAAGTAACGGGTGACGACATCATAAAACACGACAAGTACCAGCAGCACCGTAACCCAGCTTACAAGCTTACCGGCAAACTCGGTAAAGTGGTCTATCCCCATTACTATTTTTTGCAAAACAGATATCATGGCGGCGAATATGCTTAATTTCTACGGAATAGAGCAATTTATTATGAAACAACTTTGAGTGAAAATCTGCCATTATTTATAAATTTGGACTCCTTTCATTACAACCAGCCCGGCGCATCTTGTGTCTGGCATAAGAATCAACGCCTGAATTATCAATAAACATGAAAAATGTATTATGCCTGAGCAGGATAGCTCTTTGCCTGATCATACTACCAGTATTATTCAGTAGCTGCAGAAATGTATATGGTCCTGCACGCCTTGGCATGAGCACCCAGGTGCTCTCAAAGCCTTTTGTTACGGGGCAGGAGAAGCCAGATACAGCCTCAACCTATATCTCCGGGGACTATACGCGGTCTTCCTACTTATCTGATGAGAGCGAAGTTCCTGCAAATGACATCGTTAATGCGTATACAGGCAGGATTTATCGTAGTTATGTAAAAAACAGGTTTGCTTATACTTTTGGCGGTGCTTTTAGCCTCGGTAACCGGACTTTTCCTATTGAGGGCACCCCGTTGGCTCAGCCTGACTTTAGGTTTTATGCAGCCTCTGTTTATGGAGAAATAGGGTTTCCGCTGGTCAGAACCAGATCGATAAACATGTATCCCCTAAAAGCAGGTGTATTTTATACTTATGAATACGGTGAATCAATGGACTTTCTGGAGGACCTGAGAAACACCGGAGAGACTTATGTGTACTCAAACAGGCATATGCCGGCGTTAGTAGTGTCTCATGAGCTTATGGTGGATACACACGAGAGCTTTTTGATAGGCGTGGACCTTGCGCAAGTATTCAACCTGAATGCAGGCCATACTACTTTCTCACCGGAGGATGATGTATCGCGGACTTTTTACTCCCTGCGTGCCTCCCTGTTACTAGCATTTGACCAGTTCAGGATTACCCTGGGGGCCACTACGGGGCTACATGCAGGAATCAATGCGGGATTTTCAGCCAGGCTGGGTGCAAAAAAATGAACGAAGGCTATTCCGTACCCCGAAATAGCCTGCCCTTATCACTTCTTCATAATCACTGCTGGATTTTATTATAATAGATTTGCTCAGTGATGCCCGACCAGTCAGCTACTTTATCCTGAAAAGCCTGGTAACTTTCATAGACCTTGCGGCTCATTGCATCCGAAGCGGTGATGTCCGATAATACATCCCCTGTATACTCACGGAAGGCATTTAATACTTCGTCCGGGAACTGCCTGAGATCCACACCTTCTTCATTTACAAGTTTATCCAGGTATATAGCATTCTGGGCGTCAAATTCCGCTAGTGTCCAGCTATTTTGCCAGGCAAGGGCCACTTCCAGGATTGCCTGCAGGTCGGAAGGGAGTTCTTCCCACTTGGATTTATTTACGAACGATTCAAACGCTGTACCTGTCTCATGCCAGCCGGGGTAGTAATAGTATTTCGCAATTTTATGAAAGCCCATTTTGTAGTCATGGTAGGGGCCTATCCACTCTGTGGCGTCAATCACGCCACGCTCAAGATTGGTATAGATCTCACCACCGGCAGAGAGCACCGCTGTACCACCGGCAGCGGTAATAACCTTTCCGCCCAGGCCGGGAATACGCATCTTCAGGCCCTGCACATCAGCCAGGCTGTTGATTTCCTTATTGAACCACCCTCCCATCTGAACGCCGGTATTACCCACGAGAAAGGGGATTAGGTTAAAGTTAGCATAAAGCTCGCGCCATAGCTCAAGTCCGCCGCCGCTTTGGATCCATGCTCCCAATTGCTGAGCATTCATTCCAAAAGGCACAGAGGCAAAAAACTGCGAGGCCGGAGCCTTTCCAGCCCAGTAATAGCTGGCTGCGTTTCCCATTTCGGCAATTCCGCTACTTACTGCTTCAAAGGCTTCTAGAGCTGGCACCAGCTCACCACCTCCGTAGACTCTTATTTTCAGCCGGCCATTAGACATTTTTCCTACCCAATCGGCCATCATCTGGCAACCTTCTCCCAATACCGGAAAATTGGGTGGCCAGGTAGTTACCATTTTCCATTCAAAGGTTTTATTATAATTAACATTGGAGGCCCCCTGGCTTGCCTTTTCACCGGACCCACCGCCACAGGACGTGGTGATTAACGGCAGGGTAGTGGTTAGTGCAGCCGCTTTACCGGCCTTAACTATAAAGCCTCTTCTGTCTAATCTTTTCATGTATGCTTACGTGGTTTATGCTGTCAAATAGTCTATATGCGCTAATTACGTAATTTACATGCAATTCAACCGTTTATTAAAAGACTATTTCCTCGTCATCTTCTGCCACAGGTATTTCCACCTTATCCAGGTTTGACAGCATTTCTTCTCCCAAATGATTGAGAATAATCCGTTTGCATCGAAGTTGACCAAGGTTTTCCTGAAGGGTATGATAATCAATATGCTGGGGTGTAACGGTGTTGAAGTTATTACACTCACACACAAACAAGTCACTTCCCTCAGCTATTTCGGGTAAAGTATCTGTCCACGTTGTATCTCCGGAAAAGCCCAGTATATTTTCACCTATCTGCAGCCTGAATCCGTGAGGTAAGCTCTCAGGAGAATGAATTACAGGAAAGGTATGTAGCTGCACGTTAGCCTCAGGTTCCAACCTGTCTTCTCCATTATATTCCAGAAAATTCAGGTCGAGCTTACCAAAAATCTTTTCATGTGTACCGGGATAAAGGCTTTCGAGAAGGGCAGTGATTCTCGCTTGCCCTCCTGGTGGCGAGATAATGGTAAGGGGTTTTTGTCTGTTTTGGTATAATGCCGCATCCAGCAGGATATAAGGCACACCTCCATAATGATCACCGTGAAAATGGGTAAGGGCAATAATATCAAGCTCATTAGTCGTTAGGCCGGCAGCTTTTAGTTGTACCAGCGTGGTGGCACCACAGTCCACCATAAAGCCTAAAGAAGAGGTATGTAGAAAAAAGCTGGATTGGGCTCTGCCACCACTCCCGAATGCGTCTCCACATCCTAAAAAGCGCAGGGTAATAGTTGGGTTCATTTTTTAATTTAGATAGTTATTACCTTATTTCAAATAATGAACCGGGATGTATCTGCTGCCCCGGCCTATAGAGTGTCCTGAAAGACAAAAAAACCACCTGAAGGAAATCAGGTGGTTGTGTAGTGGGCAAGAATGTCCTACTTTATTGGAGGACAACAGTTAGAGGCCTCTTCAGTTCCTTCACAAACATTACATAGGCTCTCGAGCGAGCAGTCATATCCGGTGCACAAACCTCCGGCATACCCGCTTGCTCCACCTTTAAGTTTTGAAGGTTTAAATTCAGTGCTAAAGCTTTTCACGTTCAGGTTTTCCAAAGAAATTTTCTTCTTATTCATAAAAGTTTAATTTTTAGTTAAAAAAGGGTTACGTATAATATACTCTGATTTTGTTGAATCATCAATTTATACGTCATCTTTCCAATCTATCTGCACTGGTTATAACTGCCTCCTGTCCCCTCCCCCTTTACCAGGATTGAATAACAATACGCCCTGTAAACTCTTAATAAAGCATACGCGAATGAAAACTATTGAACTATGAAAACTGTAGGCATCATTTTAACCATTCTTGGCGCCATCTTAATTGTATTGTTCTTTGTGTTCGGATTTGCAGATAATCCCCAGCGGGGCAACGAATTATTCTGGGCTAACACATGGTCTCCAATATTCGGATCATTCTTATTCTTTGCCGGTGTGGCAGTCCTGATGTCATTCAGGAAAAAGCCCCGCAACCCTCAGTAGTGGAGAAAGTCTATTTACCGGTCGATATTATTCCGTTTACAGACACACCATGATCTTCAAGGGTATTGGTTTTAGCCGGATTATCAGTAATCAACTTCACAGATAGCACGTGGAGAGCTTTTAGCACCTTGGCGGCACAGCGGAAGTCTCTATTGTCCCGGCTAAACCCGGCCTTTTCGTAGGCACCGGCCTGCTTCGAGCCCTCGTTTTTATAGAGAGTACTTTTCATAAGAGCGAAGTGCCCGTTACCCTTTCCCTCCTGATCCAGCAGAATAATAACGCCCTTACCTGCTGTCTGAATGAGTTTCTGTGCAGCTTTCATCTGCTCCCGGCAGTCACATTCAGAACTGCTAAAGTAATGGCCATAGATACAGGCGGAGTGTACACGACATAATACATCTTTATGACCAGCCACATCACCCAGTATCATCACGATGGTTTCTTTTTGGCCATCATAGAATAATACTTCTCTATAGCGGCCGTATGGGGTATTTAAGACCCCTTCGCCAAGTTTTACAATCATATCTTACTCAATTCCGTATTTGGTCATATACACCCATTTTCATCAGATAAAGATGATAACCCTTTGCCCAGTAATCATCCACCTTTTGCACCAGATCAAATCCTTGCTTTTCATAAAATTTCCATGCAAACTGAGAGGTACGAACGACAATCTGTTGTACGCTATTGTGCTCCCGTATGTATTGAATGCGCTGCTGCACAATGGCTCCTCCCACTCCCTTTCCCTGCCAGTAGGGGTGTACAAGGTCCCATGAAAGCCATGCTGCCTTCTCCTCATTTTTAAAGTTAATGCCTCCACCGGCTATAACGGTGTCTTCTGCAATGGCTACAAAATACTTTTCCCTTTCATTCTCCAGGTAGTCCTTATAGTCTTGTGCTTCTTCGGGAGCAAAATAGGCAGGAGTATTGAGTCTGATCAAACGCAAAAGCCCTTCCTCATCTTCAGAGCGGAACATTCTGATACTGTATTCATTTGGATTTTGTACTCCCATACCATTAAGGAAGGTTATTTTTCAGTTTCATTGCCTTTACCAAGAGCTTGTCAGCATCATATGGCCGGCCATTCTTATAAACAGCTTCCACTGCATAAATCACTTCAGGGTTTTCCGTAAGGTCACCATCCAGTAATACAAGATCGGCTTTCATGCCCTTGGCTATATGACCTATATCATTTCTGTGCAATGCCCTGGCACCGTTTTGGGTCATTACCTGAATAGCTTCGGCAGGCAGAAAGCCCCCCTCTGTCACCATTAATTCATAATTTCGCTGATCTCCAAATCCCGGAAGTACATGCCTCCCGGCATCTACCCCAGCAACTAAGTGCCCTCCCATATCAAAAAACCGTTTTTCGAACCCGAGAATGCGCTGTAGTCGGGCCTCTCTCCTATCGGACTGCACCTGTGCCTCACTACTATCCTGCCGTATGCGGGCTCTGCGTTCATCATAGGCCTGCTTAACACTTTGCGGCATAAGTGCTACAGATTCTTCTCTCGCATGCGCTCGCATAGGTATACTAGCCTCATAAATGGCCACTGTACTGGTAAGAAATACATTCTGCTCGATAAGCTTCCGAAGTACAGAGCCTACTTCCTGCGAATTCACATCAATATGATCGATAAACTCCCTGCTGGCATCACATGTACCGGGGTTTTTGCTCAGGCTGAAGTCCGTCGCGCTATTCAGGCCGTGCTCTATGCCGTCTATACCCATTTCCGTGGCTTCTTTAAAAGTGATGGAACAGAGGTGTCCGGTAACTTTTCCTCCATGCCGATGAACCTCATTGATTATCACCTGAAGGTCTTCCGGCCTGGTGTGGCGATAAACCTTAAACCACCTCACACCCTTTTCAGCCCAATAAGCTACTGTATCTCTAATCTGGGTGTCATTCTCTGGTATGATCATAGCTGTACTTCCACCCGGGCCGGTAAAGTAGGGGGCGCTGGTAAATATCTCCGGCCCTTCTACCAGGCCGCTATCTATTTGCTCCACCAGGCGAATTTCCTCGACCGGGGAGGCCGACCCGCAGGTTTGCATAGTAGTCACCCCTGCAGCCAGATATAATAAAGCTCCCCACTCTCCAAGAAATTGGATACCAGGCATGTGCATATGGTTATGCATACCTACCAGGCCGGGCATAAGGGTCTTGCCGGTACCATCTACTACTTTTGTACCACGCGGGAGCCTTATCGTACCTGTTTCACCTACGGCCTTTATTAATCCATCTTCAATGAGTACGCTTTGGTTCTGCCCTGGATTGCCCCCAGTACCATCTATCAGGGTGACGTTTTGTATAGCAAAAGCCCGGTGTGTATATCGATTATACTGTAGTATTTCACGCTGAAAATCATCATTTTCCTTTTTAAGAGAGCCTGCGTTACAAGCATGTAAGCCCATACTTAATAGGATAAAAGCAACTGATAAGCTGAAAAAGCGGCTATTCATCAGTAAATATGAAAGGTATTAATGAGGTAGAGTAAGTAGGAATGGCTAACAGTGATATTATTTCTGTTTTTTGGGCGACTTCTGATAGGGATTTTCTTCTTCGGCTGCAACATTCAGTGGGGAGTTGGACTCATAGGGTCTGAGCGGGTAATCCTGCACCAATAATGAAGCCGATATATTGAGTTTTTCTTCAAGCATCCGTATCATTTCCACCGTTAGTTTTTTCTTCCGGTTTAAAATTTCAGACACCCGGCTTTTTCCTCCTATCACGCCTATCAGGTCCTTTTGCCGCAGCCCCATTTCTTCCATACGGATCCTGATGGCCTCTACCGGATCCGGGGCTTCAATAGTGTAATGCTCGTCCTCATAATTCTCTATAAGCAGAGATAATATTTCTGCCTCATCCCCTTCCGGTGAATCAGGGGCTGCATCAAAGATTTCATCAAGACGCTCAAGGGCCTTTTCGTAATCTTCTTCTGATTTTATAGGTTTGATTTTCATTTCAGATGGTATTTGCATCTATCCTGTCATATTCGGCATGTGTCCCTACAAACCGAATAAAGGCCCATTGCCTGTCAAAATTGAATTTTACGATAAGCCGGTAGCTATTCCCTTGAATGTTAAATACCACCCTGCTGTCTTTCAGAATACTGGCATTAGCATAACTTTGCTTTATATCAGCAGGTGAGTACCAGGATGCTCCCCGGGCAGTTTCGTACCATACTTTAAGGTAAGTTTCCGCATCGGGGTGTTTCTCCCAAAACTCCCGCAGCGCCTTCCTGGCCAAAATTCTTTTCATAAAAGTACAAGTTCTCTAAAAAAGAACAAATCGTTTTTTTTAAATTTTTACCAAACCTAAAAATATCATGCTCCCTTTGCCGGAAGAAAGATTATTTTAAAAAAATGATCATCTACGCAAAAAGACTGCGCAGCAAGCCAATTGGTTTGTATCATACTCAAATCAATACCGTATGAAAGAGCCCTTAATCACCCGCAAAACACTCATTGATCTTGGTTTTCCAAAGTGCAAGGCCGTAAGTGTAGCCCTGAAGATCATCGAGACCTCCATGGAGGATACGCCCCGGGAAACCCTCATGGATACGATGAGATCCCTTGCTCAGAACCCGGAGCCCTACCGTACCCATGAAGAGCTGGGGGTAGTGGCCAATGAGATCATTTCCCACCGTCAAAAGCAACCTACCCCCCTGCTGGACACCGCTATGCCCTATGAAGTATTTGGTAGTGAAGGCATTGATCCAGGTGCAATTCTCCAGATGGAGACTGCCATGCGCCTGCCAGTGACCAGGGCCGGGGCCCTGATGCCAGATGCACATATAGGTTATGGCCTGCCTATTGGCGGTGTACTGGCTACTGAAAACGCCGTTATTCCTTATGCAGTAGGAGTAGATATTGGGTGCCGTATGTGCCTGAGCCTGTTCGATCTGCCTGTCAGTCTGCTGGCTTCGGATTCACATCGTATGAAAGAGGTGCTCAACCAAAACAGCAGATTTGGTAAGAGCACGTTCAGACACCCACTGGATGATGCGATCATGGAGCGGGAGGAATTTAAAGAAATAGACATTGCGAAACGGATGAAGGACCGTGCCTGGTCTCAGCTTGGCTCGTCCGGCGGAGGCAATCACTTTGTGGAGTTCGGTACCGTCACTATTTCTTCTCAAAATAACCGGCTCGGGGTCGCTCCAGGCGAATACCTTGCCTTATTGAGCCATTCAGGCTCCAGGGGACTCGGAGCTTCTATAGCAAAGCATTACACAGATCTGGCGAAAGAGTTATGTCCTTTACCAAGCCAGGCCAGGCACCTGGCCTGGCTGGATCTCAATTCTGCAGAAGGTACGGAATACTGGGCCGCCATGACCCTGGCCGGGGATTATGCTTCTGCCTGTCACCACCAGGTACATCACCGCTTTGCCACTGCTCTAGGGGCAGAAACCATCCGTATGGTAGAAAACCACCATAATTTTGCATGGAAAGAAACCGATGCTCAGGGCAGAGAGCTTATTGTTCATCGTAAGGGAGCCACCCCTGCCGGTGAAGGTATCCTGGGAATTATCCCCGGATCCATGACCGCTCCGGGTTTTATCGTATCCGGCAAAGGCAAACCTGAATCTATAGACTCTGCCTCTCATGGTGCCGGCAGACAAATGTCCCGAACACAGGCAAAAAACTCACTGCTACAGGCTGAGGTTTCTGCTTATCTTGAACAGCATGGCGTAGAAGTAATAGGCTCCGGTCTTGATGAGGCTCCTATGGCTTATAAGGATATACACCAGGTAATGGATTACCAGCAGGACCTGGTAAATGTAGAAGGGACATTCTCTCCGCGCATCGTAAGAATGTGTGGCGATAAAGGGTATTTTGAGGTAGATTAAAAAGGAGGCACGCTACTCTGTTATGACACCACCTTCGTCAGCATTAAGCACAAAGCCTGCATTAGCCGGATAGTTAATCTTCCAGGGGTTAGGCACGCAACCCACCTATCGGTAGCTGATGAATCAGGAAACCCCGCTCCGAAACGGAGCGAAAAAAAGCCGTCTGCTAGTAGGCAGACGGCTTAATATAATGCTTACAGGGAGAGATTACCCTTCTACATCGAAGGAATCCTCACGCGTAGTATAATCGGTAGGGCAATCCCATTCTTTTGAAAGTCTGGGATCAGTTACTCCACCTTTAATTGTGTCAAAATTTCCGGTAGTGACAAAGCTGGCCACTTTCAGGTCGTTTAGTGAAATCTTCTTTTTCATCTTGAAATAAATTTGGTATTCAAACTTTTAAATAAGTGAAAAATTTTTTCTAACTAAAATTAACCAAACGATTAATTCACCTAAAACCCCTTAATCAAAATGGAACAGAATATCGCAGGATGGTTTGAGATACCCGTTACCGATATGGTCCGGGCCATAGCCTTTTACGAAAAAATACTGGATGTGTCTATGGAAAGGCATCAAATGGGCGAACTGGATATGGCCTGGTTTCCCTATGCACCATATGGCAAACCCGGGGCGGCAGGTTCCTTAGTGAAGCACCCGGCATTTTACAAACCTTCTCACGATGGCACCCTAATCTATCTCTCTGCACCGTCAGGAAACCTGGCTACAGAACTGGCCAGAGTACCCGATGCAGGGGGTAAAATTGTAGAGGAAAAGAAACTTATAGCTGATGATATAGGATACATGGGGATTTTTATAGACTCAGAAGGAAACCGCGTAGCCCTTCACTCTAACGGATAAGAATCTTTGTTCTTTTGATTTTTCCTATATTTGAGGCTATAATTTACAACTTGAATACATGAAAAAGCTACTCATCATATTACTACTGGCAGGTTTATTTGCCTGTCAGGAAACCCCTGAAAAGTCCTCAGAAGCCCCAGTCCTGAAAGATGCCGCAACTACACCTACACCAGCAGAAGACACACTTGCCTACAGGGAAGTTGCTATCCCCTTTTCGCAGGCCAGCATAAATATGCCTGCTCACTATACGCATATCACCCTGGACGAAATAGCAGAAATAATTAATGCCAGTGACCTGGATGAGGAAGAAAAACTAATAAAGCAGGGCGGCTTACAGGAAATAAGAAGCCTGGGAAACAAGATGATATATGCTGATACAGCCAACATATTTAACTTCGTGATCTTTGTTGAAACAGAGTACATTTACATATCCAGAAGTATGGGAAGAAGGTATCTGGGTATGGTGGAGCAAAGTCTGGAAAGAGAATGGAGCGATACTGGAGATAAATTCGAAAAACTAGACAGTAAATACCTTCACAGTAAAAAGAAGGAAATCATAAAGGCAAAATATAAATTAATCACAAACGGCGAATCAGATTATTACACCCAGTACATTGTATCAGGAAAGGATAATTCACTGATTATGATTGCAATAAATGACGATAACATGGACCTGGAGCCTCAGATCAAAACGTTAGAGATACTCTAGTTCTGCCTTCTGTTATGCAGTTACCCTCAATCAGGCAAACGGGCTTTGTAATGGGCCCTCTATCGTTTTTCATCATACTTTTTGCGGCAGGGTCCGGCCAGAATAATCTTACTGATGTATTTCCGGTGCTCGCCCTGGCCGCCTGGATGGTAGTCTGGTGGATTACTGAAGCTGCGCCAATACCGGTCACTGCCCTGCTACCTATCATTATCCTTCCTTTGCTCCAGGTCTCCCCGGTTGTAGAGGCGGCCGCTCCATATGCCAGTCCTATCATATTTCTGTTTATGGGCGGTTTTATGATCGCTCTCGCACTTGAAAAGCATAACCTGCATAAACGTGTGGCCCTGAATCTGCTCAGGCTAACAGGCACCAGTGGAAACGGAATCATCCTCGGGTTCATGATCTCTACTGCTATCCTGAGCATGTGGATAAGCAATACGGCTACTGCCGTGATGATGCTCCCCATAGCTCTCTCTGTAGTAGGCCTTGTGGTAGGTGAAAATACTCCACTAAATAAAAGCCAGCAAAACTTTGCCCTGGCACTCATGCTCAGCATTGCCTATTCGGCAAATATCGGGGGTACCATGACCCTTATAGGTACCCCACCCAATGTAGTGATGGCCGGGTACCTCCGTACCCTTACCCAGCATGAGCTTGGATTCGGCGAATACCTCGCAGTGGGCATACCGGTGGGGGTGCTGCTGCTCACCATTACTTATTTATTGATGGCCAGGGTACTATTTCCCAACAAACTGACCGCTGTGCCTGGCAGCGGGAAGCTGGTAAGCAAGCAATTAGCTGAACTGGGATCTATTTCCCGTGAAGAATACCTGGTGATCGGTATATTTCTACTAACAGCCACAGGCTGGATATTTAAGCAACAGTTAAATGCCCTTTTCGGTCAGGACCTGCTTACAGACCACGTAACCGCTATGATTGGTGGCAGCCTCATGTTCATCGTTCCCTCTCAACTCAAAAGCTTTGACAGGTTACTGGACTGGGAGGATACCCAGCGCCTACCCTGGGGAATACTGATACTTTTTGGCGGTGGTATGAGCCTGGCTAAGGCAATGGAGAAGACAGGATTAATAGAGTTGGTGGGTGATTTTGTTGCTCAGCAGGGGAATACTTCCCTTCTGCTGCTCGTTCCGCTCATGACGGTCCTGGTATTATTCCTGACAGAAGTAATGAGCAACGTGGCCCTGATTACGATATTTGTTCCGGTAGCGATCGGTATATGCCGTGGGTTAGGCATTGACCCTTTACTTATTGTGGTACCTGCCACGCTGGCCTCCAGTTGTGCCTTCATGATGCCCATCAGTACACCACCAAATGCGATCGTTTTTGCCAGCGGACATATCAGAATGAAGGATATGATAAAGACCGGCATCTGGCTGAATCTGCTTGCAGCAGGTGTGCTTTCCTTAGCCGGCCTTACAATAGTTCGTTGGTTTCTGGTATAAAAAAAGCGGCTTTTACAGCCGCTCTCCCCCTATGATGCTTTTCCATAGTAAGCTTTATCCGATAGGCTTACTACTTTTCTTTTCCTTCTTTCATTGATTAATGAGGTCACTTTCAGGTAGAGCCTTACGGTAACAATACTAAGGGTTGTGACCAACATCAGGGGAATAATTCCCCAGGGGCTTAATAATACATCCATGCTTAATCATTTATTAGGTTCATTATTAATATAGTCATATCAAATCAATATATAAACCTAGTTCTGACAAGCGGAGCCGGGAGCGTTTTATCGGTAGCGCCGAAAAATATACTCACAAATACTCCCTTGCTTAGTTTGGAAAAGAGATAGATGTAAATTGATCACTTAAAACAATATCCCAGACCACATGACCCAAAGCTCCCAATCACCCCTACCCTCCCAAAAGTCACTTTTTGATATAGCCGATGACATTACCTATCTCAATATGTCTGCCATGTCCCCCAATCTGAATTCGGTGGCTGAAGCAGGACATGACGAAATAGACAGAAAGCGGCACCCCTGGCTATATACTCAGGACGACTGGTTTACCGGGGTTGAAGCATTGCGTGATCAGGCAGCCAGCCTCTTTGAAACACCGGCTGATAACCTGGCCCTGATACCAAGCGTAAGCTATGGCCTGGCAGTGGCAGCTAAGAACATACCCCTCAAGGCGGTGCAGAACATAGTGGTGCTGGACGGACAGTTTCCTTCAAACGTATATGTATGGAGGGAACTCACAAAAGCCATTGGCTTAAAGATAGTAACTGTGCGGGCGGAGGAAGGAGAGAACTGGACGGAGGCTTTGCTCCGGCATATTGATGCCTTCACCGGCCTCGTAAGCGTACCTTTTTGTCACTGGACTGATGGAGCCCTTATAGACCTGGAGGCCATAGGTGAAAAGGCCAGGAAGGTAGGTGCAGCCCTCGTAGTGGATGCCAGTCAGAGCCTGGGGGCACATCCTATACCCCTGGACCGTATCAAGCCTGATTTTATGGTAGCGGTAGGATATAAATGGTTACTGGGACCTTATGGGCTTGGTTATATGTACGCTGATCCTAAATACCATGAAGAAGGACAGCCAATAGAATATAACTGGCTTATGCGCAAAGGCAGTGACGACTTTACCAAGCTTACAGACTATCAGGACGACTATAAACAGGGTGCACGCCGGTTTGATTTCGGGGAGAACAGTAGTTTTATTCATGTAGCTATGGCCCGAAAGGCACTGGAACAGATACAGCAATGGGGTATACCGAATATTCAGGGTACGCTTAGGCATCTGACCGATGAGGTGGTCGAATGGGCTGAAAAAAATGGCTTTCATGTGCCATCACGGAGAGTAGGACACATGATTGGCGTTCAATTGCCAGAGGAGGTCATGGCCCGGGCCAAAGCAACCCTTCAGGATCAAGCTATTTATGTTAGCTACAGAAAAGATAAAATAAGGGTATCTCCTTATTTATACAGTTCACAAGAGGATATAAGAAAGTTAACTGAGGCGCTCGATAGTATATTATAAGGAATAAAACCCGGCCGCATAGCGACCGGGTTTTTAAATTCCGGACTCATTGACCGGAATTATGTGTCAGTCCTAACATGTGTTAGGTAGGTTTAAGAGTTAAACACTTAAGAGATTAATTTATCGGGTTGGCATTGCTGCCTATATTTCCCTGGGCCACCAAAGTGGCAAGGTCTTCTGCACTCAGGTGCACATTTACATAGCCATCATAGCCACTAACATCACTGTATACAAATGCATCGCCACCGTCGGTCATAGAAATGTTGGTCATACTCACGCCACTGGCGCCATCTACAGGAGTAAAGGTTACGACGATGCCCCCGCCCTCTTCAGCTGAGTTCATGTGAATGTGAGCAGGGTGCGTACCGTTACTGGTACCGTCAAGCATGATCGTCGCCAGGATAGTTCCATCCATCCTTTCAGCAAAGGTCACCATGCCGCTAACGCCGGCTACGTCACGTTCGCCAAGGGCGTAAGCGATTGTCTCACCCGTCAAGGTATTGCTGCCAATATCACCCTGGGCTACTATTGTTCCCAGGTCACTGGCACTAAGGTGAACATTCACATAGCCGTCATACATGATGATATCATTGTAGGTAAGGGCATTTCCGCCATCAGTCATTTCAATGTTGGTCATACTCATACCTGACGCACCATCAACAGGAGTAAACGTAACCGCAATGTCGCCTCCCTCCAGGGCAGAATTCATATGAATATGTGCAGGGTGCATTCCGTCAGCAGGGGTATTCATCAGCTCAATGGTAGCCAGCGTGTATCCATTTGCTCTTTCTGCAAAAGTGACCATACCGCTAATGCCCTCCACGTCTCTTTCTTCAAGCGTGTACGTCCTCATTTCGCCGGTAAGAGCATTTTCACCGATATCCCCCTGGGCTACCAGGGTAGACAAGTCACTGGCACTAAGGTGAACGTTTATATAACCATCAAATGATACGAGCTCATCGTAGCTAATAGAGGTTCCGTTGTCCAGCATCGTCACCACTGTCTCACTCATACCGGTATTTCCATTTACGCTATTAAGCGATACGGCAATGTCACCGCCTTCGGCAGCTGTATTAAAGTGAATGTGTGAAGGATGCATATCACCATTAGAAGTACCATTCAGATCGATAGTTACTGTAGTAGAATTGTCGTCATTCTCAGTGAAGGTAACCATGCCACTGATGCCAGGGTCGGAAACTGAGTTAAGAACAAACATTTCGGTATCGCCGGTAGGCTGAGGCCCTACAGGGGCGTCATCATCATCGCTACAGGCAGTAGTGATTAATAGCACGCAACACATCATTGCGAGCGGATTTAGTAGTTTGTTAATGTGGTTTTTAAAAAGTCTCATAAGTCCGTCAAATTTTGTTAGTGCCGGAAACTTTCTGGTATTCTTTCCGGCGATGTAACAGACTTACGAAGGGAGGTAGAAGGTTGGATTTAGGAAGATGAAGATTTTTTAAATTTAAACTTCACCCAGCACATACATTGCCTCCAGCGTAGGCTTCTCGCTGCCTCCTTCCGGCTCCAGAGTAATGGCAAAAGCAGAGGCATCGTCAATTTGTTGCATCACATTAACCCCATTGAGATCACTTACCATTCCGGCGCTTCGGGGCTCGCCATCTACTATAGCCCATAGCTGGTACTGCTTACCTTTTTGAGGTTGTGGCAAGCCGCCCGGGGCCAGATATACTTCTTCAGATCCCGGGTTCCAATATACTGTAGCGTAGGTTGAGGGAAAAGCTTCTGTCCCATTCAAAGGGATTCGACTAAACGCCGGATCTGCATATACATTCTGAAGCTCTCTCAGTTGTTCATAATTACTGCGAAGCACCTGGTAGTCCTGCCTAACAAGTTGATTTTCGACAATATAATCTTCAAGCCGCTCCTCAGCATCTCTCCAAAGGCCGCGATAATTTGCTGCGAAAACGGAGGCAATGATAAAAAGCACAACGCTTGCTGCGAGTGCAAACTTCCACGGGGCAGAATCTGACCTGCGGCGTGAAATAGAATGGACAGGAGTTTCACGGGACTTTTCCGTGGGAGTAACGGTACCCGCAGTTGCGGAGCCGGACGTATCCGTGGATGGCTTTTCAGGAATAGCCTCCAATATGCTATGCCGAAGCTCCTTGCGGGGAGTTACAGCCGTTTTACGGGCAAGCTGTTCGAAGGTCTGGCCGGCAGCCTTAATCTCGTCCCTTACTTCAGGGTGGCGCTCGGCCATAGCTTCTACCTCACGGGCCTCTTCGACACTCAGGTCTCCAAGAACGTAGGCTTCGATTATGCCGCTATTTATCCATTCCTGAACATTCATGGGATTATTACTTTTTTTAGCCTGACCATTGCCGCTCTCAAGCGCGTTTTTACCGTACCCAGCGGAATATCGTATTCCTTTGCAACTTCGGATTGGGTATATCCTCTGAAGTAGAGTTTGTCAATGACGAAGCGCTGATCATCAGTTAATTCTTTCAACGCTGAATCAAGACCAATTGCATCGGTGCTGGTTTCGGTATAATTTTCCTTATCTAACTGATATACGTTATCAGATAAAGAATCGGATTTACTCCGCAGCTTCATTCCTTTCGCTCGCAACTTATCAAGGGCCAGATTGCGCGCGATAGCCATCATCCATGTAAATAGTGTGCCTTTCCCTTTTTCATATTGACCAATACGGTCCCAGAATCTCATAAAAGCATCCTGCAGAACTTCTTCAGCAAGGTCTTCTTCCCTGGTGATACGGAGTATGACCCCATACAATGCATCTGCATAGTGATCATACAGATACGCCAGGGCTTTTTTGTCCTTATCTTTCAGGCCGGATATAAGTGAGTGTTCGTCCAAAGGGCCACTTATTGTCTTTGCTGTAAGAATACTAAAAATCTGAAGGTTAAGAAACTTTCGACTGGTAAAAAGAGACAGACCACCCTACTCTACCTGGAGTATACTTTTCTCCAATAGACAATTCGTTAAAAGAAATGATCCTGTATAGGAACAGTATTTGGCCCTTTTATCTGAAAAAGAAGCCCAAACGGATATGAAAGTCCGAACCATACGGGCTTTTATAATCGTGCAGCAGGTTATAAAGGATTACGCCCCGCATCTGAAACTTACTGCCTAGATCGAATTTTTTCCTGATACCCACAGGCAATCCCGGTACCCACCTCCGTTCGGGTGAGGGTGGCTCACCGGTCAGTGACGGGTATACAACCAGGCTGTTTATATACTCAAGCTCTGCATGAAAGGCAAGTATATCGGCTATTTCGTATGAAGAATACGCACGGAAGCCATATACTTTTGCATCCTCGGCAAACTTATAGTCGTCAGGCACATCAAAAAGTATGCGGTAGGTACCCCCTATGCCTGCCTCCCATTTGGGATAAATACGGTAGCCGATAACCGGATTAATATCACCTCCCCAGGGATCTTTCAATAGCTGCAGGTAGGCACCGACCACTATGCGCTTCACGAATGGAGTGTCCGCCAGAGGATTGCGATTCAGGGGCACATCCTTGATGCTGTTCAGGCTGTGATACTTCTTTTTGTATTTGCCCAGCAAGGCCTGGGCTTCCCTGATCTTATCTTCCTTTCCCGCAAAGTAGTTCTTAGCCTGGCTGACTACCTGCTGCTTTCCCTGCTCCCTGAGGCCTTCCTCTGTAGGAATCACATCTATATTCTGCCCGGCCTGTTCTTCAAGGGCCTTATAGTATTGGGTATCCTTCAGTTTCTCCTCACCATACTCAGCCGCTTTTTCTACCGACATGCTATCCACAGCCGATTGTATCTGCTGAGCTTCGTCACTCACTTCAGCTATTTTTTGCTGAGTTTCGCCAAGCTGATCGAGGGCTTCCGGTTTTTCGGTCAGGCCAAGGTCACCACCTGCCGCTCCGGTTGAGGGTATGTCGGCACCGGAAATTTCCACTCCGGGAACTTCCGTTCCGGGAATCTCCATTCCGGGAATCTCCATTCCGGGCACCTCTAGCCCGGACACTTCCGTATTGGGCAGATCAGGCGTGCCGGGTAGTTGACCACCGTCTATACCGGCCGCATCCACACCCTGAGACATAGCACCCTGTGCCTTTTGCTGCACCCCTCCTACATTCTCCCGGGCACCTTCCAGCTTTCCATTCACCGCTTCGGTGGTATTATCCACCACTTGCTGCGCTTCCTCTCTGGCCCGATCGACTGCTCCTTGTACAGTCTGATGGCTTTCGGCAATCTCACGATTAGCATCGTCTACCGGCTTGGTTAGGGACTGCGTATCTGGCAGGCTGTCAGTCAGTGCGCCCAAGGCATTCTGCAAACTATCTACCCTTGCCTTTCCTTCTGCAATATCTGCCCGGATGATACTATCCGCCTCCACCAACGAATGCTGCTGTACACTGTCCTGCAAGGCTACAGTCCGGGTAGTATCCGCCGGATTTGTTTCTTCGGCATGGGCAGCACTTTCAGCCTGGCCGAAGGCTGAGAATTGTACAGAAGTGAATATAAACAGGAAGAGGAGAAAGCCGGAAATGCGCACCAATAATGATAATGTTTGAAGGACAAATGTAATTATATATTTTCAATAACGCATATTAATGAAGCACCTGTATACTGTCACTCTATGCCCATATGAATTCACCAATCCATCCTTGGCAGGCATAAAATAAGGCCGCCACAACTATGCGGCAGCCTTTCATAAACTGTCAATCAAGATGGAAAGCCCTTTCTATTTCACTTGTATCGTTAGTGATGCGGTAGGTATGCGCACAGTGTACTGCCGTGAAACAGATTCTCCCCGGGTGCGTGTCTCTTCGGTAGTGACCTCACCACCCGCGGAGAATACCTGGAACTCGACTCCTATGCTACCTGTGGCTCCGGCCATTCGGGCCGCTTCGGTGCTGCTGGTTGCCGTAACTGTTACGTCACGGTAGGCCTGATCGGCTTCAAGCCTAAGCTGGTCACCACTCCCCATATTGTAGTGGATCACGCCGGAGGGTACCTCTCCGGGCTGCCCGGTACTCACCGCCATGATTCTTAGCGTGCCGGAAGGTTTTAGCCAGATGTCGTTAAATATGGCCGCTCCCCCTCTTACATCCTGGGCGTACGCCTGGGGTTCTACGCCCGGTGACTTTGCTTCAGCAAAAATACGGTGGCCGAGCAGCGGCTCTCCTTTAAAATTTCTGACCACTATGCTGAGGTCGGCCTTTTTCCAGCCGGCCCTGAGCAGTATCTGGTCCCGGCGCTCCGAAGGGATAGACACTTCCAGGGGCTCCATTTCAATTACACCATCCTGATGCGCCCTGCTGTACCTGACCCGGCTGAAGCTTCTACTTCTGTAGCTGCTCGCGCCGGATAGCCCGTTACCACTTGCATTGGGTGGCCAGTGCACGACCTGGATGCGAAGCGGCCGGTTTTTAGTACGCGCCTCAGACTCATACTTTTCTATGAAGGCCGTGATGCTTTCGGTCACCACCCGACCATTTGCCGGATCGACAAAACGCATCTGAGTACCATCGGATGTACCGTCTCCCTGTATGCCGAAAAGTACCCGGGCGTGAATAGCAAATTTATCACTCGGATCCTCATCCGTAGTCACCCAGACGGGTCCGTAATTTCTGAGTAATTGCTCCCAGCCTTCAATACTAAAACTCTGGGGGTATTCGAATTCCAGCCCGGCGTCATTCAGGAACTGCTCCTTCATGCTGCCAGGTAACCCCTGGCCGTTTTGGAACATTTGCAAATATGGCTGCCCTATGGTACCGAGTACATGGTCTATGCTATGACCGGCATTCATTTTCCAATTGTATAATATGGTGGTTACCGTGGCCCAGCAAGCCATGCTATTAGGTTGCCTGAGCGGTGAGACCGTGCCAGCCACCTGGTAGTTTATGGCGTTGAATGAGCGGCCTTTGAACCTGGACATGCTTACCCCGGCACGTGCCAACTCAAATTCTGACCTGCGACTTGCCGCCACGGTTGCCCGCACACTTTCATATACCCCCGTCCGGGAACTGTCCACAAACAGTGCCCGCACGACCTGTTTCAAGGCCCAGGTAACAGTAGGCCTTGCGGTGGGCCGGGGCACCCTGTCCATTTGCCGTGAGGCGGTCAGTGCATCGTGTATCATTACGGCTGCTAGTCCTCGAAGCGCATCGTTAAGTTCAGCGAGCTGCAATGTGCTATCGGGATAGAAGAATTTTATGGCATCGTACAGGTATTCATCATTAGTCCGTGGTGTGGGCGGAGGGGTTTGCTGGTACATTCGTGACATGCGGCCGCCGTAGTTCACGGAAAAACCCATAGACCTCCCTGAAGGCTGCCGCCGGGTATTTACTTCCTGTTGAAGAGCTAATATTCTGTTTCTCATGGTACCGTTGGTTTAGTGGCCCGGGTATACCAGGTGGCCGATGTAGCGTAGCTGCTCTGGCCATTGTGCACCTAGGGGCGTATTGATGGATTCGAATGTCTTAAGTATGGTTTGGGAAAAGATGGCTACAGAAACGGGACTATCGGTGGCAAAGTCCACCGGTCCGCGGTAAACCCGGCAGGCATCTTGATCACGGGAGAGTCTGTTGCAAACAGACACATGAATGCCCACCCTGGCGATACTCAATGTAGCCGGTTCACCCCCAGAGGTAACTGCAACTGCGCTCTGCAAATCGGTGGCCGGCGTAAAATCCCCGTGCCGTACTACAGCAACGGCATGAGTAGATAGCTCCTCGAGAGTGGAAGGCATACTATCGCCAAGGGGCAATAAGCTGCTGCCGCCGGTAAATACAGAGGCATTGGCATGCATGGCAGATGAATCGCTCACACTCAGCAGAATATCTCCATTCTGCAGGTCATTCCTGGTGATCATTCTGCCTAAGCCTCCGGGTCTGAGGGTAGCCGATTCACCATCCTGTTTTACCAGTTCGTTAACATCAGCAAGTGCGTCTTCATCAGATATGCCGTTATCTGCCTCCTGCTGTTCTTCCTCATCCAGATCAGCATCGAACGCCCTAAAGCGTTTTTCCATACTGATCTCGCCCAGGTCTATTGTCTTGGCACTGGCAAAACGGTTTCGCAGGTCATCAAATACAGCATGGCTTTTACCTGAGGGATTGCCATCCGCTTTATCCCCCATTTGACCTGAGGTTTGTGAAGGTGACGACTGCTTTAATTCCCTGGGATCCACTACCTTCTTTTGTAATGGGTCATATTGTTTTTGTCCGGAGAGAATATCCTTTAGATCCTGGGCAAAGTCGTCATCATCTTCCTCCTCTTCATGGTAAGACGGCTGCGCTTCCTGGCCGGACTTTGGTATGGTTCTTTCTTCACCGGCATTCGGTGTCGCTACATGGCCGTTTGTAGCAGGGGTAGCAGCAGGCTGACCGGTATGGCTTCCGGCTGGTAGTGCACGTGTATGCTGGTCACTTTCTAATGTGACATCAGTAGGCCGGACTGCTTCATCTCCTGGCTCAGTTTCAGAAGTGGCTCCGGCCTCAGCAGGCGGAGGCGGGGGTGGTTTCGGGGTCACAATGGTTTCAGCAGAGGTAGCATCCGGTTCTGTACCGGAAAAAGACTCGACCCTGTGGGGTATTCCGGTTTCCATTATTTCTGCCACAGGAGTGGCGGTATGGGCGCTATATGAACCGGCATAGGATGCATGCCTGCCACCTGCTGTCTCTACATAAATACCGTTATGCATGCTCATTTCTATCGGTTCCAGGTAATCGAAGCATATACTCATTGCTCCCGGGCCTCCGGCACTTACAGGCTTAAACCCTTTTGAGCGGGATTTTTTCCGTGGCCGGGTGTCTTCCGTTCTGCGTTCCCGGTACTCAGCAGCAAGACCGAGTATGCCTTTTTGATAGTTATTTGTCATGACAGATCGCTTTTCAGGTTAAAACGGATCACGGTATCGCGATCGAGCATCACTTCCATAGCCAGCGCCTCGGCCGGCTTCAGTTTTCTCCCCAAGGCTAGTACTACGCGCTTATTTCCTGCTTCACGCACACTTACAGGCCTTCCATCTACCATTGCCTGGGCTTCAAAATCTTCGTTAAGGATGAGATTTTCACCCTCCAGGTAAATGACATCGTCTTTTTTACCCTGCATCATACTCACTTTGTGCACCAGCGGTTTGTATTTAGACCGGCGGCTCTTCTCGATGATATCAGCCAGCTTATTATATTTCAGCTTACTGTCAGAGGCTTTTTGTATGTCCACGTTACGTTTTTGGAGTTTTTCAATGTCTTTAATGGATTTTACCCCCAGCCTTTTCAGAGTGGCACGCGATTCAGTGTCCAGCTCTTCCACCTCCTCTATGGTAATATCATCTTTCGAGATAGGTGCCGGAGCCGATTCCCTGATCTGCCGGTCGGTGATGCTGCCGAGCTGAATGGATACTTTGGATGCCCCCTGCTCTCCCGGTTTAGCGGTGACAAAGCGCACCTGCTCACCATCGTAAGAGGGAAAAAGCTGCAACTCCAGGGCGAGGTCCTTGACCGAATAGGTAAGCGGCCGGTTCACCGCCTTGATGGCAAGCGTTTCCCGGGCCTTATCCAGTTCCAGGATAAGGGAATCGAGAAAAGACTCAAGGTTCCAGGGCCGGTTCACATCAGGACGCGTCATCTTTTGTTCTGGCGATGGTTAAAGTTAGTTTGTGAAAAACAGGCATATCGGTTACCTCTATGCTATACACCGGAGGTGCAGAGCCAAGCACGACCCCATCGCCGGTGTGGTAAACATCCAATTCGATTGGCGTGCTCACCTTTACCCGGTCTATGTTCATGGCAAGGATATCTTCCCTTTCCAGATCGGCCTGAAAAGCCGTCAGGGATTTCATAATGTCGGCTACCGCAGATAGCGCAGGGTCGATAAGCTCCTCCTTATTCATAGCGTTGGCGGTTTCGCCGGTAGTCGGCAGGAATTTCCTCCAGCTCTACCGGCATGAGGGCCACTTTATGGTCGAATTCTACCTTGGCACCATTTATCTCGATAGGCTGATCACCGCTCAATGCCGAAGGCAAATTGCTTATATCCGGAAGGGCTGTTTGGCTTCTGTAATATTTCATACGGACTGGGATATGGTTCCTACAAAATGCATGGCTACTGGTACCGGAAAGTCGATAACCTCCTCGGCAAAGCTGGTAACCTGACCATTGACATCACTTTCAAGTGGTTTCTTAAGCACTATTTCATGCATGGCCAGTACAGGATAGGCCCATAGGGTAACCGTCTCGCCAGGGTCACCTCTGAATGCTGCCTCTGCCCTAGCAGCCTTTCGGAAATGACGGGCTACCTCGGGGCTTCGGATAGCCTCCAGTAACTCCGGAGGTAAAGAGGCCTGGCCGGTTAGCCGGGGAATAAGGGCATTGAGCCGGTACATGCTGAAGAGCATGCCGCTTTTGAATTTATAATAAGCCCGGTGGCCGCGATTTTTATCTTCCTCGCTTTTCAGTTTGGTATCCATTATGGCATCCTGCTCTTCCTGGTGGTCGGGCAGGGTGTAATACTTACCTTCCAGGTAGTAGCGCCTTACTTTATCTTTCATGTCGGCCTCCCATACCTTATGCCAGTACTCCCTGTATTCCACTACATCGTTTAGGGGCAGTTCACCACCATTACTTTGCTGTACCCGGTCAAAGAGGTATTCGGGGCTGATCCTGAACCGGTGAATCTTGCGGCTGGTCCGTACCTTTCCCCCCTCCTCACGCATCTTGAGTGTCAGGTCGAGCATCAGGTCCTCGTCTCGTGGCAGGTCGGCTGTTTCCTCTGCCGTCAGCTTTAGTTCGTACACCGTCTCACCGGGGGTCAGATCACGGATACGAATCCGCTTTTCCAGCACAGGCGTATTGCTTTCGGTGGTCACGATGCGAATCTGGCCGATTGCTTTGGGGAAATAGGTAATACCGTCAATCACAAAAGGAAAGCGTATCTCGCCACCGGGTACATAGATGATGCGTGGTCTGCCAAGCAGGGTCACAGGCTTACCTTCTGTGAATTCAATCTTTATGGCTTTACGGCCATTACTACCTGTGGAGGATGCGACAGCCCTACCGGTCAGGTATTGCTGAATTATAGGGTTCGCCTGCCTGAAAAACTGAAGGCGGTTCGCCCGGTTACGGTCCATGCTTTCCTGCCTAACCCGGTCAGCCTCCAGGAAACTATCCATGAGGTGGTTCATGAGTTGGTTGAGCTGGGCAGGATCTCCCAACGCCTGAATAGTTTCCGGTGATAGCACCTGCTGCAAAACCGGGGCGGCTGTTTGCAGAAGCTGAGGTAGGTTCTGCAGAATGGCAGGCGCTACCGACGCCAGCAGGGGTCCGGATATGGCTCCCATATCCATCTGGCCGGCAAAGCCTTTGTATGAGGCAGATTGAGCAGGTGCCGCAGGCGGGCTTACCTGCTGCCCGGCCTGTTGAAGCGCAGCAATCAGCGCCTGGATCATCTCCGGCGTGATGGCCGTATGTGGCCCAGCCGGTGGCACAACAGGTGATGCCGGAGCAGAAGGCCGGGAAGTAGATGAGTTTATTCCACCCGCTACCCCGGTGACAAGACCCGAAACGGCCTGCACGATGGGGGTGGCACTTTCCAGCAGGCCGGGCACAACTTCCAGCAATTGCATCCAGTCCACACTCATTTGCCCGGAGGTTACCTCCCGGTACCGGAATGGGACACGGCGCCTCTCCTGCTTCTGTGGATGTATGGGGGCATTCATGGTAAATTCATATTTATCGATATCTGAAATCATCGGTATCGCAGTTACGATATCCGATATGGCCGGGCCTGTTTTATCCCTCGTCCGGAAACTGAGCAATTGAACCCGGTTGTTTTCTCTGCTCAGCAGGTGTGAGGGCACCTCTATGGGAAACCCTCTGAAGTTCTGCGGGGTCTGCTGAAGGGAAGACACATGAGCGGCATTTTGTAATACATGTATGCCTTCTCTGTTTACTACATCTTCCTCACTCCCGATCAGGTACTGGTACCAGCGGTTATCTCCGGTGTCGGCATGAAACCGGTATCCTCCCGGCCCTTCATCTCCCAGAAATTCGAGGTACGCCAGTCCCATAGCTCAGGATCAGGCTCGTGGTAAAGCCGGCTGAGCTTGGCCTCCGGGTTGTCCCTGTTGTCCCATGGCAGCAGGGCCGTACATCTGGGCAAAATTGTCCAGCTTGAAGTAATCAGTGGCAAACTCGATTTCCACCTCACCCATAAGTTTCGCCTTCAGCTCATCCTCTGCATTACTGTCTACCGTAGAGACCGAAATATTGGATGAGGTATGGGTGAAGCCGCCATTTACCTTATAAGGACTAAAGAACCCGCCCAGGCTGAACTCTCCGTCCACACTCGTATTGGATTCCCTGGTATTCATAGCGCTGGTGGTGAGGTCGCGCTTGGAGTTCATATTGAACTGTACCCCTGCCTTGACTTTACCCTTTTTGACTACCAGTCGCGTCACACCCATCAAAATGACCTCTCTCAAAGCGGTACGGTGCTCCTGGGCCATCTTGATCTTGGCATCCATAATGGATTTTTTCACCTCATTGTCATCCACATCCATGTTTTCACCTTCCGGATCGGTCAGTACCATTTCGCGGCGGTCCCCGTCACGCTCCATTCGGATTCCGTATTTATTAGGCTGATTTTCAGCCAGGTAGGCAAATGTGGTAGTATCATCTACTTTATTAATGAACTGTGCCAGATCCGTAGTAGCCGCTTTGAGTAGTTTTATATACTCCTCGGTCTGGGTTTTCATCACGTCCATATTAGCGTCAAACACAGCACGGAGCAGATCTGAAACGAACTGAGGGAAATCCACGCTTTGAACGAGATCCTCAAAGCCGTCTATGGCCGCATCGAAGTTCGGATCAAAGTCCCGGTCTGCCCGTGTTGGGCCATCCTCCTCTTCCATAGCACGGGCCCTGACCGATGCCTGGCTTGGCTTACCGACCAGCTTATTGTATTCTGACCTGACCACATCTTTATACATGGCCTTCTGCTCGTCTTCATTCAGTGAACGAAACGTATCGGAAGCAGCCAGCATGGTTTTGGCACTGGCCCTTGCCATAGACTTGTAGTCGGTTCCGGTTTTATATCTATTTGGCATAAGTCAGCGTGTTAGAAGTTCCATTCATCATTTTCTTCCACGGAGGGCATCAGGTTTTCCTCCTCCTGTTCTGGATACCGGTTGCCGTACCCCCCGCCTTCTAACTGGCTCTGGGCGATGATAAAGGCCTCGACCGAACGGATGAACTGATCGAAGGATATCTCGTAGCCATCCGAACCGTCGAACTCGGCAAAGTATCGGAACATCTTATGTCCCTCTACCGCAATGGTGCGCATGGCAGAAACATTGGGCACATTACCGTCCTGCTGGCCCATAACTCTCTCTATCACAGACCAAGGGCTCTTACGGTAGCCATAGCCGAGCTGGTCCACGATCACTTTATCCTGAAGGATGTCCATCGCGCTCTCAAACTGGGCGTTTATTTCAGGGATGATAGAAAGTACCAGGCCGGAGCAGGCATGGGTGAGGTTGTACTGAATATCCCGGATAATCTGGAAGATAGGTTCGCGGGAAATGGTATCAGTTGAAAGTTCTTTCTCTTCGCTCTTCCGGATATACTCCACTACCTGCTGCATAAGGGCTTCGGAGAGGTTCGTGAAAGTGGTATTTACATACATATTTTCCATCATACTGGCCTCACCGAGATTAAGTACCTGCTTGCTGAACATCCTGAATTCATCCAGGGAAGTGCGGTACTCACGCAGCTTGAAATAGTCATACAGCTTGCCGGTAATGGGCTCGCCGGGTGGCAGGTAAAGCTTCTGGCTGCGCATAGAGCCGGAGCTGTTGAGCAGGATAGCATCTACCGTATGGAATACACCGAGCTGCTCGCCCATAGTGTTGAGGTAGAACAGAGCGCCTGCGGCCAGGATATTTTCACGGATGATCCCCTGGGCCTCGGAGTCTTCGTAGTAGTTCACATTATAGTCGAAGCTGCCGTGTCCGCCGCCGAATATCCCTTTGATGGGATCGTTGGCAGAACCGCCTGCACTGCGCATGGCCTGGCTGTAGGCATAGAACAGCTTGTCATCCTGGTCTCCCTGATCCGGCCGCGATGGATCAAAATTGATCTCCACCAGCTTATCCACCATGGTTTTGGCTACTCTTTTCCGCTTAGAGGGGTTGAAGTACACCTCAGGAAAATTCTTAAGGTACTCATCCACGATCTGCGGCAGAGCACCTACTTTGAGCACCTCCTTCAGTTCATCCAGTATGTGGTCCGAAGCCGTATCCAGAGGAGGATTTTTACCGACTATACGCCGTAGCAACTGGCTTTTGTAGTCATCGTCTATGGCCAGCTTTTTCTCATTTATTACCTCTTCTATCACCAGCTCGTACAAGTCAGTACGGAGTGATTCGGCATTATTCAATATCCGGTTGAGTATGCCTTCCTCATCTTCCACCCCTTCGCTTTGTATTACCTGGTAAAGGAGGTAAACATATACCGGCTCCTGTGACAGCAGGTAACGGGTCGTACTGTCCAGCCGTATACGGTTTATCTTTTCAGAAACCTGCTGGATGGTCTTAGCATGTCCACCCTGGAGTAATTTTTGCCTCCAGGCCGCCAGGTTAGGGAAACTGTTTTCAATCATGGCTTTTGAGGTAACGTTTAAATTCTGACGCAGCCTTATCGGCATAATCGTGTGAGGTGTGGGTGTAGTACATATCTCTGAGCTTATCGCGCTCCGGCTTCAGTTGCTTTCTGGCTTCCGGAATGGCCTCATTCCTATAGAATTCGGAGAAGTCTTTCTCCATCTGCTCTTCCAGTTCCGTCTCCTTCTTCCGGGCTCTTTCTTCCCTTATTGCCATGCGGTATTCTTCGGCTTCTTCCTCACCATTTTTACGCAGTTTTTCATACTCCTCACGCTCCTTTTCGGAGAGGTACTCAGGGAAACTACTGTCAAACTCTTCCAGCCAGTCCCGCAGCTCATGCTCCACACCGGCCGCCCCACGGACTTTCTCTTTTTCAGCCAGTTGATCAGCCAGTTCGTTAAGCTGATCTTTCAGCTCTTCATTAAGCCGGGCGGGTAGCTCCTTGCGTTTATAATCGGCGAGATGGTTATCAAATTCCTCCACCAGATTCTCTATACGATCATTTACTTCTCTTTCCGCATCGTCCTGGCTGCCATCATTTGCTTCCTTATCCAGGTTGCTCATGATGTTTCGCATGCTTTTCTCCACATTGATCTTATAGCCAAGTCCGGCAGGTGGCTTTATGTAGAATTCATTTCTACCCGGCAGGCGTGTCATAGGGCTATTAAAAGAGCGCTCCAGTTCCAGCCCTTTTTTATGCAGCGCGTATATGCTCTTCAACTTTTTGGTGAGAGACTCGGGCGTCATCGGTTCGGCCAGTTCAATCGAAGATTTTCCGTTGCCTTTCGTTTTGGTACTGTAGCTATACGCGCTCATGTCCGGCAGTCGTGATAGAGTTGATGGTTCGTGTTTCATTTCAGTGCCTTATTTTGTAGTTGAGCAAGCGGAGGGCGTCCTGAATGTTAATATGTCCGTAGCCTGCTTTAATATCTTTGATCCGGTTGCTGACCTTATCAGAAGTATGTTTGATAAGGTATTTCATCTGATTGTCAGAAAGGGTAACCCCTTTGTGTGCAGCGGCTGTTTTCAGAATGGCAAGGCAGCCGGATACAAAGGGAGCTGCCTGCGATGTGCCGCTGCTATAGGCATATTCATCTGTGCCGTAGCTGCTGTAAATATTGGTACCCGGCGCCACCACCGACACATGTGCGCCGTAGGTGCTGAAGCCGGCCACATCCTCTTCCTCCCCACCGGCCCCGACGGCAATCACATAAGGGTTGGCACCCGGATAGTATTTTTGATTGCGTCCGTCATTACCCGCAGCCGCCACAATGGTGGTGCCTTTAGACCTCGCATAACGGATCACTTCCTCATGCGGCAGGCCGCCGCCTTCATGCCGTATCCCCAGACTCATATTTATGATTTCGGCTCCCTGGTCTATCGCATATTTTATTCCTGCATCAATATTCTCAAGGAGCCCCGCTCCTACCACCCCGTCTTCATTTTGAAATGCGCCCAGCACCCTAACGGGAAGTATTTTGCACCGTGGTGCAATACCGGGTGGCATGCTCCTGCCCTTTCCGGCTATGATACCGGCCACGTGGGTACCATGGCCCACCTCATCAGAGGGTTCGGCATCCGGCCCCAGGTAATCACCCACAAATGCATCGGCTCCATCGAGTATATCTACAAAGTCAAAGCCTCCTCCGCCTGTATGGTCCAGTTCGGGATGCTGTGCATTTACCCCGGTGTCCAGCACGGCTATCGTAATGTTCCGGCTGCCCTGCAGGTCCGGATCCAGGTGATTCAGCATCTCATGTCTGAGTCGTCGGCTCATTGTGGTAGAAGGATAGCTGAAGGGCCGCAGCGATGTGCTGAAAAACCCGGGAGGCCGTACGCTTATCACGTCGGAATGAAGGCGTATGTCATTTATCAATCCATCCGGAATCTGCGTGGTATCGCGCAGTATGATTCTGTAGTAACGGTTTAGGCCAGCGGCAATTTCCTCGTCGCTCCATTCACCTGCTTTGGGAGTATATTCCAGGGTGACGAAGACATCCTGCGCGTATTTTCGCATTACACCATCTATAGGCGTGCCCGTCCGGTCACACACCACTGACTTATCAGAGACGAAGGCCTGCCAGGAAGGTAACATACCCTCCAGAGGTTTATCAAACTGAATGACAAGGTGCGGCTTCATAAGGTGCGGTTTAATAGCTGGGATAAGTTCAGGAACCTACCGCACTCTTTCAATGGCCATTTCTAGTCATATTATATGCCCCTACACCATTCTGCGGCGACCTGCTTCACATACCATTTGGGCGGTGTTCTTTACCTGAAACTTTTCTATGAGATGCTTCCTGTGATTGATAGCGGTGTGAATACTGATACATAGCATATCCGCTACCTGCTTATTAGAGTACCCTGCTGCAATGAGCGCCAGTACTTCCTGTTCCCGGTTCGTAATATGCAGAGGATTGGAGTCAGCCCCTCCCGGCACCAGCCAGGCCGCCAGTTGAGTGTGTCTACCTGAATAACCTTGGGGTTCAAATACAAGATACCTTCTGACCCACTGCTGCCGGTGCCATATTCGCACACCCAGCGTAAAATACATGTGAGTCTCTATACCTGACATTACCCTGGTACAGGTTTCCTGTATCCACCCTAAGAGGGTATGCACCCCATTAATATCCTTCGGATGAAGGACCTGTTCAAGCTTAGTAAGGCCTTCTACTTCATGCGTGGCCTTCGAATGATGGTATTCGCTGGTTGTAAAATGGTAAACAAACGTATCTGATCCTTCAGGTGCTTCCCTCCCGGGTGTAAAAGTTGTTTGATCATTCCAATCCACCCCGAGAGCCTGGGCCGGATCAAAGGCATGATGATGTTTTGAGGTTATCATGTGGTTTGGGGTTGATAGGCACCTTTTAATGATACGCTATATAAAAAGTAACCCTGATTGAAGAGGAATTAAATACAAAACACATTGACGTACAGGTGATTATTATGTTTTAGACATATCTAAATTTTATTTTTTGATATGTTAAATAGTTTATTTAGCTTTGTAAAAACAAATATTGGGATGAGGCTTATTTTTATCACCTGTATACTTATCATTTTTTGCATGCCATCCTCCCTTGCACAAGGCATAATTTTGGGAAATATATCAGGTCCCGATGGCCCCGTACCCGGAGCGACCGTGCGTATTCTCCCGGGTAATACAGGTAGTGTGGCTGACGAAAACGGTTTTTTTCAATTAGATAATGTGCCGGAGGGCAAGCTTACTATCGAAGTAAGGTCCATAGGGTTCAGGGAGTACACTCACCTAATACAGGCAAAACCAGGTGATACGATAAGGCTCGAAGTAATACTGGAAGAAAACCGGCTAGGCCTAGACGAGGTAGTGGTCACAGGTACTATGCAACCTACCTTCTTATCCAAAAGCCCGGTTAAGATAGAGGTGATCACTTCCGAGTACTTCCAAACCTTTATGCCTACTGCCTCTGCCTCTATAGTAGAAGGAGTATCACTGGTAAACGGCGTACAGGAAACCATCGAGTGTGGTGTTTGCTTCACTAACAGCATAAGTATAAACGGCCTGCCTGGAGCTTATACAGCTATCTTACTCGACGGGGCACCTGTATACGGTAACCTGGCCGCTGTGTATGGACTCAATGGCATACCTGCTTCCCTGATAGACCGTTTTGAGGTGATAAAAGGCCCCTCCTCCACCCTTTACGGATCAGAGGCCGTCGCAGGCGTCATAAATATCATCACCAAAGATCCGGAAAACCAGCCCTTTCTCACAGGAGACCTGATGACCACCTCCCACAACGAGGTATTCGCAAATGCAGGGGTATCACTCAATTCCGGAAAATCCACTGGCTATATCGGGACCAACTACGGGCACATCGGGATATTCGAAGACCGTAATAATGACGGCTTCAGTGACATTGTCAATCTTGACCGCTACAGCCTTTTTACCAAGTGGGACCTTAACCGTAAAAGCGGCAAAAAGTGGACACTGGCTGGGAAGCTGCTTTATGAAGATCGTCGCAATGGGGTGGAATCATACCTGAAGGACCGCAACTACCGTAACTTACGGGGAAGTGACAGCCTGTACGGCGAAAGCATTTATACCAAACGGGCCGAGGTATTTGGCACCTACGAGATGGCCCTGCCTGGGAATATCCGCCTGGATTATTCCCTAAGCGTACACCGCCAGGACAGCTATTATGGAGCAGATCATTATGTAGCAGAGCAGGACATCCTGTTTGCCAACCTGGTGTGGTCTGAGCAAGTGGGCCGGCACAGCCTGCTGGGCGGGTTTACCAGCCGGCTGGAACGCTATGATGACAATACCGTAGCCACCTCAGAAGAAAATAGGAATGCTGCCAGCAGCCGGTATATTCCCGGGCTGTTCTTACAGGATGAATGGGAAGCTACCCCCTGGCTTACGCTACTGCCTGGCGCAAGGCTGGACCTTTACCCTGAGCACGGCCCGGTATTCTCCCCCCGCTTTAGCCTGAAAGCCAAGCCCGGCGAGTGGACTACCCTTCGGCTAAACTCCGGCACAGGCTTCCGTGTGGTAAACTTGTTTACGGAAGACCACGCCTTTGTCACCGGTCAGCGAAGTGTGGTCATTGAGGAAGACCTGCAGCCGGAACGCTCCTACAATGTGGCGCTAAATGTTAACCATGTCTACACCCTGGGCAGTGGACAGGGAATGGTGGACCTGGATGGATTTTACACCTATTTCACGAACAAGATTATCCCCGACTATAACACGCCGGGTGAGATACGCTATGCTAATACCGAAGGCCATGCCGTCTCCAAAGGGGTGGGGATGAACCTGTCGCATGAGTTTGCTTTTCCCTTGTCCCTCAATGCAGGCCTTACCTGGCAGCAGGTAACAGAAACGGCCCCTGATGAAGACGGCACTATGAGCACAAGACAGGTAGAGTTTGCCCCCGGATGGAGCGGTGTACTTACAGCCTCTTACCGGTGGAAAAAAGCTGGTCTCACAGTAGGTACTACTCTGCAATACACCGGCCCTATGGCCCTGCCGGAAGTCTATGACCTGGACCAGACCGGTACACCGGAAGACAGCCCCCGTCCGGTACGCTCTGAGGGTTTCCTGACCTTAAATGCCCAGGCGACAAAACAGCTCTCGGACACATGGAGCCTGTACGCCGGTGTACAGAATATCCTGGACTACATACAGCCCGTATCGCCTCTCACCGGATATAATGACCCTGCTGCGGCCCCGGGATTCAGTAGTTCCTTTGATACAGCCTATGCCTGGGGGCCGCTGCATGGCAGTGAGGTATACCTTGGAGTGACTTTTACATTACAGGACAAATAACCCATTGGTTATCAGCTTTTTTTATTACCTTATTTTGTAAAACCAAGCCAATGAGCGAGACGCCCTACTACCCTGCCATTACCCCCTACCTTATTATTGAAAACGCTGCCGGCCTATTAGATTTTTTACAAGAAGTCTTCGGCGCTGAAGCCCGTTCCGTTCAGCACCGGGAAGATGGACGTACCATTATGCACGCCGAGGTAACTATCGGTGAGGGGCTGGTCATGATTGCTGACTCAACTGAAGAGTTTCCCGAATCTCCTGCTGTACTATATGTATACCTGGATGAGGTAGACAAGTATTATAAAACGGCGCTGAAAGCAGGGGCAAAATCTCTGGAAGAACCTAATAACCAGGAATATGGCCACCGGCGGGCAGCCTTTGCAGATAAGCATAAAAACCACTGGTGGATCGCATCGCCCATACAGGCCAAATAATACTCACTCCGTGTCAAACAGGAAGGAATGCAGGGCTTCTTTCGTTTTTTTATGATTAAAATGCCAATCTGAATAGGGTAAGGGAAACATCACAATTCCGGCCCTTCCCAGTATGCGGTAGCGTTCCACATCGTGCATCGTTTCAAAGTCACCCGGATATCCCACCAAGTCTATCCCCATATATTTTTCATCCCGTTTGATCAGCATATCTATGCTCAGTCCGGCCACCGCATAATCCGGCCATACCATATCAAGGCCCCACTTCTTTACCTCGGACAGTACTTCTTTCAGGAATACGTCATGCGGACGGCCTGCTGCTACCGGCTGAGTATCAGGTAATGAAGTTCCTTCCAGAAACTTATGCAGCAGGCTTTGCGGTCTCACATCTATTGCCTCCACGGAGGTATAAACTATCTGTTGCCTCCTTGCCCGCGTAATGGCCACGTTAAATACATCCTCTTTGTCGATATGAATAAAAGCACTGTGATGACTGTCCGGATCTACGGCCATTGAAAGATACATATGGTCCCTTTCTTCCCCCTGAAAGCTATAAGGCGTGCCTACCCGCAGATTATGTTTCTCTATTTCACTAATGGAAAATGCCTCCATGATCATCTTACCCAACAGATCAGCCTGGGCCCGTAAAGGCGATAGGATGCCGATAGAGGTGCGGTACCCTGCATAAAGGCTGGCCTCTGCTTCCACCACCTTTCTCACATCATCGATGATCCGCTCTGCCTCTTCCGTATTTTCCCCTTTTCGATTCCTTTTACCAGACACAAATATCACTTGCAGAGCCTCTTCTTCCTGCTCCGGCCGCTGTGTCATAATGCGTAGCCCGCTCTCGTAAAAGTATTGGTTACTGAACTGTATGATAGGGGGCAAACTGCGGTAGTGTTCATCCAGCGTATCTAGTTGGTCCCCACTATTCACCCGGTTAATGGCCAGATGGAGAATACTGTTTTCGCGGTAGTTTGTGCAGAAGTCCGGTAGGGCGGAAAGAGTATGCCGGTCTCTAAGCATGGACTGCATGCTACGCGACAGGAAGCTCACATGGCGCAACTGAGCAGGGTCCCCCGCAATCACCACGCGCTTCGCCCGCTGAATGAGAGGCAGGCAACTGGCCATATCACACTGTGTGGCCTCGTCGATAATGAGCACATCAAACAGCTCCCTTTTCAGAGGCAGGGCATCTTTCACCTCCGGCATATTCACCAGCCAGACCGGCAGCGCCTTCAGTATGCCCCTAAAATCCGTTTGGTTATATTTGCGGATTCTCTCGGTGTCATTGGTAGTGGTCCAGGCCTCACGAAATTGCTGCAGGCTTTTGTAGTGGTCACGATGCCCGACCACCAACTCCACCACATAATGTAATTTTATAAGCCGGTGAAGATCTTCCTGTTGCTTTTGGTCCAGCTCCTGGAGGGTACGGACGCGCTGCCATACCGGCTCCTGCAGGCGGTTCATCACATTAATTACCTGGTCCTTGACCTTATCCCAAAGGCCTTTATTATTCTTTGCAAGCTGATGCCCCCATTCTATTTCCCGCTGGGTTTCTTTTTCTATACCCTCGGTAAGCGCTGCCATTTGCTTTCTGCGTCGGTCAGTCCTGCTTAGCAGCTCGTTGTATTCGCTGTTTACGGTACCTATACCTTTTACCGTACCCATACCCAGCTTTCGGAAGAGGTAGCCTGCCAGGTCACCCGAGGCCAATATGCCTTTTAAGTAGCGGCTTATGATGGTGCGATGCTCCCGCTTTTTTCCGGCACGAAGTGTAAACAAAGAGGTGCCGATCTGTTCCCTTAGCTTATTGTCAATCACATCCACCGCTTCATCCGTTCGGGAAGCGATCAGTACCGACTCCCCGCGGGTAAGGTGGTCCAGTGCTATGGCGCCTATCGTGTACGTCTTGCCCGTACCCGGAGGGCCTACCACGACAGTGAGCGTATTACGTGCAGCCGAGGAAAGAATCCGTTGCTGAGCATGGCTTAGCAAAACCGGAACCCGGTCACCATAGGCCCTAACCATGGTGGCCGTCTCCTTTACAGATTCTTGAAGGTCAAAAATATGCCGTAAGGGGGCCGAAAACTCCTGCCCTTCTGCCAGTTCCTGCAGTTCATTGATTATCCCCCGCGTTCCCGCCGATTTATCCACAAGACCAGCCATGCTAAAAGGTATCATCACCTTCTCTTCCGTAGCCTGCTTCTTAAGCTTCGTCGCCAGGGCTTTTGCCTTGGATGAGGCCATAAGCCTGGGGTATAAATACAATTCGGATACATCCGTATGTTCGAAATACGAAGCTCCTATATCAGCCAGCTTTCCGGCCTCGGAAAAAGGCAGGTAATTATCCGCAAACTCAGTAAATAAAGGGTTCTTATGATAGTCTATCTCCTGCTCGCCAAACAGCAGGCTCAGGAGGCTCTGGTTTATTCTGCGCTCGTCTGCTTTTATACCCAGGTAATAATCTTCCTCACGCTTTTCTATAGTAGCCGGCCATAGAAACAGGGGCGCAAACAGCCTCTTTACGTCTCCCCGGAAATCAGTGTAAGCGCCGCATACAAAAAATGATCCGTACAAAAACTCCTTTTCCTTCTCAAACAGGCTCAGCTTTTTCAGTATACTTTCAGCCTTGCCCCTGTCCAGCGGAATGATGGGCATACGGTCTGTAGCCAGCTCCTCCTCCCCTTCTACGATGACCTTTTCCTCTATTTTCCGGTCCAGAAAATCATAAATACCCGTGTCACGTTTATCCGACCGGTAGCAATCATGAAAATACCGG
This sequence comes from Roseivirga sp. BDSF3-8, assembly GCF_041449215.1. NCBI lineage: Bacteria > Pseudomonadati > Bacteroidota > Cytophagia > Cytophagales > Roseivirgaceae > Roseivirga > Roseivirga sp. BDSF3-8. The sequence continues at coordinate 4,523,973 of NZ_JBGNFV010000001.1, read as the reverse complement.
ATAATATCCGAAATATCTACGTCAGGGGCAGTGGCTACTTTATCCATCCATGTGATTTAATCCCCCAATTTTAATGCACCCCGCAGGTTATTCCTATTTAAAATAGGGCCATTCCCTACCTATGGCGCTACATCCTACACCCGGAAGCACTTAAAATAAGCTGCTCCCAACCAGGGCATAGCCGTCAGGTAAAAAATCAAAGGACAGTGAGGTTGCGTAAGATTAAGTTTGGATACCCGCCTAAAAATTGTACTTTTACAATAGAGCACTTACTCGTGGCCTCGAAAAACCCATGCCTTTTTTTCCCAATCACCCACCCGATACTGAACCGTTTATAATCCGTCTTTAAACCATGTAGAGAAGGTTCCTCCTTCGTCCATCCTTCGGTCTGGACAGGCACACAAGGCACTACTGCATAATTGTACATTAAGAGGTTTGTGTACACCTTCCCCCTACTTCATAGCCATCAGGTTAAGGTTACAAATAGCCCAACATAGTTCATTAGCAATTCCCTACCCTACGGACGGGGACCGTAAGCCAGGTAGCTACCCTTAGCTCACCGTCAAAGGCCTGTACATGAAATTTGTAGTACCCGTCTTCAAACAAGGGTCCCTGGGTGTTTTACCGCGGATCTACGTAATCTTAGTCAAAAGGCAACAGGTCTGGCTGCAAATAGCTTCGTTTTGCCTTTGCATCCTGAAAAAGGTCAAATGAATAATGAGCTCGCAATAAGCTGATAAAGTCCGTTTTTAGCCTGGGGTATTGCTCGATAAGCGTGTGAAAATCAACTTCAGAGGCCTTCAGGTAAAAGTGATATACTATCCTTACGGCAGCTTCGGTTACTGTTTGGTTATACTTATCCGGTGCTCCGTTCTTTGCAGCAAACTGCCTGATTTGTTCACCTATATTATCAATTGCCTGCTCCACCCCATATTTCCGAATGTATACCCAGGCTAGTCGCAGATGAGCTTCATGGGTAAACAATGATGGATCCAGCGTTACGGATATCATCTGTTGCTCTAAGGGATCGTCAGAAAGGTCAAAATGTGAGGCCATAATATGATTATTTGATATAGGAAAATAAGCCTTGTGAATTATAATGATTCAAACGAACTGCTTGGGTGTAGCTGGTTCTTTTAGCATCCGGGGCCAACACCGGTAAGTAACGGCGCGCCACACATACTCTACCGGCCCGAACCGGAAGGCTCTGAGCCATATCATGCTAAACAGCAGTTGGAAGATGAATGCGCCAAAAGCGGTAACCAGTGTTTGCCAGGTATGAGAGGGATGAGATGAAGCCCAGCATTGAGACGGCCAAGAAGCTGGCCGATGCTTTGGAAGTATCGTTGGATTACCTGGTAGGTGAAGGAGATTTAAAAGTGCTGGATAAAAAAACGTTTCAACGCCTAGAAGATATTGACAAGCTGTCGGAAGCCGATAAACAGAACATTTTCTATACGCTCGATAATTTGATCAAAGCAGCAAAACTGAGAGCTCTATAAAAAAGAAAAGCCTCGGAGTACTTCCAGGGCTCTAGTGTTTTTAGTTCTGCTTAGTTAATTCATTGAGCCCTTTAAGCCGACCCATTTATTTCAAGATCGTAAACTTTGCCAGAACTTAAATTCACCTTCACTTTCCAATAGTGGCTACAACCATCAAAGACTAAAATATATTCAGTGTCTAAGCCTCCGTAATCAACATCTTTTGCCCATAACATATTAATCAATATTATTTTTTCACCAGAGGTATTGGTATAGCCTATGTACTGGCGGATATACTTATTAAGGTTTTTGTCAATGACGGGGCACTGTTTACTAACTTGGTTAAGTTTCCACTTGTTAATCTTTTCAATTTGATTAGCAAGCATCTGCTCTGCTTTTTTAACTTCCTCTAGAGTTGGTTCAAACCACTCTTTTTTGTCATCTACAAAAATGTCAACATCCTTGGTCACGATTACTCCCTTATATGATTCATCGATATCAAACATCTTTTTTGACTGGCTGCAAGCAAAGGTCGATGATAAAAGGATTATAGCTAATATTTCAAATAATTTCATCATCTCTTCTGTATTTTAATACTAATCGAAGGCACTGTGGAAGCTGGTACTAAATTTCTAATTGGTTTCGGCTTTAGTTTCAAATCATTATAATAGTTATTGCCGTAATAAATGCTATTGCCAAATGAATCGATTATAGGAGTACCACTATTATATTGAACTCTTAATGGCAAAAAGTTTTCTGCTCGTATTAAATTTTCACCATGCGATGCAAATATCTCTGCTTGGATAGTGTTACCTACTTTTTTGCCACTCACTGTACCTCTTATATCATCTACGCTGTGGTATAATTCATGAGCCAGTCCAACAAACGTAGGCCTATTGGTTAACCCTCTAGTGTCCAACCCACCATTTTGGCTGCTAACATCAAAAGTAACTTCATTTGTTTTGGTATTATACGAATTACCACTACCTGCAGAACCTTTAACGATGGTTACATTATCAGTAGAAGCTTGAAGTTCATCCACCAACTTGTTGCCCTCCTTGCCTGCAGATATTTGGCCTAGATTACTAACGGCTGTTTTTAGGAATCCTTTTAGTTGCTGATTACCATTTTTATCAACTTTAGTTCCTTTCCCAGTATATTGTGTACCATCGCTGTTATATAACTGCCCGTCAACATACAGAGCCTTATTATTTTTGTTGATTTGTATCCAGAGGGAGTCTCCGTTTATATCAATGTAGTTGATTGGGCTATTTGCTCCATATTGATAGGGAGTTAAGTCATAATATTTCTCAGCAAATCTATCAATGGTACAGAACCTTCCTAAAGCTGGATCCATCATCCTGGCCCCATAGTCGTACCACTCCAGTCCCAGTTCATTTTGCAGTTCCTTGCCATTGTACAGGTACTGGTTCTTAGCTTCACCCTCTCTTACATAGCTCATATTGCCATGGCTTAGACCAAAGGGGTAGTAGCTATCCGTCTGAACGATTGGAGTAGGTGTATGAATTAACTTCAGGTCGTCGAAATAGATGTCCTTAGCGGTGGGCTCTTCGTTGGTAACATAGACAAACACGAATCCTTCCTGCTCAGGACAAATACAATGCTAGTACCTCTACTATTACTGCAGAAAGGAAATTTTCGTGTTTAGTTTGAGGGCTATGCTAACCAGAGAGCAGCTTTTAATACATAGGGTCATAACCTATCCTAATCAATAACCTACTTAGCAAACGCTTTTACTTCCCCGCTTTTTTTCTTTATCCGGGGCCAGTAAAGATAAGTCAGCGCCCGCCACACATACTCTACCGGTCCGAACCGGAAGGCTCTGAGCCATATCATGCTAAACAACAGTTGGAAAATAAACACTCCTAATGCCATCACCAGTGTCTGCCAGGGGCTCAGAGTCTCGTACAATCCTAAGCCAATAGAAGAAAAAATAAGTAATCCGATCAGGCTCTGCATCAGGTAGTTTGTCAGTGCCATACGTCCGGCATACGCCAAAGGACTCAGTAGTTTTACCCATAACTGCTTCTGCATAAGCCAGGCTACCCCCCAGAGGTAACACAGCCCCATGGCTATATCACACAGAAACATGCTGCGGTACAGTACCGGCCCCAGGTCACTATTTTTGAAAACACCCGTGTCCGGTAGTACAAACAGGAATACCACCCGATAGGCATTAGTCAGTACAAACACGGAGATATAGCCCCATTTTGTGCTATTCAAAAAAGCAGGAATGTCCTTCACAACGCGTTTTTTACCAGCATACACTCCCAGCAGAAACATAGAGAAGGCGACCGGTGCCATAAATGAATACAGCAGGGGCATATTCGCCACATATTCATGCAGCCTGAAACGCACACCCTCCAGGTAGCTCCCTTCCCGGATTATTCGTACAGCTTCTTCCGAAGAATAGGCCTCCAGATATGAGGCCGGTTGAAAGTTCAAATACCGAAACAGCGTCCCCGATAGCTCTTCGTAATAGGGGAAGCATAACAACGCCACAGATGCCAGTAAAATGACCCTTGAGGGCACGCGAAAAACCAACAGGGTCAACACCCCCAGCACGGCATACATATGCACCACATCACCTCCCCATAGCAAAATGACGTGCAATGCCCCAATGACAAACAGAGCCGCCATACGGCGCAGGAAAAAGCCCCCGGACCTAATACCCCTATCCATGCGCTTGAGTGCCTGCATGGCAATGCCCAGGCCAAATAAAAAAGAGAATATGGGAAAGAACTTAGAGTAAAAGAACAACTGAAGTATCCTCACGGCCAGGCGATCAGGTGCAGATGTCCACTGTCCGGCAAAAGCATCCTGATTCATAAAAATACAATTCATGATCTCAATGTTAACCACGAATATGCCCAAGACGGCAAAGCCACGAAGTACATCCAGTGTAGGAATACGGCCCTGACTATCTGTAGGGCCTCCCAGGGTATTTTCTTTCATGTAATCCTTAAGGTTCTTTCGGGAGCCAAAAATAAGAAAATGGCTAGCCTTACGCCGAATAATCAGTAATTATTCATTTATTTAAAGCTAAGTACTGCTTCCCTGGTGGTGCCTTGAACCCATGTCTTTCTAAACCTACATTTACCATGAAAAAAGCCCGGAATATTTTTCATGTTATCAGCTACCTGCAATATCCTCTCATGGCTGCGGCCCTGTACTTTGCCATACAACCTTATCTCACTGGCTTTGAGGATGTGCTGGAAAGCATCAACATCATGCTCATATTCATGGGGGTGGCCATCAGCTTTTCTACCCTGCAGGATACGACAAAGACCCAAAACAAGCTATCCCTTAAAGTGTATCAAAACCCCAAAGCGGCCAGGGTATTCCTGATCTACCTGCTGGTGATCATTGTCGTATTCATGGGGGCCGGTTTTGTAGGGCTTCTAGGGCAGGAAGACTCAAAGCTCCGGGAGATCAGTATAGGCCTCATCGTACTGAGTATTGGCATGTTAGGCATGCTTAAAGCAGCAGTAGAAATGGCGGAGTATCATGGAGCTAAAAGAGAAAATCTAAGTTGATAACGTTCCAACACATTTATCGAAAGTGATTCAGTACCAAACTGATAAATTTCATTTGCGATTTGCAGCAGGTGTCTGCTTAGTTCTCATCGACTTTTAAAATATGTTAAGCCGACTAGTTATCATTAGTCCAAATAGTGAAATGATGTCAGTAGCCCTTCCCAGTCACTTTTATTTTGGCTTAGCACATTATACAGTATGATTTTTGATTTCTCATCTATGTGAATTACGGCTGCTTTTCTATTCGCATTGGGTTTAGAGAATTTTTGCTCCCAGCCGTTTATGTCATTTAGTTTATTTAGCACCTGATACATATCAGTAGTCTTCAAAGCGCTATCGCCGGGAATCATGCTTCTTTCACTTTCCTTATGCGGATATACCTGTATGTAAACCATTTGTCCTTTTGGATAAAAAAAGAAAAAGTCTTTACTACTAAAAATCCTATAATCATTTATTCCTTTAGGAAGCTTAATTAAAAATTTTAATGGCGCTGTGATTTCATCAAGGTGCCTACATCCACTCATTAAAAAGCACAACAATAAAAGGGTAAGAGTTTCTTTCATACAGCCGCCATCTTTAAAAGCCGCGAAAGAGGCTTACAATCAGTACATTCAAAAGTATAAGCGATTCCTTCATCATCAACCGTTATAACATTAACATCCTTAATTTTTATTCTTTCATCACAGGATAAAAAGGCGAGCTGATGTTTATCAAAACCCAGCCTATACTGAGAAAAGCAGCCATTATGAGACACAATAACCTTTATCCCCCCTACTTCCAAATTTTGTCCTGAGAGCCAAAAAAAAGCCCCCGCCATAATGGCGGAGGCTTATAGAAACCTGTAAATCCAAATTCTTATCAGGGTTTGTCAGGCCCCGGGCTTTTTATTATATACCCGCACATAGTCTATTTCAAATGGCTGGGGCCATACCCTATCATCAATGCCTTCCCGGCCTCCCCAGTCACCGCCAACGGCGGTATTGAGTATCAGGTGGAATGGTGCATCAAATGGCCAGCCTGACTTATCATCATTCCCTTTTTCAAGGGTGAGATAGTCCTCACCATCCAGCAGCCAGGTTATTTGCTTATCATCCCAGTCAATGGCATAAGTATGAAAGGCTTCGGACGCATCTTCGATCCTGATGCTATCAGACTTTTGGGTACCTTCCAAATGGTTATACTTATCGGTATGAATAGTAGAGTAAACCCACCCCTGGTTATAGCCAACGTGCTCCATGATATCGATCTCCCCATCGTCAGGCCATTTCATGCCACGCCCCTCAAGGGTCGGAAGCATCCAAATAGCAGGCCAGGTACCCCGGCCTTCCGGTAGTTTGGCGCGCACCTCTATGTAGCCATATTGCCAGTCACCTTTACCCTCTGTGACCAACTTGGCTGAAGTATAAGTACTGTCTTTACGGGCAGTGATCACCAGCTTACCATCTTCTACCGACAGATTGCCGGGAGAGCTTGTATAAGTTTGCCGTTCGTTATTTCCAAAGCCGCAAAGCTCGGGACATCCGTTTCCTTCAACAACTGTCCACTTGGTGGTGTCAACACCATTGCCTTCAAACTCATCCTGCCAGATAAGCTGAGCTTCAGTGCGTTCGGCACCTTCAGCCCCGGCCTGAGTAGCTGCCTCCTGCTTACTGTCAGATGTATTACAGGAGAAGAGGCAAAGGCTTAGGGGGGCTAATATGACCAGCCACCTCATCATATTTCACTCTTTTTCAGTGAGAAGGAAGCCTCCTGTACATTATCAGAAGCACTACCTATAAACACCTTGAATTCACCGGGCTCTGCGCCCCAGCTCATGTCATGGCGGTAAAAGGCCAGATCCTCTTCCGATATCTCGAACGTAAAAGTCTTAGTCTCACCCTTTTTAATCATTTCCTTACGGAAAGCTTTAAGCTCTTTCACAGGGCGTGTGACACTGCCTACCAGGTCGCGGATGTAAAGCTGTATAACTTCTTCACCATCATGGTCACCCGTATTGGTTACCTCCACGCTTGCGGTCAGGGTGTTGTCCCCTTCCATTACGTCATCGCTCAGGGTTACCGGGCTGTATTCAAAGGTGGTGTAGCTAAGTCCGTGGCCAAAGGCATACAAAGGCGAATTTTCCACGTCGCGGTATTTCGATTTGTACACACGCTCGCTCAGTGGCTCGGAGTAGTCACCTTCATAGGGGCGTCCAGTGTGCTTGTAATTATAGTAAATAGGCGCCTGCCCCACGTGGCGCGGGAAGGTAACGGGCAGCTTACCCGCAGGATTATAATCACCAAACAGCACATCAGCAGCGCCGTGGCCTGCTTCCGAACCCAGGGCCCATACCGCCATGATGGCAGGCACCTGCTCATGCAGCTCACTGATGGCCATGCCTCTTCCGCTCATTACCATGGCTACTGTAGGCTTGCCAGCCTCCATAACCTTGTTTACCAGTTGCTGCTGGATACCGGGCAGGCCAATGTTAGCCCTGGAGCCGGCTTCACCGTTCATGACAGCGCTTTCACCTACGGCCAATATAACCACATCGGCTTTGCGGGCTGCCTGCAGTGCTTCGGCAAAGCCGTCAGTCTTATTATCGTACAGGTTACAGCCTTTGGCAAAGATGACGTTAGTACCCTCTCCGGCCCGCTCTTTGATTCCCTGCAGGAAAGTAACAGGATGCTGAGCTTCACCAAAGAAAGACCAGGTACCATTCATATCCGACTGGTTATCTGCCAGCGGCCCTATCACCGCAATAGTCTTCTCATTACCGGTAAGAGGTAATACCTTATCTTCATTTTTCAGAAGTACAATGGACTTCCGGGCTGCTTCACGAGCTACGGCCAGGTGTTCTTCACTCCTGATCTCCTCTTTCTCGCGGGCCTCTTTACTGTATTTATAAGGGTCATCAAACAGGCCAAGGTCATACTTGAGCTGGAGTACATTCCGTACTGCCTGATCCAAATACGCTTCGTCAATTTTACCGTTGCGTACCATGTCAGGAATATGGTCCAGGTAGGCATCGCCCATCATGTCCATATCCACACCGGCTTTGAGTGCCATGGCTGCTGCTTCAGCATTGTCAGCTACGTTTCCATGGGCTACCATTTCGGTTATGGACTGCCAGTCAGACACGACCATACCTTCAAAGCCCCACTCATTTCTCAGGATATCATCAATCAACCACTTGCTGCCCGTAACGGGCTCGCCGTTAAGTTCATTAAAAGAGGTCATGACAGTTGCTGCGCCTGCCTCCACAGCTGCCTTGTAAGGTACAAGGTAGGTCTGGCGCAACAGCCGCTCGCTCATATCCACGGTATTGTAATCACGGCCTCCCTCGGCAGCGCCATAGGCGGCAAAGTGCTTCACGCAAGCCGCCATGGTTGCTTCATCGGTAAGATCATCGCCCTGAAAACCGCGGACACGTGCTTTGGCTACTTCGGAACCGAGATAGGGATCTTCGCCTGCACCTTCGGCCATACGCCCCCAGCGACTATCGCGGGCGATATCTACCATAGGCGCAAAGTTAAACGTAATACCTGCTGCCGTAGATTCTCTGGCGGCTACACGCTCAGCTTCTTCTATAAGGGCCATGTCCCAGCTTGCTGCCGTACCCAGCGGAATGGGAAAAACAGTCTTAAAGCCATGGATCACATCAGCTCCAAAGACCAGGGGAATCCCGAGGCGGCTTTCTTCCACGGCAATTTTCTGCAGACGGGCGGTATACTCTGCTCCGTGTACATTGAACAGCCCCGTCATGGTACCGTTCTTTATCTTCTCATCAAACTTATCGCTTTCGCTGGTGCGTACAGTAGGGCCGGTATTAAACAGATCACCTACGTAAAAATTAAGTTGGCCAGCCTTTTCCTCAAGAGTCATCTTGGCCAGTAATTCCTCCACTATGGGGGCATATTTGCGGGTATTGTTCTCAGTCATTCGTGGTTTGCTTTCAGACCTGTCCACGCAACTATACGTTACTACAGCTAACACAGCCAGGGTGATGGTAAAAGTAATAGTACGAATAACTGTCGAACAACGGAACATACCGTTAATGTTTGAAGGGCTTATACCCTGCCTTCTTTTCATCCCTTTCAAAATTTTGGTTTAGCGTCTTATTGTTGCTGAAAAATGCGTACGTAGTCCACAGTCATTTGCTGTGGAAATTGGGTGGAGCCATCCGGACTACCAGGCCAGTTACCTCCTACCGCAACATTGAATATGAAGAAGAACTCATCTCTGAATTCACTCAATGCCTCAGGAGTAATATCTACAGTATGATACTCCACATCATCTACCAGCCATGTAATGCTTGATGCATTCCAGATGATAGAAAAGACATGAAACTCATCTGAGAATTTGCCCGAGGTTAACGAATAGTCGCCACCATAATTAGCGTAACTGCCATTATTGTCCCAGTGAATGGTACCATGTACAGTAGCATCGCGGTTTCCGGTGCCGCCAATCATTTCCATGATATCAATCTCACCACAAGCCGGCCAGCTTACCGTATTGATGTTTGACCCCAGCATCCATAGAGCAGGCCAGATGCCTTGTCCTTCAGGTAATACGGCACGTATATCTACACGGCCATACTGGAAATTCTGCCTACCCTGGGTTATAATTCTTGAAGACGTGTAGGCCCTGCCTCCGTAATTCTCCTGACGGGCTTCTATGGTTAGATAGCCGTCCTGTACGGATGTGTTTTCCTGGCGGTAATACTGAAGCTCGTTATTTCCCCAGCCACAAAGATTAGGGCAGCCATCACCTATTTCATATATCCAGTCATTCGTATTCAGGCTATTTCCTTCGAATTCGTCACGCCAAACGAGCGTCATGCCGTCATAGCTATCCGGAGTGGAGTAGCCGGAAGGATATTCATTTGAAGGCTCGTCCCGGACTACTGATACTGTCAGCGTCTGAGAGGTAAACCCGCCGGTAGTACCATGTGCACGTACCTCCACATCATAATCGCCCGAAGCTGAATAGGTATGTACGGCTGTGCCGTCTTCCGAGCGATAAGGAGATTCGTTTTCTTCCTCTCCGAAAAAGTATTCGTAATAACTGATATTAGATCCTGTAGCCGTGAAGGTTACCGTGCCTGAACCATCACTGGCTATATCTGTACCTACGCTAAAGGTATCCGTTACAGGTTGGGAAGGGGAATCGTCATCCTCCCCGCCGCAGGCTACTGCGGCGAGAAGAAACAACGAACCAAATAGAAAATTTAATACAGGTGTTTTTGATATCATAATAAGGGTTAACCTTTAATAGTTAGGGCAATCCCCAGCCTGACTTATTGGAAAACGCGTACGTAATCCACAATCATTTGCTGAGGGAAGCTGGTGTTCCTGTTAGGGCGTCCTACAAGGTTACCTCCTACTGCTACATTGAACAGGAAGAAAAACTCTTGCTGGAACTCACTTAATTGCTCCGGCGTGATGTCGATCACATGGTATTCAATATCATCTACATACCAGCGAATGAAGGTATCATCCCAGCTAATACTGTATACATGAAATTCATCCGCCAGAGAAGGACCTGAAACAGTGTAGTTGCCACCGTAGCTGGCAAACTGTCCGTCATGGTCCCAGTGACATGTACCCAATACGGTACTTTCATCTCCACCGATCATTTCCATGATGTCAATCTCACCACTGGCAGGCCAGCCTGCAGTAGAGTGGTTGGCACCAAGCATCCAGAGTGCAGGCCACATGCCTTTACCTCTTGGCATTTTAGCACGAATATCTATCCGGCCGTACTTAAAGCTCTGCTTTCCTTCTGTTTTGATACGGCCACTGGTATAGGCCTTAGCCCCAGTACGCTCTTCCCGGGCCTCGATCACCAGGTGTCCGTTCGCTACAGATACATTTTCAGATTTATATACCTGAAGTTCATTATTGCCCCATCCGCAAAGATCAGGGCAACCATCACCAAGCTCGTAAGACCAGTTAGACGTGTTCAGGCTGTTACCATCAAACTCATCAGCCCATACCAAGTTCATGCCTGAGTAGCTGGTGGGGGTAATATAACCATCAGGTGCCATAGCACCTGCCATATTATCAACTTCAATACGATTTTGCGGCGTTAGTGACTCTTCGTCTGTACTACATGCTGATGCCCCTACGACAAAAGCAATACCTAACAACTTTGATAATAAAGATAGATTCAGTTTATGCATAAGACTTATGTTGATTATTATGATTTGGATATCGCATCAGTATATGATGGAGGTTAGGTATGCCTCTTTGAAGGACTTTTCACAAAGATCTGCCGGCAGCTTGCCATCATGGCAGGTCCGGGTATTTAGTAAATAGCCGGCCCCGGGAATGAGGCCGGCTATTGGTCATTAACTATTGGGTATCAGCACAAATGACCAGAAGATAGAACCGTCTCCGGTAACATCTATGGTAAGAGAGAGTTCCTCACTTGCACCTGATGTATAGTCCAGTACAGTATAAGTCACTGAACCATCCGTGGCAGGAGGTGGGGGATTGTCGCTATTATTATATTCACCTCCGTTATATGCCTTAGGCAGCACAATAAAAGCCCCTGTGCCTGTTACGGTAATTGTAGCAGGGTCTCCTCCGCTTGCAGGGTTAAAAGTGAAGCTATGTGAGCCACTCATCCAGGCCTCAGCATCAGTGCCACTCAGGTTAGCTTCATCCTGGCAGCCTTCATTTTCAACTCCCATATAGGCTTCACCGAAAATATCACCTTGGGCATCGTATTCATATACACCACCGTCCTGAAAGATGAACAGGTCATTGAAAAGACAAGGGCGGTCTCCTGATATATCTACGTCAAAACCAGGATACCATTCGTCAGAACCAGGCGTAGGGCCTACTCCGAAAGCACCTGCAGCAGGCTTCAGCCTCCATGCTTTCGTTCCGCCGCCGGTCAGGTCGGCAAGTGTGAGTGGCTGTGATTCTCCTGAAGCAAGCTGGATGTCATCAATATAGGCAATCTCGTCAGCACCTGCCGTACCAAAATCATAGAATACACTGATGGCATCATAGGTATTAGCCATATCGAAATCAGCATAGGTACTGTAATCGAAGGTCAGTACCTCCCAGGTATTTGCTACGGTAGTAGTAGCCGTAACTTCGGCAAATATCGTCGGAGGGTCACTTTCTGATGGCTTGGATGAGCTGTCTTCCAGCTTAAGCAGGATAGGTACACCAGCACGTGGTGACCATACCTTTACGCTAAGTACAGGATTACCACCAAAATTGATAGGACTTTCCATCTGTATATTCGTTCCTGCCCAGGTCTCGGCTCCCGCACTTTTTACCAGTTGAGCTACGCTATCAGATGTATTAATACCTGATGGATCAGGGTTCGCTATGACGCTACCCGCCGTGCCACCAAAATCACCCCAAAGGTAGGTTACTCCGGTCTCTTCGAAAGTAAGCGGAAATGAAGGGTAAGTAACCTCAGGCTCTTCGCCTCCGCCTCCACCACCCTGGGTAGGATCATATCCGGCACGAATCAGGCGTATGTACCATGACAGACCATCGTTTGCCGCATCAAGAAAACGCAGTTCCATCACATCTTCAGTGATTGATACTATCTCGTATGTATTTACACCTGTATAATACCCGAGGAAGCCACCCTGTGTGATAGACAGTATTGGATTCTCTCCTTCTGTCTCCGTGATCTGCCACTGCAGGTTGTCTGGTGCAGTATAAGGGGCAGTGTAATCACCTACATCGCTCTCAACAGCTCCTGAGAAATCAGAAGTATGTTCAGCATTAACATACACATTACCACTGGTCTGCATCTCAAATCCATAACCGGCCAGGGTAAAGATATACTCATCATCGTACATTCCTCCACCGCTTTTCTCCAAAGCGCCGGCAGCATACCATTCAGGCACTTTACCTTGTCCACTCGGGGGGTTAGGGCCTACACCAAAGTGTCCGGCGCTGGCAGAGTCTATCACCCAGGTCTTACCATCCTGAGCATCAGGACCTCCGGTTAGGGCATTGAAAAGAGGCTTATCTAACAATGTTGGATCATCCTCTGCAATAGTAATGGTCTCAGTGTGAGAAGCACTACCTCCACCGTTATACACGGTCAGCGTCACGGTATACGTGCCTGCATCAGGGTAACTCCCTGTTATAGTTTCACCTTTACCAGTTTGTCCATTACCCAGATTCCAGGTTTTGATAAACCCTTCTCCGGTGGCTGTAAAGTGCACGATATTATCTGTAGAAGCATCACGTTCTGTAGAAAACAACGCATCTTCCTCTGTAGGAGGCACCTCATCGAGGTCAAATTCCTCCTGACAACTGTAGAGCAGGCCTGCCGTAAGGAGCAGACCAGCCATAAGAAGAAATGAATATATATTTTTTATCATGAAATTAGATTTTATGCTTAGTACCGAGGGTTTTGCTGCCACCCTGCATTAGCCAGGTCTATCTCATCCTGGGGTATTGGGAATAGTTCGTGCTTACCCACTTCGAAGCCTTCGATCTCAGCTTCAGCCTGGCCAGTTCTAACCAGATCAAAGAAGCGATGGCCTTCGCCGGCAAGTTCCACGCGACGCTCATCCCATATAGCTTCTACAAGTACCTGGCCGCTTAGGTTCACAGGATCCAGATCAGCACGATCCCGTACCTCATTCAGGTATTGAAGAGCCAATGCTTCGTTAGGGCTGCTCTTACGCGCATGGGCCTCTGCTGCCATCAGCAATACATCAGCAAAACGGATCACACGGTGATTTACCGGGCTGGTAAGGTCCGTATCCGGCTGGCCCAGTTCGTCAAGACGCTTCATGTATTTATTATTATAATACCCGGTATGCCCGCCTGCACCCTGTACGTAATCCACTTCCTCTGCCTGCTCGGCCGCGAAAGCTTCTATGTCAAGAATAGTAGGCTCCAGGCGGATATCCCCTGGTTCAAAAGCATCTACAAGATCCTGCGTGGGCAGGTTGTAGCTGTTACCGTCTGAGTAAACAGGTCCGTCGTATCCACGGATGCCGTGGAAGCCAACTGCGGCAAAGCCCTCAAGGCATACAAAGCACTCATAGCCACCACCTTCTACTCCCACATACTGGATATCGAAAACAGTTTCCACGTTTCCTTCACTGGATACACGGAAGAGTGTACTAAAGTCATCATAAAGGTCATAAGGACCTTCATTGATCACCTGATCCAGCACGCCGGCTGCCTCGGTAAATTTATCCTGGTAAAGGTAAGCCTTACCCAACAGGGCCAGGGCTGCTCCCTTAGTCACGCGACCTTTATCGGCCACGGTCCAGGTCAGGTTTTCGGCTGCCGTCATCAGGTCCTGCTCTATCTGAGCATATACTTCAGATGCCGGTGTACGCTCCAGTTGGCTTACTTCGTCTGTACCGATTCTTTCGTTAAGTATAACCGGCACATCACCAAAGAACTTTACCAGTTCGAAGTAATAGTAGGCTCTCAGAAAATGCGCCTGGGCCAATACCTCCTCCTTGCCAGAGAAGTCAACATTATCCTGATGTTCAAAAATGTAATTCACGCGGGTGATACCAGCGTAGTTCCATCTCCAAATCTGGCGAAGCTCGTTGTTTACCCCGCCATGGGTCATATTATCTATCTGGTGAAGACCCTCCGTATCGGTCACACTCTCGCCTCCGGCGATGGAGTTGTCAGAAGCAATCTCACCTATCCAAAGAGACAGGTAAGAAGTTTGCAGCAGGTCATAGGCACCTGTCAGTGCGCGGTAATAATCTTCTTCACTACGGAAGTAGTTGTCTGCATCTATTGTGTACTCCGGATCGATGTTCGTATAGTCACACCCTACACTCACCACCAAAGCCGCACATAAGATCAGTATGGTTTTAGATAAAAATCTCATTTCAGCTTAGAATTTTAGGTTGAAACCAGCCATGTAGATAGTTGCCTGGGGATAGAAGCCATAGTCTATACCAGAAGCAAGCGGATTACCATTGTTAAAATCCGGATCATAGCCCATATACTCTGTGAAAGTAAAGGGGTTAGTCGCAGATACATACACACGAAGCTGCTCAGCACCAATATTTTGGGTAATACTTTCAGGAAGGGTATAGCCCAACTGCAGGTTTTTCACCCGTAGGAAAGAGCCGTCTTCCACAAAGTAGTCTGAGATTACGTAATTATTGGTAAGCTCAGTGGTCAGCCTGGGGTGTTCGTTCGTTGATCCCGGGCCGGTCCAGCGACCAAGTCTGTAGTCCAGCAGGTTTGAATATGGCTGCTGGCGCTCATAGTTACGCAGGATATCGTTGCCGATAGAAGCGTACATATTAGCCACAATATCGAATCCGTGAACATTCAGGGTCAGGTTAAGGCCCATGGTCATGTCCGGAATGGGAGAACCAATGATGGTCTTATCTGAGTCATCACTGAAGTTTACCTCGCCATCACCATTCTGGTCCACAAAACGAAGGTCTCCGGCCTGGGCAAGCGGCTGGTCTACGCCACGGCTGCTTACTTCCTCAGCCGTCTGGTACACACCGTCCGTCTCATAACCGAAGAAGTAGCCAAGGGGGTAGCCCACTTCCATACGGCTGGAAGTCGTTCCTCCTACACCGAATGCACCGGTTTCAATGAATTCCACACCCTGGGGAAGGTCAATTACCTCGTTATCGATAGTAGTCAGGTTATATCCTACGCTAAAATTGATATTGGGGGTGATTTCCTGGCCGTACGTGGCAGAAAACTCAAACCCTTGGTTTCTAACCGTTCCGGCATTCACAAATGGAGGATTACCAGCAGCTCCGTAAGCACCCAGTACACCGGATACGTCAGGCTGGAAGAGCAGGTCACGGGTAGTTTTCACATAGTAGTCCAGGGTCAGTGACAGCCTATCATTCAGCAATGTAAGGTCGCTACCTATATTAAACTGTTCAGTAGACTCCCACTTAAGATCCGGGTTGCCAAGGGTACCGATCGCCACACCTGTAATCAACTGGTCATTGAAAGGATATACACCTTCGCCATTAAGCAATCCACGGTATCTGAACAGACCAATCTGGTCATTACCCGATACACCAAAGCTTGCACGTAACTTTACGAAGTCAATGGCATCACTGGTCCAGAAGTCTTCTTCTGAAAGCAGCCACGCAGCCGAACCGGTAGGGAAGTATCCCACCTGATAGTTAGGGCCGAAATTGCTTGACTGATCACGTCTTACCAGTGCACTGAAGATGTAGCGGTCTGCATAGTTATATTCACCTCTAAGGAATATAGACTGCAGACGCTGCCTGAATTGGTAGCTCGACACATTATTCAGCAGATCACTACCGTCAGTGGCTGAGATGTCCGCGTATTCATTGCTGTTATAAGGTACGTTATAAGCGGTACCACTCAGGTTTTTACCACGTTCACCCCACATAGAACCACCCAGGGTAGCTTTTACGCCATGTAGTTCCCCAAACTTCTGGTTATAGTTCAGGAATGCCTCCAGGTTATAGTTAAAGAAGGTGCTTATCGATTCGTTCACACTATTACGAATCGGGATTTCCACATCAGTCGCAATCTCAGTAGTAATAGGATCCAGATCGGCATTCAAAGCTGTATTCTGTGGCTTACCTGAGCCATAATAGACAAGCGGGTTAAACTGCTTATAATCTACCAGAGCGTAGTTATATCCGGCGCGGCCGGTTACGGTAAAGGCATCCGAGATATCGTATACAATCTCCTGTGTACCGACTAACTTGTTGGTTACGGCTTCATTGAAAGAGTTTTCAATCTGCGCCAGCGGGTTGATCACATCATTGATGGACTCAATGTAGGAATACGTTCCGTCTGCATTTCTTACCGGGGTGGTCGCAGGAGCATTGATTGTGTTGTACAACACACTTGAAATAACGTTTTCCGGTAATACACTTCTGTTCTCATTTGTATAGAGTAGCGTATTGTTCAGCGTAACCTTGGGAGCAAGGTCGGTGCTGAAGTTGAGGCGGAAGTTATAACGGCGGTAGCCTGATTTATCCCCTCCTACTATACCTTCCTGATCCAGGAATGAACCACCTACTGAGTACGAAGACTTTTCCGTACCACCGGTTACCGTCATATTATAATTCTGGATAGGGGCACTTACGAATACCTCATCCTGCCAGTCAGTACCTTCACCTAATGCATCAACATCAGTAAAAGGGGCTACCATGCCACCTGAGGCAAACGTTTCATTTTTCAGGATAGCATACTCGCGGGCATTCAGCAGGTCCAGTTTACGCGAGGTCTCTTGTACACCGTAGTAGCCATTGAGGCTTATGGTGGGCTTGGAGTTACGCCTGCCTCTTTTAGTCTCGATGATGATCACACCATTGGCGGCGCGCACACCGTAGATACCGGCCGTACCGTCCTTCAGTACGTTGATAGACTCGATATCGTCAGGGTTAAGGGCAGACAGACCGTCCGTATCATATACGATACCATCCACCACTACAAGAGGAGCATTCTCTCCATTGGTACTAAGTCCACGGATACGGATATTAAGTCCGCCACCTGGTGAACCGGATGCACTGTTAATCACCATACCCGGTACCTGGCCCTGAAGCGCCTGCTCTATACGCTGAGGCTTCAGCTCCTGGATAGCGTCGGAGTTTACAATAGATACGGCACCTGTCAGTTCCTTTTTGGTGGAGGTACCATAACCTACTACTACTACCTCGCTGAGGGTCTGCAGGTCTTCCAGCAGGCGTACATCGATGGTAGAGCGGTTACCCACCGGAACGGTTTCCGATACATACCCTATGTAACTAAATACCAGGGTATCACTTGAAGAGGCATTAAGCGAAAAGGCACCATTGATATCAGTGGTGGCTCCCCGGCTAGTGTTCTGAACCCGGATGTTTACACCCGGTAGCGCTTCTCCCTGAGAATCAGTAACCGTACCCCTAACGGTTTGAGCCTGAGCTAGCTGCGCCAGCGACAGAAAGAAGGCAATTAGTAGATAGTGCTTCATATTGGATTTAGTGTTTCCGTTTGCTGCAGCAGGCGGGGTCAGTTTCCTTTAGTTACCCACCTGCATACAGGCTTTATTTGAATGACATCACCCGACTTTCACGAGTATCTAGCTTTTGTTACAAGGAAAGCGAAACAAACAGTTCTGAAATTCCGCAAACGTTATAACGCCGCTTACAACAGGCAAAGAGGCATTTTTACCTGTTACTTGACCATGGTATTTGTATCAATAGAGGGGGATTCGTGTAACAAGGCCGTGCGGAAAGGTTCTAACCTTTCCGCATTTCTCACCTGCTATCAGAATCTTTCGGAGACGGAGCTTTACAAAGGTGGGTTTCCTTTAAAAGAAAAATCACACTAGCCAATCTCCCGATTTTGATACGGAGTTTTTACCCGTGGCGAGGGTCTCTTTTCCCCTCGCCTATCATGCGAATGCTTTCAAGCTTAAGTGAATAGGAAACACGCACTTATCGGGTAATTGCCCGATATTATTGATTATCGGTTAAATAGCCGATAATTTGAATTATCGGATAAATAGCCGATATTGTAGGATATCGGCTAAACAACCGATATTAATACACTAATTATGATCGCAGTAATTACCGGAGACCTTATAGGTTCGCAGGAGCACAAGCCGGATGAATGGCTCCCTGCTTTAAAAGAAACGATGGGCCTGTTCGGAAAAGAGCCGGAAGACTGGGAGGTATATCGCGGAGACAGTTTTCAGATTATTCTGACTCCGGAAATGACCATCAAAGCAGCCCTCATGATAAAGGCAGCCATGAGGCAACTGCCGGGCCTGGGGGTAAGAATGGCCATAGGTCTGGGTGATGAGGCATACCATTCCGGAAAGATCACGGAAAGTAACGGACCTGCATTCGTAAAGTCCGGAGAGTGCTTTGAAGCACTTAAGAAAACGACTATGGCCATAAGCAGTGATGACGCTATTAGTGATGAACTCTTTAACTATATGCTCGAGCTTGCTTTGCTTACCATGGATAACTGGCATCCGGCAACGGCCGGAGTTGTAAGTGCGGCCCTGAAATACCCCGGCCTTACTCAAAAAGAGCTGGCGGCAAAGCTGGGCAAGTCGCAAAGCAGCGTAAGCGAGGCGCTATCGCGTGCCGGATACGATGAGATCACAAGGCTGCAGGACTTTTTTATTTCATTCTACCTGAAAAAATGACCGAACTGGCTATAAAACTACTCCTGGCACATCTGCTGGGCGACTTTGTATTACAACCTGATAAATGGGCAGCGCATAAGCGCAAAAAGAAACATCGCTCGCCTTACCTGTATTTACATATACTGGTACACGCGCTCCTGTTACTGATCATCTTGGGACCCTCTACCCCCTACTCCATGGCTTTATGGTTAATCCCCTTATCACACCTGGTAATAGATGTGCTAAAGCTTCATCTGGAGCGCAGGCGCTACGCCTCCTTATCATTCTTTGCCGACCAGGCCGCTCATCTGCTGGTGATAGCAGGGGTGGTATACCACTACTTTCCCTACACGCTACTGCCTGACTCAGTGGTCACTACTGAAAACCTGCTCCTGCTTACCTCCTTGCTCTTTGTAAGCCAGGGTCTGGCCGTGGTCATGCGCATACTTATGGCCAAATGGGACGTAACAGGCGAGAGCAGGGACGACTCCCTTATGCAGGCGGGCCGCCACATAGGTATGCTCGAGCGTTTATTTGTATTTGGCTTTGTGGTAGGCGGACAGTGGCAGGCTATTGGGTTTCTTATTGCCGCCAAGTCTGTATTTCGCTTCGGTGACCTGAGCAAGAGTAAGGACAGGCAGCTTACGGAGTATATCCTAATTGGTACGCTGCTGAGTTTCGGGCTGGCAGTGTCTGCGGCGCTAGCCTACAAATACCTCGTAGCCAAACTGCCCTAATTATCAGTTACTCTTCTCAATCCTTTATCAAAAAAAACCGGATCTGCTGTGCAGAACCGGTTCAAATTCAGAGCAGGTCTTTACACATTAAAATAGCTGCAGCTTTGGAAGGTTCTTTCTGTCCTATACTCCTCTACAATCTTATTACCTTCCTGGCAACTCTTTTTATAAGTACATGTGCCATAGCAGTAGCTACTGTAGGCCCATTCGGTGCAGCAGCAAGATACCTTAATCCAGGGTGAGCAGCTCTCTTCTGCAGGTTGACCGGACAGAAGTTCGTTGTATCCCTCACGGGTGCCCCCGTATTCCAGTGTGGCGTACTGAAAGTCCCCCTCCTCAGTAAGCCGTTCTATAAGGGCCACTTTCTGCTCAGAGGTCAAGTCCAGATCCTCAGGCAGACTCCAGCTATATACCTCGACTTCTACACCCGGTAGCCCCGCATCAGGGGCATCCGGCTCTGCCGCCTGGTCATTACAGGCAGTAAAGCCAAAAATTCCCACAAAAAACAGGCACACCATCAGGGCGCTTTTCCAAAGGTTTTCATTAGTCTTCATAAAAAATTGGTTTGGTTGTTAAAAAGACAGAAAGTGTTGCTTCCTTTCTTATTTGTTACCAATAAATGAAGGGGTACTGAAATAGGAGTGCAGCGGTCAGAATTTCATGCTGTATTCCTGGGTGTAATAATAGCTGCGGGCAAAATTACAATAGGAGATCGGCGCCTCGAGATCCTCACGAAGCTCTTTAATGATCTCATAGGTCATGCGCTCCGATATACCAAGCTTAATGGCCAGCTCACCTGGGGTGCCAGTGCGGCGTTTGCGGATCATGCGATCGATCCTTTGGAGTCTTCGGATATACTTCAGGTATCCCATAGCTGAATGTGGGTTAAAAAATGAATGAATCGTAAAAAAGTATACCCAATAAGAGACTAGATAATTTACACAAAGCTGCCGGAAATCCACCAATTTCCTTTCTCATATACCCGGCAGCCTGCTTTCTAAGCAATAAGACCTTACTGAAATAATATTGCAGCAGGGTTCCTAAATAAATACCTGGGTTAACCAACCGGGGAAGGAGGCGCATGAACTGTCATTAAGGTAAATCCTGTCAAATATGAAATGCCTTCTGATTAGTTTTGTACTCATCCTTTTTTGCATAGGCTGTAGTGAAGAGGATAGTCTGCTCCCCCCACCCGCCGTCGATGAAACAAAGGCCTATATTCGCCTGAAAAATGAAACGCCATTCCAATTCCTATCTGTGACGGCACATTCTTCCGAAGGAGATATTGAGTTCCCCTCCCTGATGCACTTCGCCAGCAGCCACTACCAGGCATATCCGGTGAAAGTAGCAGCAGTAACTGCCCGCGTTAAGGGGTTAGAAAACCCCCTCAGCTCAGCGCCTGTAGGTTATTTCGGCGCTGTGCTGGCTCCGGGTCTGTATACATGTGTGATAAGCGTGGAGGCTGATCCTTCGGACGGTACTCAACTACATTTGGAAATGGCCACCGACCGTGAATTTTAATATGACCAAAAAAGCAGAACCTCATGATTCTGCTTTAATTCTCAGCGGGTAATTTCTCCACGCTCCTGTGCCTAAGCTCATTTCAATGAACTCTATCAATAGCAAATACAGACGTCCTCCCTGTTTGTCTCAGATACTTCACAGGGAGTACAGTACGTCCCATTCTCTGTGCAGTACCTCGCATCGGCCGACACTTTTCCTCCCCCATTGATCCCGGAGAAATTGGCAGTGGTCACGAAACTCGACACTTTAAGGTCGGAGATAGAGATTTTTCCTCTTTTCATAGCATAATAATGTTTGGTAAAACTAAGTCATTTAATGACTTACCTAATATACCAAATACCAATCAGGGATGAAAGAGGAATTAAATACCCTGATGTTACAATCATTCTCTTTCTCTGTTAGTCAATGATCCATTTGCTCTATTAATCAATCATATTCCTCTTTCCACCACGCCTTTCACATCATTATAAAGTGCTTTCATTATCCCTTTTTCGCGGGGGTCATAAAGCCAGTTATTGTCGAAGCGGTCAATGATACGCTCATTACCGTACTCCGAGAGGGTAAGGGAATGAAACTGGGTACCATTATTTTGCTGGTGATGCGCCATCAGCTTCAATAGTTCGTCATCCATACGGTACATGATAAAGTCACTGATCACCAGCACATCTGCATGCTTATATTCATAGCGATCCAGTTGACGGATGGCTTCGTATAGGGGCAGACTCACATCCGTACCCCCATGGAAAGACATGCGCAGAAAGGCCGCCACGCGATCTACCGAGTCAGCCAGATTCAGTAAGTCCAGTGTTTCTATGTTGGTAGAAAAGTTGATAAGGTAGGCCTGCCGGTCTTCTTTAGCGGCCATTTTCAGTATGCCGAAGCACAGTATCTTGGCAATCTGCTCAGGCTCTCCCTCCATAGAACCGCTGGTATCCACACAGACGACAAAGGGCCCTTTTTCCTTCAGCCGCACCTTCTGATACACCTCCGTTCTCTTTTCGCTGCGTTCGTCCAGCCGTTCATCACGGTACTGCAGAGTCAGCAGGTTTTTATCCGCATACTTTTTGAGAAAGGCCAGTTCCGTATCCTCGCGGCTGAGCAGTGATACCTCACTGCTCAGCAGGTTATTCAGGTCGTCACTCTCATGCACGCCTGTTACCTCCGAGCGCATAGTAGGGTCCGGCACCCAGTCCTGGTGTATGACGGTACGCTCAAATACCTCCTCCTCCAGTTCATTTTCTGCCTCGCGCATCTTACCCAGCAGGTCTGCCAGATGCTGTAGCTGGTCTTCCCGCTTCAGCAGGTCGTCGTACTTTTCCAGTACATCGAAGCTCGTCTGTTTCCACAAGGCCCTCGACATATCCCAGTAGCGGCCAACATATTCCATAAAGGGCGAAACCAGCTTTTGCAGCTTGGCATACTCCTGCGCCTTTGCTTCCAGCGTGCCACCATATTCATTTTTATACTCCTCCAGCTTACTTATCTGCCATTCAAATATCTTTGCCTGCAGCAGGGCATCCCACTGGCGCAGCAGATCTGTAAGAGCCCGGTCTGCTTCTTCTTTTTCGCTTGCTGGTATATCATAGTGCTCGCGTCCGCGGATGAGGGATTTGAATTTCTCTCTAAAAAAATCGGGGTTAAGGCGATCGTTCGGGTACTTGCCGTCCAGGTAGTTTACCAAGTAAGGCCAGCGTGGCACAAAATGCTCCATTGTGGTTATGGCCCACCCTTCCAGACGCTCCTGCTCATCATGGTAGGGGTTTTTGGTTTCTATCTTCTTCCATACATTACGCAGCCAGTAGAGAGTGTCCAGCACCACCTGACGGCTTAGGGCCTCATTTTCGCCCATTACCTCAGCTACATCCGGCTTAAGCAGCAAGTCATCGAAGGCCCCGCGGAAATAGTGAAAGTAGCGGTCGTCGATCACTTCCGGCACCTCCACCCCGGGGTCTATACGGTGGTGCAGGTATTGCACCAGGTATTGGCGGGTGCGGCGATCGAGTAATTCGCCAAACTCCACAAACCGGTCGAATGCTTCTTTCAATTCTTTATCCATACGCTATTAGTTTGTCAGGAAAGTAGCTTATGCTCACCCCTGACGAAAATATGTTAGTGTCTGTGCGTGGCCTGTGTGCTCCCCGGTAAAAGCATAATGCGCTGTCTTTCATTTCTTTATTTAAGCAGCTTCTAAAAAGTCTGCGACCAAATAAATTACCCCCACCAAAGGAGGGGGTTTTCAATGGTTATTACCCCCAAAGGGGGATAGTCAGTTATCGAATAGCGGGATATCTATATCCCCATCCTCTTTCTTATCTTCCTTCTCCTGATACTTAACATACCGCTTTATCTTTTCTTCATCTATGCCTACCGTACTTACAAAATAGCCTCGTGACCAAAAATGATTGCCCCAATAGGGTTTTCTGCGAAGACTCTTGAAGTTCTTAAACATCATGATCGCTGTCTTACCCTTGAGAATACCCATGAAGTCTGATACACTAAGTTTCGGAGGTATACTACATACCAAATGAACGTGATCTGGCTGAATGTTCAACTCTTCTACCTTGACCTCCTTCCATTCACATATCGTCTTTATCTTATTCTCCAACGTATCTGCAACAATATCACGAAGTATACGGTGGCGGTACTTCGGGGTCCATACTACATGATAGACACAATAGTAAAAGCTATGCGATAGCTTACGATACTTGCTCATTCCACAATATACCCCTACTGGCATAGCCCTCAAACATGACCACCGTCTAAGACGGTGGTTTTAATTCGATTAATAAAAAAGCCACCCAAAAGGTGCGGGATGGCTTCTTTACTACGCTGTATTATGCTTAGCAGGGACTAAAACAAGGGTTATACTTAGTTCCTCCGTAGTACCCGCTATTGTCTCCGCAGAAGTAAGTGACATCTGTATACCCACCGCCTACTATGCGGTCTCTGGTTTTAAAGCTCTTTACGTTCAGATCATTAAGTGAAAGCGTTTCCTTTTTCATCATCAGGATAGTTTGGTTAAATTATTAATGAAAGACTGTATCAGCCTTATTCATAATAACAAATACCTACCCCCTATTCAAAAAACGCCTGTACCTACGCGTTATACCTTCTGCATATCCTCTTAAAAACAAGCTTTAAATCAAATTTCACTAATCAGACATAAGGGCATAATCAGCTATAACTTACCATCAAACCCGGATGTATAGTCTGTTTAGATAAAGCATTTTTTTCAGGAAATATTATCATAGCTGTATTTGATTTGCTCTAATTGCAGGCGTACCCGATGCAGGGCCTCGGTCACCTCACGGTGATTAGCCGTGACGATGGGAGCCAACCGGTGGTCAATAAACAGATTGGTTTCCACCTGGTCTAATTCCTCCGGGCTTTCGGCCTCCAGCCGGTCTATCTGCTGCAGGATGTAACCATGCAGCTTTTCGTAGCGCTCATTCCAGAACTGCTGTACCAGCCGGTGAGGCTTCTTCATGAGCATCTCCGTTTCTTCCTGCTTCATCGTTATAAGGCTGAAGCTATATTCTACTGAGCTATACTTAACCAGCACCGTATGTTCGGTAAGGCCTTTCTTAGTCTCAAGGCGATTTACCAGGTTATTTTCTTCATCATAAAAGTTAGTCACAGTAAACTCCTCCCTGCTCAGCTTATGAAAGTCATTGATGCGGATGTACTTACCATCAAACTGACTACTGTCTTTCACCAGCTCGAAATAGGTTTCTTCATAGGGCTTGGGCATTTCGCGTGTTACCGTATTACGAATGCGTATTTCTCCGTCCACCTCTTTGTCAAACGCCTCTGTCTCCTTTTTCAGCATGCTCAGGCGGGTAGTAAGGCTATAGCCGTGTTTGCGGATGCTCTCCCCTACTATTTCCCGGATCACCTCCTCCTGACCGGGTTTATTCCACAGGCAATGGATGATCAGAAAGCAGTCCATCAGATCTGCCTTGGGGCGGTCGTTCAGGAATGCACTTGTACGCATCAGACGTATAATCTTCTTCCAGCGGCGATCATAGGTCAGCACCAGCGAGGCGCGGTCTTTACGGGAGGTATTGTAGTCCTCTACCTTTTTACGGATTACCTGTATGGTATCCAGTACCTCATCGGGCACCTCTACCTGGTCTATGGCCTTGCTCCATTCTTTTAGCTCGCTATTACTAATCTGATCCTGAGGGGCTACCTGTACCTCATAGACATCCTGCGTATCGGTGATCATGCGCAGGAAGTTTCGTGACTTTTGTATACCATCCATCTTATACCGGATAAGGAAGCGGTCCCAGAGGGGCTCAAAGCTTTCGCCTTCCGGCGGCAGTTCATTACTGGCAGCGATGATTCCGTGCAGATCCACTTTCATCTCCTGCTCTCCGTTACGGTATATTTTTTCATTTAAGATGGTAAGCAGCGCATTTTGTATGGCCGGACTGCTTTTCCATATTTCATCCAGAAACACCACGTTAGCCCCGGGCAGGTATTGATCGGTTTTGCGCTCATAGCGGTCTTCCTCACGGAGTTTTTGTATAGAAATAGGGCCAAATACTTCGTCGGGTGTACTAAACCGGCTCATGAGGTACTCAAAGGACTTTCCATCGCGGAAGGCATGCTTTAGCCGTCTCGCTATCAGACTCTTGCCCACACCGGGAGGGCCCAGCAGAAAAATACTCTCCCCTGCCACAGCAGCCAGCAGAGACAGCTTGATTACCTCTTCACGTTCATAGAGCCCCTTGGTGAGCGCCTTGATAAGGCGGGCGGTCTTATCTCTTACCTGTATTGTGGACTGAACTGCAGCCGTCTCACGGGCCTCTGTCACCGTTTCCTGTTCCATGAAATCTTCTTAATAAGCCTTGTAATTAGTCTCTTCTGATGCCGTCAGCGGGAATATGGTGGTTGCGGGCAAGCTCCTCAGGCGTTGCCTCTCTTATATGTAGTACCTGGCCCGAAAAGTGCAGGGTTTTACCCGTCATCACATGGTTAAAATCCATTTTTACGGTCTCCTTATTCCACTCTACCACCCGGCCGGTATGGGGGTCACCCTGGTCGTCTTTCAGGGTGAGCGTCTGGCCCTCTGCCAGCATGCCATCGGGTACCCGTCCGTCCATCTCAAAAGCACTCATGGGCACATCAATGATATTTTCTGCCTGCGGCTGACCGTATGCCTCATCCGGCGCTAGTGTAAAAGTGAAGTAGTCACGCTCAGAAAGACCCTTCAGCTTATCTTCAAAGGCAGGTAGTAATGAGCCGGTGCCAAACAGGAATTCAAATGGGTAGTAATTATCCATCACCTCAAGAACCTGCCCGCGTTCATCGTTTTCTCTTAATAGGTACCTCAGGGTTACTACCCTGCCATCTTTTATAGTAAGTGGGGCTTCCTTTTCCATTACTTGCGTGTTTATGTTGATAACGGCAAGAATTCGTTAAGGTTTTAGGGGCTTTTCGTTAAACAAATTGGCATGAAGACTGTAGGATAAGTATGGAAACCACGAAGACACATACATCCTTTTATTATATACTCGCTCTCGGCCTTTTCACACTTGTGTTTAGTGCCTGCCGCAATACGGAAACAGGCACCAATATACCTGAAGCCACGATAGAAACGACCCTGGATACGGAGGACATGGAAGCTCCTGACCTGGGGGAAAAGGTGCCGCCAGCCACGGCCCGCATTATGGGGGAAGTGGTAAATATATTATTACCGGAAGAAGCCTCTGATCTGAACCACACCTATTGCGACAGCCTGCCCTGCCGTGCTGAAATAAGGGTGGTAAGCCTGATCGGATTGGGCGACGGTTTTGATGCTCAATTAGATATGGACGATACGATAACCGTATATTTCCCTACCCCGGCGCTCTCCACCGAAGAGCTGATTATGGAAGGTAGTTCCGACCTGAGAGAATATACTACCTCAGGCCTGCATACCGGCGACCTGTTCCGGGCAGACCTGCAGGTAAATGACGATGCCAGCAGCCTGGACGATAGCCCTTTCGTGGTAGGAAGATTAGTCAGGAGCGGGAAATAAGATTTATTTCCCGCTCAGATATGATGCGGCATCCCTCTCATAGGTATGATGGAAATGATCAGGCAAGCGATGCAGATGATAATTTTCGCCTAGTCCACTGCCCAGCCTGCTGCACACGCGTAAAGAGCAGGCTGCAGGTAGGGGTCGTTAGCAAGCTTATCCTCGATCAGTTTACAATTAAGGGCTGCTGTCGTAAAAGGCCCCAACCCCATAGCCGTACTCACAAGATGAAAGGTCTGTCCCAGATGGCCTAAATCCATATTGATCACCCGGTAGGCATGGCTGTTCTCATACTTCCACATATTCCGTTTAAGCATGGAAGTGAGAATACAAACCACCGAGGCATCTTTAACCCACTCCTGCTTAGAGCATACATGTACTCCCCACTCTCTGAAGTCTCCTGCCTCTATAAGGCCAAGGCTATGTGTTTTTGTGTTATAGTGATAAATACCTGCCTCCCAGCCTTCAACATTATTCACCACCACATATATTTCAGCCGGATGCCTGGCACCCCCTGAGGGACTGGTTTTGAAAATAACATCACCAATACTTCCACCATTCAACTCGCCTGTTTTACCAAAAGAGTAGTATAATAAATCACTGAACCGGAAGGAAGAAATGCTGCTCCCTGAAAACTTTCTACAGGTTCTGCGGGCCAGTAGGGTTTCCTGCAGGGTTAATGAGGGTAATGTGCCCGGACCAGGCAGATTTATATAGGCTAATCCTTCAATTTCATAATAGGGTGAAGGGGGGATTTTTTCACGGGCCTTTTTATCCAGCTCTGCATATACATACGTATTATTGGCTTCGAAGCTGACGTAATTTGTACGGGCGTGGTAGTGCCTTGCCGGCAGGTCCCATTCCCAGGAATCGATCGTAGCTTCACGTGCGGCTATATCGCTTCCCTGCTTTACTAAAATATCCCGCTCAAGTAAAGAATCAATTAGCTTTTCGGCCTCAGGTACATGCGAAAGTGCTTCTATTATTTTATGATAGGGCAGAAAATCACTGCACTTATCCAGTACACCCAATACAGGAGGACTTAAAACAGCCAATTTACCGGAAACATAATTTTCTCCGGTAAATTGTCCGTCATTATAGTAAAATATCAGCGCAGAGCTCCTTTTAAGGTGTGCCTGCATTATACACAGCAAGTATCTCCGCGGTATGTATAAGCAGCTACCTTAATATCTGCCCGCTCTTTACCATCTACTATAAAGGTGAGTTGTGCAGGTTTTTTAGGATCCCAGTTATGCCAGTGTTCTTCAAGAGCAGCATATTGTTCTTCAGACAACTTGACCTGGATTTTCTGATCGGCAGCCAACTCTTTTATCATTTTTGCTGACTCGTCAATCATTTTTTGCTTGTCGTTTTCCATAGGTAGTAAGGGTAGGTATTATAAAATTTTATTAATGTATTAATCTACAATAAATAAAGAACAAATACCATCACAACTTACTGAATTATAGAACCTTACTAAATAAACAGAAGGGTCTGAACAGCCCCTGGGGCTTTTTCACTTACCTTACCAGTTTCTGGGAGCAATAAGCTCTTCTATATCAGCCTCAGCGAACCCATAGGATTGAGCAATATATTCAAATTCGATAGCGATGATCTCTCTTGCTGCGGTCTCTATCTCACTACCTTGTGCGAAAAAATCATCCTCCAGATCATTAATTCTTTCCGTCGCTTCATGGGTAAGGGCATAAAGCGCCTCCAGATCCTTAGGCTTTTCGCTTTCTATCTGAAAGCACAGAGTCACTAATACGTTTTTCACTCTATCAACCAGCCCGTCAGGAAGTAATCATCATCGTACATTCCTTTCAGAAATTCATGGTTTTTCACCTGTTCATTGGTAAGATTTTGTTGATGCACTTGTATGTAGTTGTGTTGGTTATTACAAGAAAACGATAACAGTAAAAAGCTGACTAAGAAATAATGGCGTAACATTAGAGTAGTATGCTTAGCGAAAACCCAAATACGATAAAAACTGAGAGTGATAAATATACCAAATAGTAAACTATACGGAAATTTTTCCGCTTTTCATAGCTTTTTTGCCGGAGAATACCTAGCTCGATAACCCACCCAAAAGTGTATAATGCCTGTAAGGTCAAGCCCATTAGGAGATAGATAAAAGGGATACTAATGAAAGCAATATAAAAGCTGGCGTATCCTGTCAGCATCATAATAGCCGTATAGGCAATACGGGCTATTTCCCACCACAGAACCGTACCGGTATTCGTATACCAGTAAGTCGAGGCAGTAGGCATGAGATTGATCATTTTCATCATTCTACCATTCTCATCATAATTTATCTTATACGGCTCCTTTTTTGCCTTAGGTTTACCAGTACCATTCCACAGTCAATCAAATATAATGTATCTGGTAAATTTTACTTAGATAGGATCTTTATTAGCTACAAGGCAACCAATGCACCCCGCCACCGCCTACCTGAATACCGTTAAAATCGTAGCAATTTATTTGTAGCAGAAAAAATTGCCACATAATAAATGCCACAAAAATGTAGCATTTATTTTCTGCTGGGGTAAATTGCTACAAATAGTAAACGAATGGCTTCAAAATGGATCAATGAGTTACGCACAGACTTAGGCTGGACACAAACGCAAATGGCGGCCTACCTGGGTATAAAAAGAAGTTTATACTCCCTGGTAGAACTAGGCGAACGGGAGGTGTCCGCTAAAGCGAACATAAAGCTGCTGGAGTTATACCAGGCAGCGCAAACAGCTATGGAGGCTAAAGCTCAGGATGAAAGCCCCTTGAGCGAAACAGAAGCAGATGAACGGAAAGCCCTGGACGCATATATCCGGCTAAAAATCCTCGAAACCGAAGAGGCGCTGATACGTGCTAAACGCCAGCTGGAAGAAGCTGAAAAGACAAGGCAGAAGGTTTTACGTGCTATCAGGTTACAACCCATTCTGCAGGAAGTAATAGCTAAAGAGCCACAACCGATTCAAGGACTGCTGAAGCTGCAGACAATGAAAATGGAAAAACGGCTGCAGAAGGCTAGCCTTTCGAGGCTGCTGGAACTACGTGCGGCCGCTGATGCCCTTGAAGCAAAACTGATGAGCTACAAGAAGGGGATGGCCTGGGGGCTTTCTTAAATTACCTTACAGGTAAAGGTGGTTTTTTCACTTATTGACACTTCATATTCAATGGTATCGCCTATCCTACTGGATTTCCTCATCTCATCATCCTAGAGGTAAACAATCATACCATCATTCAAATGACTATTTTTATTAAACCTATCAATAGAGACAATAGCAGACTGCTTACGCTTTTTCATACCAGCCTTAATATCCTCGTTACATGTGCTGAGCTGCCTGCCGGATGAGATGAGGGTGAGTACCAGCATGGGTATAGAAAAAACACTACATATGGCAAAAAGCCAGGGAAGAGTGATCAAAAAGTCTTTTCCTTCCTTATAGTGCATATACGCACCGATGACCACGGGTACACCGATTAATATGAGAAGCCAGGTAATTACCTGACTTCTTTTATTTTTCATGATATGTTCTCTATCAAGTTTCAGCACCTCCCTGTCCTTATCCGATAAGGGGATAATTTCATCACTCATCAGGTATAATCAATTAAAGTCTATATAACTCACGGGCACCTCCAGAGTGAGCCAAACGCCATTTTCGGACTGGAAGAACACATGACCCTCCTCATGCATACGCCGGGAGTGTATGGTCAGTATGACAGGCTTGCCATAGCGCATACCTACTGCTTTGGCAGTCGCCTTATCTGCGGAAAGATGTACGTGATGCCGTGATTGCCGCTGCAGTCCGCCTGCCATAATAGAGGCTACATTCTTATCAGCCGTCCCGTGAAAGAGCGAATGAGGTGGTTCTTTGGGCATAAGGCCCAGGTCTACCGGAATGGAGTGCCCCTGATTGGCCCGGATCTTCCGACCGTCTTCCGAAAAAGAAAAGCGCTGTTTATTATTATGGCTGACGATAAATTCGAGCTTTTCACGGTCAAATCCGGGGTGCATATCTGACCGGGACTTTTCGATCAGTTCATCTATGTTAGCCCAGCCTCCCTTATCAAGGGTGATACCGATGGTTTCCGGTTTATGCCTGAGTATAAAGCTGAGGAATTTGGAAAGCCCTTTTGCTTCTTTAGCTTCCATAAAGTATTAAATATTAAGCACATGGCATAAGTTTCATCATCTATGATGCCAGTACGCCATATGGCAGGGTTAATTAAATTAACGAGACCTCCTCTACCTTGCCCCTCTGGAAGGTTGTGTGTCGGAAAAGTCAGATAGGCTGAAGGGTAAGGGCTATAATAAATAGAAAGCTGGGGCCATAAGCGAAATATATATTTTTACAAAGCGTCTAGTTCTTTTAATACCTGCCTGGTGATCTCTTTACGGCAGGCACCGAAGTCAGGATTCGGCGTTTCCCTGTCTTTTGTAATTCTGGTAGCAAAGAACCAAGTATTATCGGTTTTTTTCAAATAGCCTACCCACCAGCCGGTGTCTGTGCCACCGGCGCGTGTCCAGCCTGTTTTGGCTCGCAGAGTATATGCCTCGTTCTCTTCCACCACCATCATGTCTTCCAGTATATCATAGTGAGCTTCTGAAAAGGGAAAGGAGCGGTGATAGATGCCCATCACAGCCATTACCTGTTCTTCGGGCGAGACGCCAAACGGACCATAATTCCAGAAGTCCATACCCTCCACGGACAGGTCGCCGTTGCCATACCCTAACCTTTCGAGGTATTGCGCATAAGTTTCTTTGCCTACCTTTTTAGCCAACTCTATATAAGCCCATCCGGCAGACTTACGGAAGGCCTCCTCCAGCGGCATACTGTGATAGATATCCGGCCGGTGGCCGTATTTAGCCGTATCGTAGGCTACTGGCCAGTATATACTGTCCTTTTCACTGGCCACAGCTCCTTCTTTCAGCAGTATCAGGGTATTCAATATTTTAAAAGTAGAGGCGGGCAGGGTCCTGACTTTCATATCGGCTGTGTCACTGGTGTACCACTGCCCGGCACTGAGGTCGTAAATAGTGATGCTACCGGCTACCTGACAGCTACTGAGGTAGTTGTCCCAGCCTTCCATTAACACCACAGGAGCTTTATCATCATTATTATCCACCTCTTCCGGGCCAGGCTCATATTTATCTTCCATGGCACTGATGCCCACATAAAACAGGCTTGCAGCCAGCAGGCCGCCAAAAAAAGTGATCATACACCCATATTTCGCAATCTTTCTCCACATACTATTTATAAGGTCTGGTCCGGTACGAAGGTAAGGAAGCCTCGTAAATTTTCCAGGTTTATCCTCTTCGCTCCAACCCTACCCACCGCCGGCCGTTATCAAAAGGACATCTGATTGCCCAATGAATAAAGCCCTTCGTATCACCTTAGTATCCCTTAATCGCCTGCTTGGCGGCCCTAAGTCCGGGGCAGGAAGGCTGCGTGACCTGAAAGTAGACCTTAAACATGCCCTCAGCGACTTTTTTAACCTGAGTGTGGGGGTACTCGCTGCATCATTTGGCCTCAAGGGATTTCTTATACCCAATCACTTTATTGATGGCGGGGTGATGGGTATTTCCCTGATCGTGGATGTATTTACGGACATTCCCCTATCCCTTCTAATTTTCTTGTTTAACCTGCCCTTCCTGGCGCTGGCCTTTTGGGCGGTAAATAAGCGCTTTGCTTATAAAAGTATCCTGGGCATTATCATGCTATCCCTCGCCATTTACCTGATACCCTACCCTGCCATCACGCAGGACAAGATTCTGGTGGCCACCTTTGGCGGTTTCTTTCTGGGACTGGGCATAGGCCTGGCCATTCGCGGCGGAGCCATTATTGATGGCACAGAGGTGCTGGCTATTTATGTCAGCAAAAAAACCTCGCTAAGTGTAGGCAATGTAATTCTGATCTTTAACCTCTTTATATTTCTCACGGCGGCCTATGTATTCACAGTGCAGATCGCCCTATATGCCATACTTACCTACTTTGCAGCCAGTAAGACAGCGGACTTTGTCATAGATGGTATAGAGGAGTACACGGGAGTCATCATAATCTCTGACCATACGGACGGCATCAGGCAGGCTATCATTGAGCGCATGCACCGGGGCTGTACTATTCTTAAAGGTGAGAAGGGCTACAGCAAGGTAGAAGGCGTTCATGCAGAGACCCGTATCGTATATACGGTAATCACGCGCCTGGAGGTAGCGCGTCTGAAAACGGAAATAGATAAGGTGGACCCTAACGCCTTTCTCATCATGTCATCCGTGAAGGACACACGCGGGGGTATGATAAAGAAAACAGCCCTGAAGAAGATCAAATAAAGCCTTTGCTGTGACACTTTGCTAAAAGATCCGTTATAGGAAGTATGGGATCAATATTCAGAACATTACAAGCAAAAACAATTTTTTTCAAATTTGCCAGCCTGCTGGCCATATTATGTATGGTACTTATCACGTATGCTTGTGACTCTCAGGATGGTGAGGAACGGAAGCAAAATACAGCGGATACCACTGAGGCGGCAGAGCAGACCCCGGGTATGAGCACAGATATGTCTGAAAATGAGGCAAACGGTATAATAATGGCCATTGAGCCGCCTACCTTTATCGCCGACTCTATGGAGATGGCCCGAATTACAATAACCAATAATACTGACGAGGTGCTCACCTTTGGTGAACGGTTTCATGTGGAAGAGAGCAGCAACGGGGAATGGAATAAGCTTGACTACCTGGACGAAATCGCTTTTAATGATATCGCTATGGAAGTGCAGGCCGGACAGTCCAGGGAAATGAGCATTGACCTTCGCACAGGAGATTATTATACCTTTGATAAAGGTCTGTATCGCCTGTGCAAGCAAATGAACATGAACGGTACAGACACTACGCTATGCACTCAATTCCGGGTGGAATAAGACTACCCTATACAGCAGACCTTTTGGCTGCGCGGCGTTGCCTGTAGTATATAAACAGGATAAGTAACGCGGCCAGTATATACCATTCCGGCTCACTCATGCGGGCCACATCCTCCCCTGCATCCAGTGACGGATTTCCGGACAATACCTCTTCCTGCTTTTTCATCAGCATGGCTTTCTGCGCCTCTGTTTCTACCACGATGTATGAAGTGGCAGGGGTCATTACTTTAGAGAGGAAACTATACTTCACCATCTGCAGCCATTCATCACCTGCCACCTCGGGGTGCAGTATGTGAGCCATCTGCTTGGCCTGCAAGGCCAGGGCACTCTGCCAGCTTTTCTCATGTATGTCGGCTTCCGGTAAGGTAAACAGGTCATTTTTCAGCACCACACTCGCCCTGCCATCCAATCTCAGGTAATGAACCTTCCCCTCGTGTTCCCACTGTACCACGTCAAATTCACGGCTAAGCAGCCTATCATTGGTGACAGGCAAAGAGGGCTCTGAAATCAGGGAGTGAGTACGTAAAGACCCGTCGGGCTGCAGATGATAAAAGGCACTTGATTCGGGCACTGCAAATTGCATATCCGCAAAACTCTCCGGCCAGATTCCTTCAGACAAGCTGTCACTTATCACAATCATGACAGGGTATGCAGGGGCATTATCCTGGTAATGCCGGGCCAATATCTGTCGCATGGCCCTCTCTGCAAAAAAGCCGTTTTCAAGCGTAATTCCCGCTACTTGTTCACGCCATTTTTCCGTATAGTCCATGGTACGCACGGTACTATTCACCAAACTTATTTGTGCACCTTCTAACCTCTCTGTGCCTGCTTTACTGAAAGCATCCATTGCGCTGATAATATGATCATGACTGGCCCGCACAGAGGCATCAATTATAAAGTGGTAATATGGGGTACGATTAGCCGGGGGCAGAGCCGCCTTCCGGTCAGAGGGGATATACACGGCATGCTTACCATCTATAATTTCTGAATCCAAAACCTGTGCTTCTCCAAG
The DNA here is from genome assembly GCF_041449215.1 of Roseivirga sp. BDSF3-8. NCBI lineage: Bacteria > Pseudomonadati > Bacteroidota > Cytophagia > Cytophagales > Roseivirgaceae > Roseivirga > Roseivirga sp. BDSF3-8. The sequence continues at coordinate 4,488,637 of NZ_JBGNFV010000001.1, read as the reverse complement.
CATCAGTGTATGATCGTCAATGATCAACTCCACCGGTTCTTTATGCACAAATTCAATACCTGTGCGCCTTACTTCACCTTTTAAAAAAGGAAATACACGAAACGCCACTTTATTGACGGTGAGATAGTATAATATACCCGGGTCCCTCCTATACCCCCGGATCTGAGTATACACCCATAGGGCCGATTTCTTTTCAGCCAGGATCCCGTATTCCTTTCTGTCTCCTACGTACAGATAATAGTCGCTTATGTAGCAGCCTTGGGGCAGGTTCAGTGTGGTAATGTATTCCCCATTCTGATCGCTGGTGCTGTAGTTGGTAATTTCCAGCGCTACCCAACTTCTCCATGTGCCGCTTGCTTCGTCATACTTGCTGCTTACCTCCGAATGGTTTATCCTTACCTCAGCTTCCTGAGGCTCATTCTGTCGCCGCTGTAGCCCTACATGTTCAGGCAGGGCAAACACGCGCTCTATCTTCTCCATCTTGGTATTGGATAGCACCAGGTTATCCATTACCAGCCAGTGATAAAACGTACTCAAGAAGGGGGTTCCAAAAGACACCCTACCCCTCGATGCCACCTGGGTATGTTGGCTGTTTCTGACCACTTTCAGCAGGGTCTTCCTATCCGGCTCATACGTTTTGCTATAATCAGGATAGTCCATATACTCCAGTATGGCAAAGAGCTCCTGCCGGTCATGCATATAAGTAGCGGTAATAAGGCCTGGTAGCACCAGAAAGCTTAAAGCAAGTAGTCCATAAAGTAACTTTTTGGAATAAAAGACAGATAGATCACGTATATCTTGCCATAACTCCCGCACATGCACTACTATAAGCAAGGAGGGGGATAACATTAAAAATCCTAAGCCAAAAGCGATGATGGCTATGATGGAAAGGGGCAGATAAGGAAGCAGTACGAAGAAAAAGTATAAGGTGTAGGAAAAGGTGATGCTCCTTCCGGTAAATACGGCCAGTCTGAGGCGCTTCTTACGAAGCGGAGGCAGGCATAGGAGGATCCCGTTTACAACGGCCAGAATAAAAAACCATGGATCACCAAAGTTACCAAACAGTCCATTCGAACTACCAAAATCATTATAAAGTAAACCCTGGTTCAGCGCAAGGCCTAGGAGAGGAAACACGATGGCAAAGGGCACCTTCCAGACGAGCGCATATTTATTTAGCCTGTCTGAGTTCTTATATACCAGTATATAACCGGCCCGGAATAACAGAAAGAGGAAACCCAGGGTAAGCGCGATGAATAATAAAAAAAGCGCATGCGTACCAAACCGCCCGGGATCAGGGTGCCAAAGGGAGGAAATGACACTAATATAAAAGAAGAAAAGAAGGGGTATGCTCACAGCGCCCGCAAGACTCAGCCAGCCAGCCTGGCTACTTCTGGATGGGGTAAGTTTATAGATCAGCTCTGCCATGACAAAAGCCAGGGTAGGCATTAAGAAAGTAAGCGGATATAAGGGAAGGTTTTCAGCTATCATCCAATCCGGAATGGCCCCACCGATGAGATCATCATAGTGAATCATCATCACGTACAGGAATACAGTATAGCCGCACAGAGCCACAGCAGCGTACCAAAGGCTTACTGGTTTTTTTCTTATGATCAGATAGACCGTATAGGCTGCATTCAGCAGGGCCATACAGCCAAGGATGCCCCCAAACACCTTCCATAAAAAGATGCTCTCAGGATTCAGTTCCGATTGAATGATGCTGTACTGCGCCCCATAGAGAAAAAACAGAATGCAAATCGGCAGGGTGTTTATGATAAACAGCCACCAGGGGTTAAACAGATTGCGCATGGAGGTTTTTACGTCTCAGGAATGTTTCAGAAATTATGTAGAGCAGCACCAGAAAAGTAATATGAGTAGCTATTCCCATCCCCTCGTGAAGGATGACCTCATCCAAGGCTACCCTTCTCACCATGGCAGGCTCAAAGGTCATGGACATGAGAATCCGGGAAGCATTCACCAAAATGGTGAAAACATACGCCAGGGCCAGGGTTATCGGCACGGCAGTTAAGACCCAGTGAGCTCTTTTCGTATACCTGAGCAAGAGGTACGTAAGCATCAAATAGCAGAGTAGCATCAGGTTATATCCGCTGCAAGATTTATCGATCATAAACCCATAAAAGGCATGATAATACCCCTGTTCCGGCATGTAAACTGAGTTGCTATCGGATAGCAGACAAACCAGAAAGTTGACCGGGGCCAGCAGAAACTGAAAGAAAGCTGTATCCGCCTGGCGGAACAGAAGTTTCAGGCCCAGAAAGATAAGTGTAGCCACCCCGAAGCCAAACATCCGGGGACGGGTAAGAGCATTTTTCATATTTATCAGTCCGGACAAATGTACATTGAAAACGCAAAACAGTCAGTAGAAGTATTACTAATACTTGTTTTTGTAATAATACAGGGGGTGCAGGCACTTTGCTCTCTGGAGCCAGGCCATGTTCTCCGAAGCTGGTAATTAAAGAATTATCGTTTTACCCCGGCCTAATTTTCTACTTCACGTGTGATGTACTCCGGCAGTGTTGCCACAGCAGCGGCAATGTCTTTCTCCAAACGGGCCTTATGGGTTTCGTCCTCCAGATAATCCGCATACCCTGAAATCAGGTAAAACCCAATTAGGCGATTAAAAACGTCCAGCTTAGCATCAGTGACCATAGCCAGCAGGGTAGCCTCAGTTACTTCCGGATACCGGGTTTCGCTAAGGGCCCGGGCAGTACGGCTCACGCTGCTGGTGTAGTGGTGCTCAGCAGGATCAGCTGTGCGCAGGGATATACCTATCATCAGGTCCAGCACCTGTATATTAAGCTCCTCCAGTTCCTTTATATAGGTCTGCCGCCTGGTCCATGCATAATTACCGTCGCTTAAGCGCTCAAAGCGATCATTCATAATATCCAGATGGGCTCGCAGGAAGACTTGCCAGTTGACAGTAGCGGCGGACAGCACTGCCATATTCACCGCATGGCGCCTTGGGCTGTCATCCATACTGCACATACCCATCACCCGGGTTTGTCGCATACGGCTCAGAAGTTTTTCCTTTTTTTTATCAGACAGGGCCTCCCAATTGTCAGGCATATCGACATTTCCATAGGTGGCATCACGGGTAAACTTAGAGGTGGTGGTGTCTATCAGACAGTCCGCATAGCCTACCTTATGGGCATATGTACTGGGCATGACCGCGGAGTGAAAAGTTTGTGGTATATAATAAGCCTCCATATATTCCTTTGAATATTCGTTTGCAGGATAATGTACTACATAATAGCCGGTGTCACCTTCCTTGTATACATCCGCATCACAATATAGGGAGTTGCCACTTCCTTCCATACCCATACTGAAAAGGCGGACCTTTTCCTCCTGGTCACGATTTGTATAAGCAGTAGAAATTACCAGCAGCGTGTCAGATATTTCTGCCACAGGGTACTTTTCCCTGAAGGCCTTCAGCGGAATGTGGTCCTTCATATCGGAAAAGGCCTCCTTCATATTGCCTTCGGTGAGGCTGATGTAAAACCCTTGTGCCTGAGGAACAGAAGCATAAGTACGGTTAAGATCGCATGTTTTGTAGGTTAGGTTCAGCGAGTCTACAATGCCACGCAATTCAAACATAGTACGTTTACTGTATATCAGGCCATTATCATAGGTGGTGAATTCCTGCCCTATGGCTTGGAAGGCAGTAGTAACCAAAAGGGTGAATAAGAGGAGGTTTCTCATGGTGTAGTAGTGGTTTTCTTTGCAAAAAGGACAGACAGGTTATAGAAATACTATACTCTGGATGCTCGCATAGAGGCTTTTCCATACAAGGACAAAAAATTTTCACCTGTCTGCTATCCTCTAAATTTTCCTTATCTTTTACACCTGAAATCATTCACACAAACCTGAAAAAAGAAAATACTATGTTGAACTTAGCCATCCTGCTGGAAGAAAGTGCGGTGCGTTACGCTGATAAAGAAGCCATTGTGTTTCAAGGACGCCCCCTGACATTTGCCCAGCTAAACGGCGCTGCCAACCAGGTAGCTGCCGGCCTTCGGCAGGCAGGTATCCGCCAGGGAGACAAAGTGGCCCTGAGCTGCGCGAACCTACCCTATTTTCCTATGGCTTATTACGGTATACTGAAAGCAGGTGCTACAGTAGTACCTCTTAATATCCTCCTTAAACCTGACGAGATCGCTTATCACCTGCAGGACAGCGAGGCCAAAGCCTACTTCTGCTTCCAGGGCACTGAGCAGCTTCCGCTTGGTCAGATGGGGTATGCTGCTTTTTCCCAGGTGGATAGCTGTGAACACTTCATTACCATTACGGTAGACCCGGCCGCTGAGTCACCCTACGAAGGCAGCAAGACCATGGGACAGCTCATGCATAATCAGCAGCCTGTGGACGATACGGTACAGACCCGGCCAGAAGACACGGCAGTCATCCTATACACCAGCGGCACTACCGGCAAGCCTAAGGGCGCCGAGCTTACCCACTTTAACATGTTTTACAATGCCCGGGCCAGTGTAGACCTCTTTGGGTTTACCAGCGAAGACCGTCAGCTTATCGTATTGCCCCTCTTCCACAGCTTTGGTCAAACGGTACAAATGAATGCGGGCATACTGGCAGGCGCCACTACCTACCTGCAGCCCCGTTTTGACCCGCAGGCTGTGTTCACTTCTCTTAAAGAAGACGCCATCAGCGTATTCGCCGGCGTCCCTACCATGTATTGGGCCATGCTTAACTTTAAGGAAGGCGAGCAATACACCAATGATATACGTAAAAGCCTGAGGCTGTCAGTCGCTGGTGGCTCTTCCCTGCCCCTCAAAGTCCTCGAAGACTTTGAAGCCAGATATGGGGTGCCTATCCTGGAAGGTTATGGCCTGTCCGAGTGCTCTCCTGTAGTAAGCTTTAACCACCTTGACCGTGAACGTAAGCCCGGCTCCATCGGTACGCCTATATGGGGTGTACAAATGATGGTGGCTGATGAGCAAGGGCAACCGGTGGCCAATGGAGAAAAAGGTGAATTACTCGTACGTGGCCATAATGTAATGAAAGGCTATTTTAACAAACCCGAAGCAAATGATAGTGCTTTACGTAACGACTGGCTGCATACCGGTGATGTGGCCACCCGTGACGACGACGGCTACTACTATATAGTGGACCGTACCAAAGACATGATCATCCGTGGAGGATTTAACGTGTACCCTCGCGAAGTAGAGGAGCAAATGATGCAACACCCTGCGGTGTCTATGGTAGCCGTAATTGGCGTACCTGATGATGAGAACGGGGAAGAAGTGAAAGCCTATGTTGTGCTTAAAGAAGGGCAGCAGGTAAGTAATGAGGAACTGAAAGCCTGGTGCAAAGAGAAAATGGCTGCCTATAAATACCCACGGCACATCGAGTTCAGAGACGCTCTGCCTATGACGGCTACCGGCAAGATCCTGAAAAAGGAACTGAAAGCTGAAATGGCAACTGCCTGATCTGATTAGTATCGCAAATTTCTTAATGTCGTTCGCCCCCGCGGACGACATTTTTTTTGGAAAAATCAATAGCCGCTACCTATCATTTCCACTAAAATCCTGATTGGTGTAAGAATACGCCGCATTAAGAACCATTTAAAGTATAAATTAAAATTAGTTTTGTTCAAACACCTAATCTAATTTTAACTATATGAAGCTGGAAAAGAAAGTCACTCTTCTGATGTGTGGCGTGCTTACCATCGTTGCTTTGCTTGTCAGCGGTGTCTCCCTTTATTTTATCAAACAGCAAACCGACAAGGAGATAAAAGATTTCAGAGACAGGGAGATGGCCAACCTCCGCACGCACCTCAAGGATATTGTAGATGTGGGGTATGGCGTACTTCACTCTCAGTATGAACAGGCCAATGACTCAAACCACCAGCTTGAATATATTAAAAAGAACCTCATCCCTGACGACAGCCTGCACCGGGCTGCCTCCGATGACAGCCTTCTCACAGTATATGGCGCCCAGGCAAGAGAGGGGATTATAAACGAAGCCTTAAGGATATTAAAGGACTCTCGCTTTGACTCAGGAAACGGCTACTTCTGGATCACTAACTCCCAGCTACCCTACCCTACTATGATCATGCACGCAGCCAAGCCTCAGAATGAAGGTAAGGTTATGAGTGCTGAAAAGTATAACACGGAAAAGTACGATAGTAAAAACATCTATCAGGCACGGGTGGAAGGTGCACTGGCAGAAGGTGAGGCTTTCGTAGAATATGTAATCGAAAAGCCAGAGACTGGCGAGAAGGAGGAAAAAATAAGCTACTCAAGGCTCTATAAACCGCTCGGGTGGATCATTTCATCAGGCGTTTATACAGATAGTGTGGCGGCTATGGCGGCTGAAATGAAAACAGAGTACTACAATGACCTGCGCCGTACCTACCTGATCATTGTACTGGCCACTTTTGCCGCGCTTGTTTTTGCTTCTATACTTACATACAGGTTTACCAGCAGTATTGTACAGATGATAAACCAGGTGAAAGACCGCCTTAAAAGGCTCGCAAGAGGTGAAAAGGTGGAACTTATCCAAAGAAAAGCTAAAAATGAGATCGGGGAGATGACAGAATCCCTGAATAACCTGGTGGAGGGCACCAATTCCTATGTGGATTTTGCAAAAGAGATAGGCAACGGAAACCTGACCCATGAATTCACTCCTTTGAGTGAACAGGATGTGCTCGGCAATGAATTACTTCAGATGCGAGAGAAGCTGCAAAAAACCTCTGAAGAAGAAAAGCAACGTAGCTGGAGTACACAGGGCATGGCTATGTTCGGGGACATCCTCCGCAGCAATCAGGAAAATACCGTCAAACTCTGTGATGAGGTTCTCAGGGCGTTGGCAAAGTACGTAGGCATAAATCAGGCTGCCATCTACCTGGCCGAGGAGCGCCCCGGCGGGGATGGTGTGCAGCTCGTGATGACCTCCGTGTATGCTTATGATCGTAAGAAATTCATGGAGCGAACAATTGAGATAGGCCAGGGACTGGCCGGGCAGTGCTATCTAGAAAAAGAAACCACTGTGCTTACAGAAGTTCCGGATGACTACCTCACTATCACTTCAGGACTGGGTGAGGCCACTCCAAAAAATATCGTTCTTTTTCCCGTGAAATATAATGATGATATATTCGGTGTGATGGAGATAGCTTCTTTTAATGTCTTCAAAGACTATGAAGTAGCTATGATCGAGCGATTATGCGAAAGTCTCGCCTCTACAGTGGGATCAGTAAGAACCAATGAAACCACGCGTGATCTGCTGGAAAAAGCCCAGATGATGGCAGACGAAATGAAAGCTCAGGAAGAAGAGCTACGTCAGAACCAGGAAGAGATGCAGGCCACCCAGGAAGAGATGCTGCGTAACCAGCAGGAACTTACCGAGGAAAACCAGGCCCTGAAAGCCGAACTGGATTCGCTTAAAGCTTCTGAAACAACTAAAGGATAACCTAACGTATGACTCTTACACGCCTGATTCTTTCAGGAATTCTCCTGCTGACCTGTACCCAATTGTCACTGGCCCAGTTTACGCTAGGGGCTGAAATGAGGCCTAGAGCCCAGTTTCGCAATGGCTACCGCACATTAAAAGCAGAAGGTGATGACCCGTCTTTCTTTATCTCACAGCGGACGCGGCTTAATGCATTTTACCAGAAAGACGACCTGTTTACTACCTACATCTCGCTGCAGGATGTGCGCATATGGGGCGATCAGGACCAACTGGCTGATGAGCCATCTACCGGTGTATTTGAGGCATGGGCCCGACTAAAACTGCTTAACAAGCTATACCTGAAAGCGGGCCGTCAGGAATTGAGCTACGAAGACGGGTACCTGCTGGGCCGCCTTAACTGGAGGCAAACCGGCCGCAGCCACGATGCCGGTATATTTCAGTACGCTGACAGTACCTTTCAGGCCGATCTGGGGCTGGCCTTTAACCAGGATAAAGGAAATATATTCGGCACATACTACGAAGGAGATTATTACAAGTCTTTGCAATTCTTATGGATGAAAAAGTCCTGGAAGCACCTCGAAGCATCCTTTCTATTCATCAACCGGGGCATGCAAATGGCGGACAGCTCGCAAAATTTTGAGCAGACCTTCGGGCCTACCCTTGCATACAGTAAAGAACGGTTTTCGCTAAAAGCGAGAGCCTACCTGCAACGAGGCAAAAATGCGGACGACCTAAGGGTAAATGCCCACTTCTGGTCTGCTATGGCGGCGTACAGGTTTTCGGATCAATGGACATGGAAGGCAGGGGCTGACGTTCTTTCCGGTATGTCCTATTCAGACGCTGCTTCCCCTACCCTTACAGAAACACGTACATTTGATATACTATATGGCCTGCGACATGGCCACTTTGGCTTCATGGATTATTTCTACCTTAATTTTACACCTACTACAGGCCTGATAGACGCCATGGTAAAAGGAAGCTATTCCCCAAAGAAGAACCTCAAACTCAATGCAGATATACACTCATTCTCCAGCTATGCCCAACTACCAGTGGAAGAACCTGGCAATGAGAGATATGAAAAACATCTGGGCGTAGAAACAGACTTATATCTGAGCTATTCGCCAAATGATGAGCTAACCCTTACCGGAGGTTATTCTCACATGCTGGCTACCGAATCTATGGAAGTGGTGAAAGGCGGACAATCCAACGGATTGAATAACTGGGTATGGCTTGCGCTAACCTTTAAGCCTGTTTTTATTTCCACAGATAAAGAATAAGAAAAGCCCTGCAATATCCAAAATTTGGATATTGCAGGGCACCATCTTTGTCCGGAAACCAACCTTCTTACATCAAAGCATACAGGAAGTTATCGCAATATTGACCTGCCTTTAACTGCCTTAAAAACCTTTAGGTAAAGCCAGGCTAATCCCTGAAAATCTTCCTGTCTGCCACAAAGGTACCGAAGGGAAGTACGGAAGCCAGCAAGGCCAGAAATGAGACTTTTACCGTCCAGGATCGCCGAACAGCCACTACTAATACCAGCATAACGTAGGCTATAAATAGTACCCCATGGGCCATGCCCGTTATCCGCACCATATCCGGTTGGTCAAAGGCATATTTGAGGGGCATCGCAATAAACAATAGAACAAGAAAGGATATACCCTCTAAAAGGGCCGTAATTCTCAGCGCAGGTATCATAACTCAATGTAAACTCAAGAGGGACTACTATTCAGAGAGTAAATCTAATAAGCCGACCGGTAATTCCCATCAGGACTAATCAGATTACACTATGTAATCATCCTGCTTTTTGTAAATGTAAGCTTGAAGAAATGAAAAATGTATAGCAACTGCATGTTATAACAGTTAACCACACCACTTTCTGTACATCCGTTTGACTACCTAAGTAACATCAAACAGGAAGCATTTGTATTTAACTAACTGGTTCCTAACACTTATAATAATATCACCATCCCAATTAAAGCTAAAAAAAGCACACTTGTAGAGGGCTATCTTAATCCGTACGGTTCGCTTGCCTCATTCGTGTCATATTTGTTTCGTGGCTTTTAAGATAGCCATAACGAATTATACCTGAGAGGCACCTTAACTTTTTAGCGCATGAGTTCATACTCTTCCAATAAGGATATGACGTTGAAAGGCGAAAAAACACTGCTGAGCATTCCGGCGACCTTTTTGGGAATCCTGGCCCTCACAGCAGCCATTTTGCTATTATTTTGGAATGAATCCCGTAACCGCAGAGACACCGAGCAACTTCAGCAAGCGGCTGCAGGCATGAGCCCCTTTTCAGATATGCCCCAGAACCAGGAACCCGTACCCGGGCAGCTATACTGGGTATCTGATGAACTTACCAGTGCTGACTTACTAACAGACCCTCAGTTCGGCATTACCGTCAGGGGTCTGAAAATGAAAAGAAGGGTTGAAACGTATCAGTGGGTGGAAGAACCTGCACGGGTAAATACTTATGCCCATGCGCTCGCTTACGAAAAGGAGTATACCTACAGCAAAGTCTGGCGTGAGGGCCTGATAGACAGCCGTAGTTTTAAACGTCGCGAAGAGCACTTAAACCCAATGAAAATCCCGGTGGATGGGTTGGTGATACAGTCTGAAAAAGTGTATGCCGGAAGCTACCCCGTCAGCAGCAGGCTACTGGCATCGGCAGATAACTATATGCCCTATATACCTGAGCATCTTGATTCAGAAACTCCATCCTTACCCGCCGGAGTATTGTATATAGGGGAAGGTAGTCCCGAGAACCCTAAGATTGGTGATACAAAGGTATGGTGGGAGGTTGTGCCGGAAGGGACTTACAGCCTGCTCTCAACCTATAAGGAAGGGATGCTGGAGCCCTACGAAGCCAAACCGGGTCAGCAAATCGGTATTGTTATGCCGGGTGTTGTCACAAAAAAGGTTATGTTGAATCACCTGAAAGATAATCAAAAGTTGCTCACCTGGTATTTACGCGCACTAGGTACCATCCTTTGCCTTTTTGCCCTTTACCTTTTCAAGCTGGCAAGGAGTCGCCAGCGCCTGGCCAGCTCACCCTACGCAATAGGATAAAGACCCATGGTTGATTAAAAACTCCTATTTTTCCGGAAAAACTGCCTTGCTTACCAGGTGTGCATCCTGTAGTCTTGGCTGCTCCAGAGGCATAGAAAATGTAAATCGGGTACCAGTGCCTGATACAGAGTCCACCACAATAGAGCCATTCAGTCTTTCAGCTACCTCACGGGCAATATAGAGGCCCAGGCCTGTGCCATCTGAAGTTTCCGCCCCGCGGTAGAACATCTCGAAGATCCTCACTGTCTGCTCAGCTGGTATGCCGGGGCCGTTATCTTCTACCGTCATCAGCAAGCTCCCATTTTTCACCACCAGTTCTATTCTGATAAAAGGATCCTCCCTATCAAGCCTGTGGTACTTAATGGCATTGCTAATCAGGTTGTTTAATATTATCGTCAGTCGATACTTATCAGCAAAAACCGGAGCCCCTATCCTATCATCTATTTGAAGCCGGATCAATTCTGCACCTGGCATAAAACGCAGGCCTCTTACCACCTCATCTATCAATTCCGGCACTGCCAGATATTCCGGATTCACTACCTGGCGACTATTTCGCGAATAGGTAGTGATTTCAAAAATGAACTTTTCAAGATGATCCACACGCTCCTCCATCATATTCAGATAGTCAACCTCAGCGGGCATTTCGTCCCGTCTGGCCAAGTCAATCAGCCCCTTTATGGAAGCAAGCGGGGCTTTGAGGTCATGAGAAGCACTATAGACAAACCGGTCAAGTTCCTTATTCGCCTTTTCCAATTGGCGATTTTTATACCCCAGATCCTCAGTAAGGGTCCTCAGTCTTTCCTGATTATGTTCCAGGTTACTTTCAGCTCGCAGGTGAGCTTTCACCATAAAGTCTACAATGAAGTACAGGGTAACAGCAGCACTCAGGTAATTCAGCAGGAAGGAATAGGCATGGTCACCTGTGATACGGTAAGGAATAATAGAGGATTCATAGCCGGTGACTTCCAGAGCAAGAATAAGGATGATCGGAAGTAGACTCATGGTCCATCGGATCAACTGCTTATGATACTCAAATAGTACGAAAGGAAGGCAAACCATAGGCATGAAGAGGAAATACATGCCATAACTGCGCGGTACCATATTAGCTACCACATAAAACGCCAGGTTTATGAAAACGACCAGGTATAATCTGCTAAATATAAAATACCCTCGCCTGTTGAACAGGTAGATCAGTACAATATTGAAAAGCAACACCATATCAATACCTACACCTACCCACACCCTGTGGTAAGCATCCAGTATTACATGTGCTACTGCGGCCAGTATACCCAATAGTAAAACCTGGGTCATCAGACGCTGCTGGTAAACAAATTTTAAAGACGAGCTGGCAAGTTGTGATTCTTTGAATTGTGAAATTCGCTTGCTTAATCCCATTTATTAAACCTAATTCTTTCTCCTCTTTTCCTTCAGTTGGTCTCTTCTTTAAAATAGGTACATGCCGGTTTTAACAATAAGCGTACAAGTATAATTCAAATGAAGTGGATTTACTAACAATAGAATACTACAACTCACTCATTCTCTGAGGTAAAAAATATAGTCCGTAGCAGGAGGATTTTCACCGTTTTGCCTGAGTAGCAGGGCCAGTTGTCCCCGGTGATACGCGCCGTGTAGCAGGAGGTGCTGCAAAATATCCCGTACAAAATTTCTGAAAGTTTGCCCTTTGGTATTCGTATAATCCGCTTCCATGCTTAACCGGCTCTCAGTCTCTGCGATACGCCTGATATCTTCCAGGTTATGTTCAGCCATAGCGAGCCAGCTTTCAGACGAAAGCTCATCCCAGGGACCTGGCGTTTTTTCTGTTCGAGACAATATCCTGTCCGTCCATATTCTCTCTGCCTGCAACATGTGCGAGGTGATGCGAGCTGCTCTTTGCGGGATATCAGGCATTTGAAGTAACTGCTCCATCAAGGCCTTATTAGCCTGATGATTGTACGTGAATGATTTAAGAAAATACTCCCGATCCATACCTTATCTTTCCCGCAATATAAGGGAATAATTACTGTCCGGATATGCTAAAAAGGTCAGATTATGATGCCAGAAGGGCTTGCCTGTATTGTGCGGGAGTATTGCCGAATCGCTGGCGAAAAGACTGGATAAAATGTGAAGAGTTCTCAAAGCCACAGGCATATGCTATTTCCTTTACAGAAAACCCTGTGGTGGCCAGCATGGTATACGCCTCCTGCAGTTTACGCCCCTGTATCCACTTACCTGGAGACTGGCCATACGCCTGCTCAAACTTCCTCTTGAAGGTACTCAGGCTACAATCAGATAAAAAGGCAAGCTGCTCAAGCGAGAGGTTGTCCTTAAAATGCATTTCCATGAGCTTCTCCAAATCACACACGGCAGGATCGTACAGACGACGAAACAGGGACTGAAAGCCCGGGGTAGCCTTGGACATAATAAGCAACTGAACGATCTCCTGTATTTTGATAGTGAGCATAGAAGAAAGGAAAGGCTCAGGCTCCTGAACCGGAAAGTACTGTCTCAGACTTTTCCCAAACTCATCAATCCGTAGATCCGGCCCTACCCTTACCATATCACATGTATCACCCACCGTACCGTTTACCACCGGAGGAGTAGTAATATGAGATAGATTCCGATGGGCAAATTCGTCATTAAAAAATATGAGAAAGCTTTCGTATGGCATTTCACCCTGGGGCTTTTCAGACATAAGGTACTGGCCCTTCTTTAGAAAAAACCCTTCGCCCGGAGGCACTGTATTATTGCCTGTGTGGTGGTACAGCATTTTTGAACCACTTCGTATCAGTACGATTAGGTGGCTGTCCAGTTTTACTTTGACTCTGTCAGCGGATCGCTGCTGAACGTAATGAACAACAGAAGCATTGCCATCGATTGTGGAAATACGTTCGGAATAATCAGCAAATAGAGTGGGCAAACTGGCTACTTGTCTTTGCATAAAACTGGAAATCTGATGCTTGCATCATAAGATACGCTTTTTAACACAAAATCCTATACGTAATTTTAGGCGTAAGACTAAGACATAATCACGTGCAGGCAGTATATTAAAGCAATACAAACACAAACAGACTTATGACGAAATGTTCAACTTTTTTATCTGCCTTGCTATGTATTTTTCTGTGCTATATAAATGATTCTCACGCCCAGGAGCGCAAAGCCCTGGTAGGAGGAACACTGGTAGATGGTTTTGGAGGCACGCCTATACAAAACAGCGTTATCTTAATTGAGGGAGAAAAGATTAAAGCTGTAGGCACCCAGGGATCACTTGAAATCCCCGGTGACGCCGAAATAATCAGCACCGAAGGGATGACCGTAATGCCAGGTCTGTGGGATATGCACGTACACCTTATGATCAATGGACATGCCACCTATAGCGAGTGGCACCCTACCTATCGGGACACATTTAAAGAAGTAATAATGCCTGCCTCAGCTAATCAGCTTCTTATGGCCGGTGTCACTTCTGCCCGTGACCTCGGGGCGCCTCTTGAGGAAATTATGAGTGTAAAAAACCGCATCAATAGCGGGGAAATACCCGGCCCCACCCTCTATGTTTCCGGTCCGTTCATACAGCACGCACCCTACCCCGGTACAGATGATTATCGCTGGGGAGTGAGCGGGGAAAAAGATGCCCGTGCGAAAGTAAAGAAGCTTGCCGATGCCGGAGTAGACTGCATCAAACTAATAGATCAGGATGAGATGACCCGAGAGGAGGTATTTGCTGTAGTGGATGAAGCTCATAAAAACGATCTGCCGGTAGTGGCCCACGCCCATCGCCCAAATGAAATACGCCTCGGACTTGAAGCCGGGGTAGATTGCTTTGAGCATACCGGCTTGTCTTCGGCACCTGCTTACCCTGATGATATCATGAAAATGCTGGCAGAAAGAACCGCCCAAATGAACAAAGGCCCGCTATTCTGGACCCCTACCGTAGAAGGACTCTATAATTATGAATATGTGCGCGATAACCCTGAAAAACTAGACAATGACTGCTGGAAGCTGGGATTACCCGACTCGATAGTAAACGACATTTATTCCTCCATCCAAAAGCCAGGTGAGCTCCCCTATTTTCAGCTTACACCTGTCAGAAAACCCACCCTCGAAAAAAAGGTCAATCAATTAAGAGAGGCAGGGGTTGTGCTTATGGTAGGCACAGATAGCGGAATCCCCATGAAGTTCCATTGCCAGAGCACCTGGAATGAGCTTGACGTTTGGGTAAACGAATTCGGATTTGACCCCCTGTACGCCATTAAAGCAGCCACCTACTGGCCCTCTGTAATGATGGGTGTGGACGATAAGTACGGCACCGTAACTGAAGGTAAATACGCAGATATAATTGCGGTAAAAGGAGACGCTGTCCGTTACATAAGCTTATTACAAAATGTAGAAATGGTGATGAAGCATGGCAAAAGGGTTAAATAAAGTGATACTTCATTCCTGCTAATTTTATAATCTAAGCCAGACAGAATGAAAAGAGGTACCCGGGTCAAACTGATACAAGCCGGCTTTGTCAGCCTTTTCTGGCTTGGTATAGCCCTTTTCAAGGTTATCTATGATTACCTTTTTATACAGGTTTCCGCGAAGCCTGACTATCAGTATGATCTGTCCACTGATGTATTTACCTCTATCCTGGTGGTGGCCCTCGCCGGTTTACTCGGAGCCACCACCATGGTTTTTATCCTTAAGGATATCTACAAAAACTTTCCTCTCTGGGTCACCCTGCTCATCAATGCCTTTACCATTACTTCCGTCATTATTATAGTATGCTTTCCTGCCTCCATGTTTTACTTTTCATACTCCAGGGGGCTACCCTTATGGAACGAGTTAGTCATAGAGAACTCATGGAGTTTCTACCTTAGACCGGACTTCCTTATTGTACTGCTAGTGTGGACAGTAGTTAGCATGCTCACGCTGGTCTTCCTTCAGGTTAATGACCGCTACGGCCACGGAAAACTACTGGACCTGCTCATGGGTAGGTATTACAGCCCCAAGCAGGAAGAGCGCATTTTTATGTTTCTTGATATGAAGTCCAGCACCACCATTGCTGAAACACTGGGAGACAAAAAGTACTTTACTTTACTCAATAGACTTTATGTAGACCTTAATGAGGTTATTCATGAATCGTATGGGGAAATTTACCAGTACGTAGGAGATGAGATAGTGATCACCTGGAAATTGAAATCAGGCATCAAAAAAGGCCGGTGTATTGATTGCTTTTTTACTGTTGACCAAATACTTGACCGCCTTTCAGAAGAGTATTTTACCTCTTACGGTCACAGGCCGGAATTTAAGGCGGCACTACATTGTGGCAAAGTCACTACCGGTGAAGTTGGAACGGTTAAGAAGGACATAATCTACACCGGGGATGTGCTCAACACCACCTCCCGAATACTTGAATGCTGCAATGGCTTTGATGCCAAGCTGATCGTTTCAGATGAGCTATTGAAGCTCATACAAACTCCTACACATTATACCGTTATAAGCCTGGGCGAATTTAAGTTCAGAGGGAAAAGAAAGGAAGTGCCTATAAGTACAGTGATGAACGCAAACTTGGAAGGTATAAAAGTAAGAACAGCGAAGGGGCTGATAAGAATAATATTAGCGCTAGAACGGGATAGGCTTACCATCACGAAAGAAACCGCCGCTAGGGCCTTCATCAGGCAATGTCGCCGCCCAAAGAACGCTTGAGGCGCCTTCCTCCACACTACGTGGTGCCGAACTGCCCCCCATATCTGTACGGACCCAGCCGGGACAGACGCTATTTACTAAAATACCTGAGCCTTGGAGGCCTGCCGCCAAATTTATCGTAAGTGCATTTAGTGCTGCTTTGGTTACGGAATAGGCAGGCGTATTACCCGCCATGCTTTTCATACTTCCTGACTCACTACTCACATTTACTATACGCCCCCAGCCCTGCTTTTCCATCATAGGAATCACTTTCCTGCATAAAGTCCATGGTCCCAAAAGATTGGTATGAATGGCATCATGTACTTGTCTCATATCTGCTGAGTGGGCCTTCTGCCAGGAGTCATAGAGGATTGCTGCATTGTTGATCAGTATATCAAGCCTGCCATAATCAGAGGCAATACTTTCGGCCGCCTGCTCTATACTGTCTTTATCCGCTACATCCATTAGTAAAAAATGAACATTACTGCGCTTCAGTTTGGCTACCGCTTCTTTTCCTTTTGTCTCATCGCGGCCGGATAGAAGGACAAAATATCCCTTATCGGCTAATTGTCTGCAAACTTCGAATCCAACACCACGGTTACCACCAGTAACCAATGCTACTTGCTTTTCCATTCTGTATCAATAATTAAAACCTCCCTAGTAAAAAAAGACTTTCCCTCCACTATTAAGTTTAGCCATCACACACTAATTTACACGCAACTCATTGATAATCAGATTTTTTTATTTATATTCAATAACACTAAACATACAGGTTTTTTTATTATACACAAATCAGAACTAACCGTCAACCAAACCGTCTCTAACGTTAGATTAACTACCCGGGTTTTAGATTAAATCGAAAAATCCGGGTAGTTTTCATTTCCCCCCACCTCATAAAACTGTTTGTTCATCAGCTAGTTAACTGGTAGTCCCTTAAGCAAACAGTATGAAAGACGAGCAACCTTCTTTAGCCTATTGGCACGTATGGACAGATGATGACGGAGTCAGTCATCAAAGCAAAGAATTTATATATGGGTTTGAAAAAGAAAGCATGGGAGGTGATGCCGCTGCCCAATGGAACAAGCATCTTATGGACAGCGCCATTCATGTAATGTTTGCCCAGTTACCTGTTGGCTGGGTGGGTGAATGGCATGAAAACCCGCAACCTCAATGGATTATTCCTCTTTCTGGAAAGTGGTTTGTAGAAACACAGGATGGAACCCGTGTTGAAATGGGTCCGGGCGACCTGTCACTAGGCGCGGATCAAAATACCCAACCAAATGAGCAAGGCCATAGAGGGCATAAGTCAGGAACCGTAGGTGATTCACCTGCCCGGCTTATGATAATCCAGCTCAAAGAAGATAAGTGGACCGGCATAAAGCCTGGTCAACTTTAGCCTGTCTTATTTTTTTAACGCAAAACAGACATACTAACCAATGGATCTTAAAATTAAAGATAGAATTGCCGTCATTACCGGTGGTGATTCAGGCATGGGACTTGCCACTGCGAAAATGCTGGCTGCAGAAGGTGCCAGAATCGTTCTCACTGATATTGATGAAGAAGAACTGCAACAAGCAGCAGATGAGGTTCGCAAATTAGCTTCAACCAGTGATCACGTAAAAACTTTCACAGCGGACCTGACCGATTATGAGGAAGTAAAATCCTTAGCGGCAAACGTTCGCAAAGCTTTTGGTCCCGCCCATATAGTGGCAAACTTTGCCGGAGCCCGTGGTGCGGCAGGCGATTTTCTGAATCTATCCGATAAGGATTGGATGGAAACCATCAATATTGACCTGATGGGGGCTGTAAGGGTGGCCAGAGCCTTTATCCCTCATATGCAGGAAAATGAATGGGGGCGTTTGATCTTTGTAGCATCAGAGAATGCTTTACAACCATATGAGGAAGAAAGTCCGTATAACGCCAGCAAAGCAGGGCTAATAAACCTGAGCAAATGCCTGAGCAGAGCCTACTCAAAAGATGGTCTGCTAATTAACACAGTATCTCCAGCCTACGTAAAGACACCCATGACCGATGCTATGATGGAGCAACTGGCCGAGGAAAGAAATAGCTCTGTGGAAGAGGCTGTAAACTGGTTCCTCGAAAATAAACGGCCTCACATTGAGGTTAAGCGTAGGGGTAAACCTGAGGAGGTAGCTGCCATGGTCGCCTTCTTATGCTCCGAACATGCCAGTTATATAAATGGTACTAATATACGCATTGACGGTGGGTCAGTAGAAACGGCCTTCGGCTAATTTCACCCTACCAAAATTAGTACTATAACACAAACAAATTTTGTATTTATCTGATTTTCATGTTTTTATAAAACATTAGCCAGCATATCCTTGTAGTAATTCTGTTTTATATTTGAATTAATTCAAATTGTATTTTTTCAACATATCGATAGTAATCGAGCAATTTTACTATACGATAAACTTACGATTGTAAAACAGAACTAATGGGGATATTCCCCTTACTGGAATTTTTTAACTGGTATGATTATGAAAAGAAATCAGATTGCCGCATGTATCGGTGCATTCGGATTTATGCTAACCGGCTCAGTTGCCATAGGCCAGACAATGCCGCAAACTCCTGACCAGCCTGATTATGCTGCATACGAAGATTGGGACACGGACGCGAATGAATCCATTGATAACGATGAGTTCTATAACGGAATCACCAACTCTAACAGAATGTCCGAGTGGGACAGTGATGCGGATGGCTCCCTGACCGATGCTGAACTTTACGAAGGATCACGTAATGCCTGGGACACCAACCAGGATGGTATGCTCGATGAAAATGAGTGGAACACTGGTATGGAAACGTATTTTGCAGGATACAGTGAGGACGCGTACGGAGCATTTAATGACTGGGATACTAACCAGGATGGAATATTGGATACTGGAGAATATAACCAGGGAATAGGTAACACAGGCTATTATGATGCCTGGGATGCCGATAGTGATAATATGATAAGTGACAGGGAGTTCAGCCAGGGACTTTATCGTAGTTATGATGCCGATGGCAGTGGCTATCTGGAATCAAGAGAATACGATAAATACAGAGGAACTAAAAGAGCCAGACCTCAAGGTTCTGAAGAGGATCCCGGTCCACCTAATGACGACTATTAATTTCAGCTAAGCTGAACCATTTACGAGCAGGCTGCTGAGGGCAGGCTGCTTTTTTTATTTCCTATGCTCTAAACGATAGCAACAAATTTTCATGCCATTTTATTTGATTGTAATATTGCGATTAAGCAATTAAACTATCTGGCATGAAGCGAAAAAGCCTTAATTTTTTAGATAGGTATCTTACCCTGTGGATATTTCTGGCAATGACGATAGGCGTACTCATCGGATACTTGTTTCCGTCCGCACCATCCACATTCCAGTCGTTCAGTAAAGGAGGCACCAATATACCGATTGCGATAGGCCTTATCCTTATGATGTATCCTCCCCTTGCAAAAGTTAAATACCGGATGCTACCGCAGGTCTTCCGTAATGTAAAGCTCTTAACCGTATCTTTCCTCCTGAATTGGATATTAGGCCCGGTATTGATGTTTGGATTAGCTTTAGTTTTTCTAAGTGGTTATCCGGATTATATGACCGGCCTCATACTAATAGGACTCGCCAGGTGCATTGCCATGGTTCTGGTGTGGAATGACCTTGCCGAAGGAAACAGCGAATATGGGGCTGGTCTTGTTGCGCTTAACAGCATTTTCCAGGTATTCGGATATAGCTTTTATGCATGGTTATTCATTACCGAATTACCACCACTTTTCGGACTGAAGGGAGGAATAATGGATATTTCTATTGCAACCATCGCGCATAGTGTAGCTATTTACCTGGGCATTCCTTTTTTGGCAGGCCTGATCAGCCGCCTTGTGCTTATCAGGACTAAAGGTGAAACATGGTATAAGGAGAAGTTTATTCCAGCCATATCCCCTATTACATTATGGGCTCTTCTCTTCACCATTGTAGTCATGTTCAGTCTTAAAGGTGAGCTCATAATCAGTATTCCCCTGGATGTGCTTCGTATTGCCACGCCCCTCTTCTTATACTTCATCATAATGTTCTTCCTGGGTTTTTTTCTGAGTAAATATACCGGCACTACATATGATAAGAATGCTGCAGTAGCTTTCACTGCAGCTGGGAATAATTTTGAGCTTGCCATTGCGGTAGCTATATCTGTATATGGAATAAACTCTGGGCAGGCGTTTGCAGGGGTGGTTGGGCCTCTCGTTGAGGTACCTGTGCTGATCTTACTAGTAAAAGTATCCTTTTGGTTGCGTAAAAGATATTACCTCAAACCTAAAAGCCACTCCAATAGGTAAATTTGAGCTGACAGGTATATTCCCCAGGACAGTAATCTGATAAATCGTAGATGTGAAAGTACTACAACCGGAAGGCTGAATTTTCAGAAATGAGCATAAAAAAAAGCAGCTCATTTCTGAACTGCTTTTCCTGTTTGTGAGCCCCCTGCCGGGATCGAACCAGCGACCTACTGATTACAAGTCAGTTGCTCTACCAGCTGAGCTAAGGAGGCAATAAGCTGAAGTTTTTCACTTCTTTCCCCGATTGGGATTGCAAATATAAGAACGGACTTTTAAAGTGCAAACGCCTTTGGAGAAAACTGTAAAAAAATTATTCAGCCTCTCTTAGCATCCTCAATTGCATCTTAAGTGCTTTCACCTCTTGCTGAGCACTTTGCACTTTATCTTCCATCTCCTGCTTCAGTTTATCCGCAGTACGGGACTGAGCAAAAAATTCCATGTTATTTTTCCAGAGACTAATATTGTTCTCCAATTCGCTAATCTGCCGGCGAATGGCATTCTCCCTCTTATGAATTTTCCTGCCCGCATTAGGCTGTCCCTTCATCTTTTGAATCTGGGCAGAGAGTCTGAGTTTTTCACGCTGTAATTCATCTGTATCAGTAGACTCAACATACTTATCTACTGCATCAGCGAATTTCTTCTGAATGCTTTTAATATTCTCCTTAGGGACAAAACCTATCTCAGCATACTCATGCACGAGTTCATTAAAGGCTTCCTTCGTATCACCATCTTCACCTGCCAGTGCATTGATCTTATCACATATGGCACGCTTAGCTTCAAGGTTTTCATAGTAGTCTTTCTCAGCTTCTTTTGCACGATTTCTCCTGTTTTCGAAGAATGTATCGCAGGCAGCCTTAAACTTATGATATACCTCGTCTCTCACTTTTTCAGGTACCGGGCCTATCTCCTTCCACTTACGCTGAAGCCCTTTCAGTTCGTTAGCTGTAGCATCCCAGTCATCACTATCTTTGATCTCTTCGGCACGGGCCACCAGCTCTTCCTTCTTTTTAAGGTTTTCCTCGCGTTGTCCTTCAAGTTTTTTAAAGAAGTGATTCTTATTACTAAAGAAGGTCTTAAACCCTGACCAGAAGTTTTTATTTATCTCTTTTGCTCTGTCACGGGGCAAGCCACCTACACTGTCCCACTTTTTCTGCAGAGCAAGGATCTCTTTAGTCTTGGCATTCCATTCGTTGATCCTGTCACTATCAAAAGTGGCAAATTCCTGCACCTCCGTACCCAGCTTTTCCTTCTCTCCCAGATTTTTGCCAAGGTCTTTTTTCAATTGTTCTACAAAAACCTTCCTCTTAGCATACACAGCATCAGATGCTCCCTTAAAGCGCTGCCAGACGGCTTCCTGCTCCTCCTTAGGTACAGGGCCTATGTGTTTGAACTCTTCGTGCAGTTCATTCAGCTCTTTTACAGCCTCTTTAATGCTTTCTTTCTGCAGTAAAGCTTCTGCTTTCGCACAAAGCTCCAATTTAGCAGTCAGGTTTTTACGACGGTCCAGTTCCTTCAGCTCATAATAGATGCTGCGATTATCGTAAAAGCGATCCATCAGAGCGTTATAATTCGCCCAAGTGGTTTTTACGTGCTGGCCGGGTATAGGGCCTATGGCCTTCCATTCCTGCTGAATATTTTTAATGACCTCCATGCTCGTGTTAGTCTCATCACTGTCCACGAGCTCACGAAGCTTTTCTATTAAATCTACCTTCTTTTGCAGGTTGGTATCCTTCTGCTTTTCCAGTGATTGATAATACTGATGTCGGCGATCCTTTAAAAGCTGAAATGAGGCCTCAAAGCGATTGTCATCATCATCCGGACGATAGTCGAAGTCAGCTTCATCACCACCTTCTTCCACAAACTTCTTCCTCGCCTCGTCTCTTTCATGATTATGAATATCATCATAAGCAGCCCGAACATCTTTCATCCGTCGGTCTATCTTACGCATATTCTGCTCATCACGCGCCAAGTTCTCCATCTCATTAGCCAGTTCAGCTTTACTGAATTTGCTATAGTCAACTTCTTCGTGATCTTCATCCTCCTCATCCGCATGATTCTCATCATCTGATTTATCACTGTCTCCGGCACTCTCCGGCGGGCTACCGGCACTGGCTTCCCCTTCAGTTTTCTTTACCTCGTCACCAGTAGATGCCAGACTCGCAGATGCTACGGACATATCCACCTTATCTTCTTCAGAGGGTGTTTCAGAAACATCGGGATTATTTTCACTGCCCTCTGTAGCAGCCTCTATTTCAGAAGAATGCATAGGCGGCATCTCGCTGCTTTTATCTGCCAAATCGGAAGTTTCATTGCTTTGGCTTTCTTCCTTTGAAGAGGGGGTTTCCTGCTTGATTTCGGTCTGAGACTGCTCTTCCTGTTTAGTATTTTTTTCAGGCTGCTCTTCGTTACTCTTTTCTGTGTTCATCATAAGGTGGTATGATTACCGGATACGTCTTAGGCAAATGTATAAAATTCTATCAATTCAGTCGCGGGTCTATAGGATAATTGGCAATTACCTTATATCTCCCACCCATTGACTGAAGTACGTCTTTCCACATATTTTCAGGATGCTCATCAAAAATCTGGTTGCCGGTAGCATTTTCACTCACAATCCAACTATTTTCCTTAAGCTCTCCTTCAAGTTGACCGGCAGACCAGCCGCTATAACCTATAAAGAACTTAAAATCACCTGCCTGAATCTCTCCTGTATTGATCATGCTCATTAACTGCTCAAAATTACCACCCCAATACAGATCATTGATGATATGAACGCTCCCTTCAAGGGTATCCCCCATTCTGTGGAGGAAATGTAAAGTATCCTGCTGAACAGGTCCTCCCACAAATAAAGGTTTATCAAACCCTGGCGCCTCTTCTATCACATCGTTGAAAGTGAGTACGCTCATTTTATTTAACACGAAACCGAAGGCCCCCTCATCGTTGTTTTCACAAAGCAATACGACTGTCCTTTCAAAATTAGGGTCAGGTAGAAATGGCTCTGAAATGAGCAGGCTGCCTTTTGCAGGTTTCGAAATGGACCGGTAACTGAAATAATCCATTAGTAGGCTTTTAAAAGTGTTCTGATAAGCTTAAAAAATGATATAGCAAGCTTCATACCTTCAGTATTGGCCAAACTAAATTTTAAGATAGTAATAATACTGTCTTTTAAAAAACATTGCATCCAGTGCCATGCCTCAAAAAAAATTTAGCCTATTATTGTCCTATTAACAGTATTATCAGTATTGAGTTAAGGCAAAAACGAAAATTTGCATGGATACCAGTAAAGATATAGCTTCCATACGTAAAGAATACACCAGACAAACACTGGAGATAGCCACAGTTTCTAATAATGCCATCGAGCAATTTAAAAAATGGTTTACCCAAGCCAGAAATGCTGATGTACCTGAGGTAAATGCTATGACGTTGGCTACGGTGTCAGAAAAAGGGCAGCCAGCCGCCAGGATTGTCCTGCTAAAGGATATCTCCGAGGGTGGCTTTGTATTTTATACTAACTATAACAGCCAAAAAGGAAAGGACCTAACACACAACCCTAAGGCTGCCTTGGTATTTTTCTGGCCCGAATTAGAAAGGCAAGTACGGATAGAGGGTACGGTTAAAAAGGTAGATGCTGAGACCTCTGCAGAATATTTTCACAGCCGGCCCCGTGGCAGTCAGATCGGAGCCTGGGTATCTCCTCAGAGTCAGCCCATCGAAAGCCGGGAAGTACTGGAAGAAAAAAATGAAGAGCTACAGGGAAAATATGAGGGAATGGAAGTACCTCGCCCGGCACACTGGGGGGGCTACAGGCTAATGCCTCTTCGTATTGAGTTCTGGCAGGGAAGACCAAGCCGCCTTCATGATAGAATATGTTATGACTGGCATGAAAACGGCTGGAACAAAACCCGACTGGCGCCTTGATAGCTATTATGTTAGCACAAACAGGTCACTGACACCTGGGGTACGATTCACCGTAAATCCTTCACCATAGGTGACTCCTATCTGATTACCATATTCCCTGGCTCTGGCTTCCAGAAAATCAATAAATTCAGGTCTGCTTATGTAAGTTTCCGGTTCCTCACTTTTAGGGTCGAAGAACTGACTCTCGTAAGCCCGGATACTATCCATCTTCACTTTCCAGTAGCCAGTTATATCCATAACGAAATCCGGCTTTATGTATAAGCTCTGTACATAATTGTATACGGCTTTAGGGCGCCAGGGCTGTTGCTCTTTATCGTCATCAGTAGTAGTGATCTTCCGCAACCCGCTCAAGAATACTGATTGTTGTAAAAGCTCTGCCGCCCTGCCATGATCTGGGTGTCTGTCATGAATAGCATTAGCAAGAATAATCTCCGGCTGGTATTTCCTAATGGCCTTGATTACGGCCATTTGGTGGTCCCGGTCATTTTGAAAAAAGCTATCCTGGAATCGAAGATTATCCCTTACAGCTAAGCCTAATATTTTGGCTGCCGCAGCAGCCTCCTGGTCCCGCAGGTCAGCAGACCCGCGTGTTCCCATTTCGCCCCTGGTAAGGTCTACGATGCCCACCTTTTTTCCTTTAGCCACGTGTGCGGCAATAGTGCCCGAACAAGACAATTCTGCATCATCAGGATGCGCTGCAAAAACAAGTATATCCAGCTTCATAATAAAAAAACGGAGGATAAATTATACCCTCCGTTATATTTTTAAGTAATGACCTATTACGAATTAGTTACTTCGGCAAGCTCCATTTCTTTGGCAGAGAGAAACCGTTCTGCGTCAAGGGCAGCCATACAGCCACTTCCGGCAGCTGTAACTGCCTGGCGATATATCTTATCCTGAGCATCGCCGCAGGCAAATACACCTTCAACGTTAGTTTTGCTGGTACCAGGCACTGTTCTCACATATCCGGCATCATCCATATCCAGATAATCTGTAAATATATCCGTATTCGGCTTATGCCCGATAGCTACGAAAAAGCCGCTGATAGGCAGCTCATACTTTTCGTTTGTTTTGTTGTTAAATACCCTTACACCGGTCACCTCATCCTCTCCAAGGATTTCATCTGTTTCACTGTTCCAGAGAATCTCGATGTTAGGTGTGTTTAATACCCTGCTCTGCATGATCTTAGATGCACGCATCTCATCTTTCCTAACGAGCATGTAAACCTTCTTACATATTTTACTCAGGTAGCTGGCTTCCTCACAAGCAGTATCACCACCTCCCACGATGGCTACGTCCTGCTGCCGGAAAAAGAACCCATCACAGACAGCACAAGCCGATACTCCTTTACCATTGAGCTTCTCCTCAGAAGGAATATTGAGCCATTTGGCCGAAGCACCTGTCGAAATGATCACAGCATTTGCCTCGATCACCAGGTTATCATCTATGGTTACTTTATGGGGGTATGAGGTAAAGTCTACACCCGTTGCCAATCCATGACGTATATCTGTCCCGAATCTTTCGGCCTGTTTCTGGAAATCCATCATCATTTGAGGCCCCATAACACCTTCGGGGTATCCAGGATAGTTCTCTACATCATTAGTTATAGTAAGCTGCCCACCTGGCTGCTGGCCTTGGTACAATATAGGTTTAAGTCCGGCCCTGGCAGCATATATAGCTGCCGTATATCCGGCAGGTCCCGACCCAATAATTAGTACATTTGCCTTCTCTGTCGTCATTCTATCCTATAAGTTTTTTAGCCTGACAAAAATACAAGGTATTACCAGACGAAAAAAGGTCTCATGAGGGAGACCTTTACAATTTCATCCTGAAATAATTACGTTTTAGCCAAGATAAGGTTTCAGGGCCTTACTGCGACTCGTATGCCTTAATCTTCTGATGGCTTTTTCCTTAATCTGACGAACACGTTCGCGAGTCAGATTGAATTTTTCGCCAATCTCTTCAAGGGTCATACTGTGTTCGCCATTCAAACCGAAATACAGAGTGATAACATCGGCCTCACGCTGAGTAAGGGTCGAAAGAGCACGCTGCACCTCCTTACGAAGTGAGTCATTCATCAACTCATTATCAGGCGTTTCTTCCGTATCATTTTCAAGTACGTCAAGAAGGCTATTCTCCTCTCCCTGTACAAACGGCGCATCCATAGATACGTGACGTCCGGAAATCTTCATGGTATCCACTACTTCATTAGTAGTGACATCAAGTACTTCCGCAAGTTCATCCGGGCTAGGCTCACGCTCATACTTTTGCTCCAGCTCAGAGAACGTCTTGCTGATCTTATTAAGTGAACCTACTCTATTTAATGGAAGACGAACAATTCTGGACTGCTCGGCCAGTGCCTGCAGAATTGACTGGCGGATCCACCAAACGGCGTAACTGATAAACTTAAATCCGCGGGTTTCGTCGAAACGCTGTGCAGCTTTGATCAAGCCAAGGTTACCTTCATTGATAAGGTCACCCAGAGATAGTCCCTGGTTTTGATATTGCTTCGCTACGGACACCACAAATCGCAAATTCGCTTTCGTAAGTTTTTCCAGGGCCATTTGGTCCCCTTCACGAATTCTTTTAGCAAGCGAAACCTCTTCATCAGGAGTAAGCAGGTCAACCTTGCCTATCTCCTGCAGATACTTATCGAGGGACTGGCTTTCCCTGTTAGTAATTTGCTTGCTAATCTTGAGCTGTCTCATTCAGTATGGTTTTAAATTCTTATTGTCCCGGTAAATACCCAAAAGAAACATTGAGTGATCTGCTTAAAGTTCCTCAATGTTTCCGAATCATTAAATATGAAAAACAGATTCAAGCGATGCCGGAATTATAGGGCACCGCTTAAATAGCTGATGATCAAGAGCGTGGATTACGCTCAGGACGAGGTAATAAAACTTTACGTGAAAGACGGAATTTACCGGTCTTCTTATCAATCTCAAGAAGTTTCACCTTTACTTCTTCTCCTACTTCCATTACGCCATCCATGTTCTCCAGACGCTCCCATTTTATCTCACTGATATGGAGAAGTCCTTCCTTACCAGGCATGAATTCAATAAAGGCGCCGAAAGGCATGATATTCTTCACAATACCGTCGTATACCTCCCCTACCTCAGGAAGTGCCACGATGTTTTTCACCCGTCTCACAGCATCTTCCATGTTTTCCTTATTGGTAGCAAAGATGGTAACGTATCCGGCATTATTTTTCTCTTCGATGACCACAGTAGTCTCAGTCTCCTTTTGGATTTCCTGAACGATCTTACCACCTGGCCCGATCACCGCACCGATCATATCTTTGTCGATCTTCAGAGTCTGAGATCTTGGTGCATTAGGTTTGAGGTCTTCACGAGACTCGGAAATGGTCTTACTCATTTCTCCCAGAATGTGTAGACGGCCACGCTTTGCCTGCTCGAGTGCTTCTTTCATCACATCAGGTGAAAGACCATCTACTTTAATGTCCATCTGGCAAGCTGTAAGCCCCTGCTGAGTACCGGTCACTTTAAAGTCCATATCACCGAGGTGGTCCTCATCACCCAGAATATCAGAAAGTATAGCATACTTTCCTGTTTCAGGGTCAGAGATCATACCCATAGCGATACCGGATACAGCAGCCTTGATAGGAATACCGGCATCCATAAGGGCCAGAGAACCGGCACATACAGTAGCCATGGAAGATGAACCGTTAGATTCAAGGATATCTGATACTACGCGAATAGTATATGGATTGTCCTCATCCGCAGGGATCATATTTTTCAGGGCACGAAGAGCCAGGTTACCGTGACCTACTTCACGACGGGCAGGGCCTCTGTTTGGCTTAACCTCACCTGTACTGAAAGCAGGGAAGTTATAGTGAAGAAGGAATTTATTACTTCCTGTCACCATAGCACTGTCGATCATCTGCTCATCAAGCTTGGTACCCAGTGTTACTGTGGTCAGGGATTGAGTTTCACCACGGGTAAAGACGGCAGAGCCGTGTGCTGTAGGAAGATAGTCTACCTCACTCCAGATATGGCGTACCTGATCGAGCTCACGACCGTCCAGGCGTTTACGCTCATTAAGTACGAGGTCACGGCTTGCTTTCTTCTGAATGCTATGAAAATACCTTCCAACCATATCAAGATCCAACTCATGATCTTCAGGCAGGCTTTCTATATACGACTCTTTAATTTCTTTAAAGGTCTTGCTACGCTCACTCTTGTCAGCAATCTGCTTCTGAGCGACTTCATAATAGCGATCGTAGAACTGATCAAACAACTGTTGCTTAAGCGCATCGTCGTTATTTTCATGATCGTAGGTGCGCTTCTCCGTTTTACCAACTTCCTCTACCAACTCTGTCTGTGCTTTGCACAGGTCTTTGATAGCCTCGTGTCCTACAAGAATTGCCTCAAGCATTTCTTCTTCTGACACTTCTTTCATTTCACCCTCGACCATGGTGATATTATCATAGGTAGCACCGATCATCAGATCAAGTGTGGCCTCAGTAAGCTGCTCACGGGTAGGGTTAACTACCATTTGACCATCAATTTGAGCTACACGTACCTCGGCGATCGGACCCTGGAATGGCAGGTCGGACACGGAAATAGCAGCCGAAGCCGCCAGTGCAGCGAGGGCATCAGGAAGCGCCTCGTTGTCAGCAGAAATCAGGGATATCATTACCTGAACGTCTGCATGGTAGTCATCCGGAAAAAGAGGGCGGATGGCTCTGTCAACCAGGCGGCTGACAAGAATTTCGTAATCGGATAGTCTTCCTTCACGCTTGAGGAAACCACCGGGGATTCTACCGGCAGAAGCAAACTTCTCCTGGTAGTCTACGGAAAGGGGGAGAAAATCGACACCTTCTCTAGCGTCCTGAGAGCCTACAACGGTAGCCAGAATCATCGTATCGCCCATGCGTACCACCACGGAACCGTCGGCCTGCTTTGCCAGCTTTCCGGTTTCGATACTGATCTCACGGCCATCTTTTAGTGTGATGACTTTCTTTATCTCCTTAGGTTGCATATAATTTTTTTCTGTACGTAAAATGTTAATTTGGCTGATGCTGTCGGACCAAAAAATAAAAATTGGGCTGGGGCGGGAAAGTAAAAGAGGGAACTCCTAGAGAATCCCCTCTTACTACATATGTTATTTTCTAAGATTCAGGTCGGCAAGTACTGCACGATATCTTTCGATATCCATGTCGTGCAGATAGTTTAGAAGCTTTCTTCTTTTACCTACAAGCTTCAGCAGACCAAGACGGGTAGAGTAGTCTTTTTTGTTAGACTTAAGGTGCTCGGTCAGGTGATTAATTCGATAAGTGAACAGTGCAATCTGCGACTCTGCAGACCCTGTATCACTCTTCGATTTTGACCGACCATGATTCTCAAAAAGTTCCTGTTTCTTATCTTTTGATAAATACATGACTAGCTAAATCAATTAAAATTTTTAAAACTAACTGCAAAGGTACACAGCCAGCTACAAGTTTCCAACTATGAACCGCTCATTTCCTTCTGTTTTTCTTTGAAGGTTTTTTCTCCAAGCTTCCTTCTAAACCTTTCGAAGATAACGCGGTACATATCCGAATCAAATACTCGGCTGTCGTTTCGTGCCTGTTTGAGGAAGAACAAGCCTATTGGTGCTAAAACTACATTTGCAACCCACACGGCAATGAAAGGATCCATTAGCCCTTCTTTACCCTGCTTCTCCATAGTCATGGTGAGCACATAATAAATAATGAAGAATACAATAGAGATAATAACAGGGACGCCAAGGCCACCTCTTTTGATAATGGCACCCAGAGGAGCACCAATAAGGAACATAACAAGACAGGCAAGTGCCTGAGAGAGCTTTTTATTTTTCTCTATCGTATGTTTTCTAATTTCCTTTTCGCGCGTTTCGATCTGACTCGTTTGTACGGTAATGTTATTTTTCACGAATCGCACCTGGTTCATCGCCTGCCTTACCATCCTTTTCTTAAATGAAAGCACAGAAAAACTACTGTCCACCTTATCAATAATACTGGAGTCGGGTGACTCTATAGCAGCATACCTCTCCTCGTATTTAGCCTCATTTTCTTTTCTTTTAAAGAATCGCTCCTGAACCCGTGTACGGGTCTCTAGCCGTCCGAGCTCTTCCTCATCAGATCTTTGCAAAGAGGCTACTTTCTGTTTTGCCAATTTGGCTGAATCTGTAACCGTTACACCAGATACATTACCAGTATCTTTAGGCAGCGTACCGTTGGCTAAGCTATCTTCATTACCAGCGGAGTCGGCTTCGGCTGTATTTACAGAATCAATATTTTTTCCTCCTCCATACTTTCTTTGATAGTAGTTGGGGTCAGCCATACGGTTAACTTCCTGTAAGCTATCTCTTTCTACCTGGATAAGGCTATCCGCGATACGACGCATTTCACGCCTTACTCTCACTTTCTCAAAGACCCCATCCGGAGTATCTATCTTATTTACCGTAAGATAACTAAAGAATCCTCCTGCAGAACCTATCACTTCAAACTCCGATTCAATTACATCCAGCCGCATACTATCCACATCTTCCATCAATTGAGACGTATTTTTCATATACCGGTGGGTGGCGAACAGGTTTTCATCGGTTCTGTCCAGCATAAAAGACTCGAGACTTAAAGTCATTTCGAACCTGTTAAACTCATTGCGTACCATCTGGTCGATAAGGTCTACCCTACCCGGTCGGTTTTTATCTATCTCCTGGTAAAAATTCCCATCAAATAGTTCTAGCTTCAGAAAGCGCTCGTTATTGACAGTATACATTTTTCCACTGTCGGCAATAATCACTTCTTTATTACCTGTGGATCTGGAATGATCGTAAATAATCAGGTCTTTGAGAGTCTTACCGTCGCTGAGCTTTTCGTTAACCTTTATGCTGTAGCCCGGTATTCCGTTATAAAACGCTCCTTCTTTAATATCAAGGCTGGGTTTCTTTTTGCGTATATCATGCAGCAGACTATAGGCTTTAAGGTTTGCTTTAGTAACCAGGTAATTGTTGTTGAGATAGGCAAAACCGGAAAGAAAGAGAACCAGGAAAAAAATTGGTTGAAGGGCTCTTGTTAGGCTAATTCCTGCACTTTTAATGGCGGTAAGTTCAAAATGCTCCCCCAGGTTACCAAAAGTCATAAGGCTGGAAAGCAAAATGGCCAGGGGCAGCGCAATTGGCGTCATGTTAATGCTGAAATAAGCAATTAATTCAGCAAACACAGTAAAGCCTAAATCCTTGCCCACGAACTCATCGAAGTATTTTATCATATGCTGTGTAAGCAATATGAATACGACAATTACGAAGGTCAGGAAAAATGGCCCTAAGAAGGAACCGATAATAAGTTTATCGACTTTTTTCATGAAGGATCTACCTGATTTCTCATTGCGAAACTATGCCAAAATTATAGCAATTATCATTCCGCAAACAACAAACCGGGTAAAATAAATCACCCTCCTACTATTTCTTTGAGATTACCGACTAAACCTTCCCAGAGATCTTCAAGCTCTTCCTCATCTCCGGTATCAGAATAATCAGTCACCTTCAGAAATACTGATTGGGTAAGTTCATTCTGCTCCAGGCGAAACTCAAGGTATGCGGGGCTCTCATCATCTTCGTCCTCATCATCCCCATTATCAGACTGAAACTCAAATTTGACGTGGTGATTGGTACGTTGGGAGACGGGTTTGGCAATGTGCTCTCTGCCATCCCATTGAAATATAAATTCTTTGTCTTCGTTTATATTAACATCATCTGCAAACCACTGGGACAACCCACTGGCAGAATGCAGATAGGGATAAAGCATTTTTTTTGATGCGCGAATTTCATATTCGGCTGTAAACTTAGTTTTTGCCATTTCTTGTGACAGAATTTTACTTAATCTATCACAAATAAATGAAATGTCAAATAATTTTTTCTCCCCTGAACTTGTAGGTGTAAAAAGCTTTTTCGTATGTTTGCACTCCGATTCGCCAAACGGGCGTTAAAAAGCATTGCTTAGGAAGACATTTTATGGCTTTACCATAGGCCTTAAAATGAAACACTTAGTACACATGCATATCATGGCGAGGTAGCTCAGTCGGTTAGAGCGCAGGATTCATAACCCTGAGGTCACGGGTTCAACTCCCGTCCTCGCTACAAAGGCACTCCGTGTGGAGTGCCTTTTTTTATACCGTCTATTCAGTCCTGATCAGCGAGTCTACCGGAAATCCAGGTAAGAGACCTTAGATCCGCCGCAAATTCGTCTGATAGGGCCCCATCCTTTAACCTCCACGTCCAGTTCCCTTCAGCCTTACCGGGGATATTCATAATTCCTTCTTCACCAAGCCCAAGCAGGTCCTGAGTGGTGGTAATAGAGATATTAGCTACGCTTTCCCACACTAAGCGCAGGAAGTGCTTATGTATGTTTTCAGAACTTACCGGTTGTCCAATATAAGCAGCAAGTTTCTCCCTGCTGGCATCATCAAGTTTACTAAACCATGCTTTTACAGGAATATTATCATGAGTGCCTGTATAAGCGATCTGGTTTTTCAGATGCTGATGAACTATATGGGGATTCTTCCCTGGATTGTCATCCCAGGCAAATTGTAGCACCCTCATACCTGGAAGGTCATAACTTTCCATCAGATCGTAGACAGGCTGGTCTATCTCTCCCAGATCTTCAGCGATTATCGGCATGTCGGGAAATTCCGCTTTCAATTTATCGAAAAGGCTTTCCCTCGGACCTCTACTCCATTTACCATTTCTTGCAGTCTCCTCTCCGTATGGCACTTCCCAGAAGTCTACAAACCCTCTGAAATGATCCAACCGTACAATGTCATAAACCGAAAGGTTATGCCGGATTCGTTTCACCCACCAGTCGAAACCACGACCTTTCTGAGTTTCCCATTTGTAAATAGGCATATTCCATAGTTGCCCATCTTCACTGAAGTAATCTGGCGGCACCCCTGCCACACTTAGCATATTACCTTCGGCATCCAGTTTAAATATGTCCTGATGTGACCAAACATCACAGCTTTGGTGGTCAACATAAATCGGCATGTCACCAAAAAACCTGATTTGGTTAATCCGGCAATAAGCTTTGAGGGCCTCCCATTGCTCGAAAAACAAGTATTGTTGGAATTTTTCCTTTAGAATGGTGCGTGCAGATTTTTCTTTCGCTTCTTCCAGAGCAGCGCGATCATGCTTCTTATACTTATCAGGCCAACTTAGCCAACTCTTGCCATAGGTTTCCCTAAGGGCTGTGTATAGGGCATAATCTTCCAGCCAGTGAGCATTTAAACTACAAAAACTGATGAATTCATTCTGATGAATCCCTCCCTGCTCCTCCCACCTCATGAAGGCAATTTCTAACAGTGAGCGCTTATACTTTTCAGCCTCCCGGAAATCAGAAACTGAGGATGGTTTTTCTATCTCATTTCTTTCCAGGTAACCCCTTTTTTGCAAGCTTTCAGGACTTATGAGCAATATATTACCTGCAAATGCCGACAAACCACTGTAAGGACTGTAATTACTGTCTTCTCCTACCTGGTTAGTGGGAAGGATTTGCCACCAGCTCTGACCAGCCTTAGATAAAAAGTCTGCAAACCGATAGGCGGCGGGCCCTAAGTCCCCTATGCCATATGGGGATGGAAGGGAGGTTATATGCATTAGTATTCCGGAGCTCCGGTGGAACATATGATATCAAAATTTAAAGTTACTGCTATGTAGACAAACCACGGGAAAGTGATGGAACAACTCTCTTAAGGAAGGTAACGTATCGTAATGTTTTCCTGTAAACAGGTCAACCCATCCGGAAGGAGCCTTTTCGGGAAGATCTACCGTGTCCTCCACCTCCATTCTGAGCTTTAAAGAATCGGAAGATACAAGGTTCTTATGGTTTTTGATAGGGCAAATAACCAGCAGCCACTTCTTACTACTTTGCCTAATGTATCCTATGATCTCCTCATCCTCATCCACTTCCAGAGGTATATAATTTGCCCTTCGGAAGAATTTATGGTTGCGCTTTCTGAGTTGTAACATTCGCCAGGTAACAAATAGCTTGACATCACCGTCAGAATATCTGCTCGTCAATTTATTCAGCAAGTCAACTGGTTTTTGGGAAAATGATTTTTTGATCTTATTAAGCGACTTTTTCCTGTCCTCATAGTCTACAGGCCTTCTGTTATCAGGGTCCACCAGGCTCAGATCCCATCCTTCACAGCCTTGGTAAATATCAGGTATGCCTGGTGCGGTATGCTTTATTACTACCTGGGCTAGTGAATTAATAGCTCCGGCTCTGATAAGAGGCTTTAAAAAGTCGTTAAAGGAACTTACGAACTCACTCCGTTCCGTCAGAATGTTGTCTGCAAATGCAAGAAAGTTTTCTTCGTATTCATTATTAGGATTAGACCAACTGGTATGGACCTTAGCTTCCCTTACTGCCTTACTGAGGTAAGCCTTCAGTCTTTTCAAATGGCTGTTCTTGAATTTTCCATTCATTGGCCAAAGGCCTACAAGCACTTGGTACAGAAAGTACTCATCATTAGCATCGGGGCCACCTTCACCTTTGAAGGAACTGTTTAATTTTTTCCACATCAGTACGGAATCTGCCCACTGATCAGATATTTCCGTTAGGACATTAAGCCTCATTCTGCTGTCTTCTCCCCTCTTAGTGTCGTGAGTAGAGGTACCATTCATAGCATGGGGATAGAGTTTATTCCTTTCTACCATAGCTTTATGGAAGACAGGTACGGAGATACTTCCTGCTGATGGGCTATCCCCAACTTCATTACGGGAAATTAGCCTATGAAAATTATAGAAAGTAGTGTCTTCTCCCCCTTTTGCGGCAAGTGGACCAGTGAATTGCTGCCATCGCTGTAAAAAATTCATGCGTCTGCCATCAAAGCTTTTATCACCACTCAGATCAGAGGCAAAAATCGGCCGCAATTCATCCAAAGGTTCTTTTAACTTAGGAAATCTATCCTCCACGCGGGCAAAAGCTTCTGAGATCCAGTCAGATTCTTCTGCCTCCAGCGGCAGGGAATCGGAGTAAATCCTGTACACCGGAAAAGCGGACATAAGTCTGGCAAGTGCTTCTTTAATCTTTTCCTGTTCACCCTCGATAAGCTTCAGGTTTATCAAAAGCCGATAAAGGTTCTCTAGCTCCCCATGCATCCTTTGCTTTAGCATAAAGTACTTGCGCTCAGGCAAAAGCCTACCAAAGGGTGGTATTTCAGGGACAATCTCCTGGTAAACCTCTTCCATATTTCTCCACCCCTCGCTATCAGTAAACAGCCTGTTTAATACGGCCAGGAACTCATAACCACTACTACCCTGTATGGGCCAGGAGGCAGGAATATCCTCTTCTTCCTCCAATATTTTCTCTACCACAATGTAGGTATCTTCTCCAACCAGGCTACGCAATCTTTTAAGGTATGTCCCGGGGTTAGCCAAGCCATCTACATGGTCTATTCTCAGGCCATTGATCAGGCCCTGCCTTACAAGACTTTTAATGAACCTATGGTAGTATTTGAAAATACGCTCATCCTGCATATTAATGCAGATAAGTCCGTTTATGGTAAAGAACCTGCGGAAGTTGATTTCCTGCTCTGTGGCTTTGTAGTAGGTGAGAGAATAATATTGCTCAGAAAGAATAGCCCGTACCCGTTCCGGGTCACGATTAACGCTATCCAGAGCAAAACGGAGCAACTTCTCAAAATCTTTACTTTTGAGAGCATTTGTCAGTTGTGTACGGAATTCATCTTTCTCTTCTATCGAAATCGTATTCCCAAAGTTTCTGATCTTTTGAATAAGCAACCGGATAGCTTCAATATCCTCGTGGGGCATTTCCCATTTCTCTGAGGCTTTCTGCATTTCTTCCAGTAAAGGAACATAGCTCTTCAGGCACATGGGATACCGGTTATCATAATAAGTGACAAACAGGCGCTTTCGGGTATACCATATAACCAATTCCCCACTTTGAAGGCACTTTTCAAAGGGCTCACCCAGAAAGGGAAGCATGACCTTACCCTTCAAAGCCTGGTTATGAAACTCCCAGTCAATATCAAAAAAGCTGTAAAATGGAGAGTCCGGACCGCTCTCCAGCACATCGGCTACCCAGGGATTTCGGCTGTCAAATGCCATATGGTTTGGCACAATGTCCTGTAACCAGCCGATATTTTTATCAGAGGCAACTCTGACCAGCCCTTCAAAATCCTCCAGTGACCCTATTTCAGGGTTGAACTTATGCGGGTCTGTCACATCATACCCATGGCCAGAGCCCGGAACAGCTTTAAATATGGGGGAGGAATAGATACACCCCGCTCCCAGGCTATCGAGATAACCTAATTGTTTTTTCAGATCCCTGAAGGTGAAATCTTTATTGAATTGTATGCGGTAGGTGGATGATGGTATGTACATCTTAAAAAGTTATAAGTCAGGCAAGAGGTATTACTAGCCTTTACCAGTAGGCTTCACGATCATTTCAGACAGGTTTACCCTTTCAGGCTGTGATATGGCAAATAAAGCACATTCAGCAATATCTTCAGCTAAAAGTTTTGCCTCATCCTCTGTCCAGGAGTCCTTATTATCTTCTAATAACTCCTCATCAGTTATATTCTCTCTGAGAGGGGTATCTACGGTACCAGGATCTATACAGGTGACGTGGATATTGTGTGAGGGGGATAGTTCAGTTCTTATGCCCTCAGAAAACTTGATAATGGCAGCCTTGGTAGCAGCATACACGGCTCCTCCGGGATATATGGTGCGCCCATCGGCAGAGGCAATATTAATAATGTGAGAAGAATTCTGTTCCTTGAGGTATGGCAATGCGGCATAGGTAGCTTTGAGTACGCCTTTGATATTCACATCCACCATTTGTTCCCATTCTTCAAGGTGGCGGTTTTTCAAGTATGAGAGAGGCATCACCCCTGCATTATTTACCAGAATGTGCAAGCCCCCAAAGGTTTCTTCGGCTGCTCTGATCAAGCCCACCACCTGTTCCTGATTGGTCATATCACAGGTTCGATAGACTACCTCTCCTTCTTCGTCTTTCAGTTCCTGTTTTAATTCGGCCAATTCATCAGCAGACCTGGCCCCAAGTACTACTTTGATTCCTGACTTAACAAACTTTCTGGCGATTGCTTTTCCAATTCCGCTACTCGCCCCTGTAACCACTGCAATTCGGTTGTCTATGTATTTCATAAAAGCAATTATGTATACACGGGTAATAAGGAAAGTGCGGAATTTGTTATATTTTAAGGCCTATTTCGATATTGGCCAGGTCACTAGCCATATAAAAATGGCTCTTTTCTCAGGAAACAGGCCTGCTATCTTTCTGCCCCCTATGGGTTTTGCTTCTCAGTACCAAAAATTAAGAGTGCCTTTCTCAGTGTAGTATAATTCCGTCCATCTCTACTTCTACTACCAGCCCAGGTAAAATGAGCCGCTGTATTTCTACCATTGTGGCAGCAGGTTTTATTCCGGCAAACACTTCTCCATGGACTAGTCCAATCCTTTCCCACTGACTTATATCAGTTACAAAAATCCGGGTGCGAATAATGCAGGAGTAGTCAAGGCTTTCTTTTTCAAGCAACTTTCCCACCTTGTTTAAAATGTACCGCATCTGCGCCTCTCCATCCCCGGCAGACACAACCTCTCCTGCATCATCCACTGCTGTAGTACCGGCGATGAATAGAAAAGGTCCCTGTATCACTGCTCTGGAATACCCTACCTTTTCTTCCCAGGGTGAGCCTGAGCTTACAGTTTTTCGTATTCCCTTCCCCATAAAGTAAAAGTTATCATATTGGCCTCTCCTTTGTGAGTTAGCAGAAATATAAAGGGATTCCTTATATTCTGGCCAAAATCACACTCATGCGCCATATTTTTTTACTCACATTTCTATTGATCGCATTTGGTTGCCAGCAGGAGGTACTAACTGAGTCTGCACCATCCGATCTTTTACCAGAGGTCAGAGGCCTTTTGGCAGATTCTGCTATGGTAGTATCAGCCCACCCGCTGGCTTCAGAAGCGGGTCTGAATATATTACAAAAAGGTGGAAACGCTGTGGATGCAGCTGTTGCTGTCCAGTTTGCACTGGCGGTGGTTTTTCCGGTTGCAGGAAATATTGGCGGCGGTGGCTTTATGATCTATCGGGATACAAGTGGAGAAAGTTACGCCCTCGACTTTAGAGAGAAAGCCCCGCAGGCCGCTACAGAAACAATGTACCAGAATGAGGCTGGTGAAGTATTAAATAATAAAAGCAGAAGAGGGCACCTTGCTGTCGGAATACCTGGATCTGTGGCAGGCATGGCAGAGGCCCATCGTAAGTACGGCGCCCTTCCCTTTAATGAGTTACTACAACCTGCCATACGCCTGGCTGAAAAAGGCTTTGTCCTGACACGGCTTGAGGCAGAGGGCCTGCAGAATGCCCAAAGCTACCTGAATGAGGTGAACACAATACCTCCTGATTTCTTTGTGAATGACAACTGGGAGCCTGGCGATACAATTTTCCTACCCGAGTTAGCTACCACCCTAAGGCGAATAGCTGACACTGAAGGAAAAGACTTTTATGAGGGGCAAACTGCCAGACTTCTAGTGGAAGAGATGAAACGAGGGCAGGGAATTGTGACCCTTGATGACCTGGCAAACTATCGTGCCGTATGGCGCGATCCAGTAAAAATTGAATATAAAGGGCAAACGTTACTATCAATGCCGCCTCCCAGTTCCGGAGGTATTGTACTAGGTGAGATACTTAATATGGTAGCCCCTCATCCACTCGAAGATTATGCGCCTTACGATGTCCGGACTATACATTTACTCACGGAAGCCGAGCGCAGGGCTTATGCCGACCGAGCGAAACACATGGGTGATTCTGATTTTTATCCCGTCCCAAAGGGAGATTTGCTAAGTCCTACCTATGCCCTTAGCAGAATGCAGAACTTTGATTCTGCCCGGGCCTCCTCTTCAAAATCTATTGGTCCAGGTCTAAGCCCTCCGCAGGAATCGGAGCAGACCACACACTTCAGTATTGTCGATAAAGATGGTCGTGCCGTATCTGTCACCACAACTTTAAATGGTGGCTACGGCTCTGGTGTAGTGGTTTCAGGTGCCGGCTTTTTGCTAAATAACGAAATGGACGATTTTAGTATAAAACCCGGGGTGCCAAATATGTATGGTTTGATTGGCGGGACGGCGAATGCAATAGAGCCGGGTAAACGGATGCTTAGCTCAATGACTCCTACAATTGTGGAAAAGAACGGTAAGCTCAGAATGGTATTGGGGACACCCGGTGGCTCCACCATTATTACCTCTGTACTACAGGTATTTCTTCGAGTAAGTGAGCACGGAATGTCTATGCAGCAGGCAGTAAACTCACCAAGGTTTCACCACCAGTGGCTACCCGATATAATTAAAGCTGAGGAAGGCGCTTTTGACGAAGAAACAGTCAAAAGACTTCAGGAAATGGGGCATAAAATAGAAACTACAGAATCTATTGGACGGGTAGACGCCATTCTTATAACGGATGACGGTACCCTGGAGGGAGGCGCAGATCCCCGTGGAGATGATACGGCCAAAGGATATTAAATGAAAAAAGGGCTTCGCGCCCTTTTTTTATAATTAATTTATTAATGCTCATGTTCATCCTTTCCACTCTCCTTTTTTTTCAAAGAGAGTATATCAAGGAATGATAGGGCGGTAACAAGACCTATTAAAACCGCTACTATCGTAATAAAGGTATTAACACCGTCGGTGACAAATGGGCTAAGGAACATCTTTACTGTGTTTAAATACCAGCGCACTATTACCCTGTGCGCTTAAAATTCTCCGCAATAATAAGGCATAATCAGGAATAAAAGAAGCTGACCTGAAATTTATCCTTAACTATTCGTACTCAAAAATTACGTGGCCAAT
Source organism: Roseivirga sp. BDSF3-8 (assembly GCF_041449215.1). Classification (NCBI taxonomy): domain Bacteria; kingdom Pseudomonadati; phylum Bacteroidota; class Cytophagia; order Cytophagales; family Roseivirgaceae; genus Roseivirga; species Roseivirga sp. BDSF3-8. The sequence goes on along the minus strand of NZ_JBGNFV010000001.1, from coordinate 4,448,337 downwards.
AAATGTTATAGCACCAGTAGGGAAAGGGTCAGAGTTATTACCGCCAACAGGCAAGCCAGTTCCAACCTAATACTATTTAGTACCTTTTTTCTTTCCTGCTGCATCTTCCTTAATCGTTCCATATCTGTTTGTATTTATAGCCATGCTTATGACTAATCCGATGCTACAAGTTGAATCTATCTATAGGACAACCACACAGGAAAAACTACTACACATTTCAATTAGTTTTTTTCTTAAAATACTAAGACTGGTCTCTGGGAATAATCATTACTTCTGCAACATCCACGTGGCCAGGCTGACGGGCTGCATATAGAATTCCCTCAGCTATATCCTCAGGCTGAAGCATTTCCATCTCCATCATTTCCTTAAAATTCTCCATGATATCATCGTCAGTGATAGTTTCAGGAAGCTCGGTTTTTACCGCTCCGGGTTCTATACACGTAATCCTGATGTTCTTCTTTGGAGTTAGCTCCTGCCGCATACCTTCACTAAGGGCTCTTACTCCATATTTTGTGAGGCAGTAAACGGCACCTCCCGGAAATATTCTTCTACCTGCAACAGAAGAGATATTAAAAATATGCCCGCTGTTTTGCTCCAGCATAACAGGTAAAACATGCGCTATGCAGTTCAAAACGCCATGTATATTCACATCTACCATCTGGCGCCATTCGTCCACTTTCAATTTATCCATGAAAGACAACGGCATCACACCAGCATTATTGATCAACATATCAATGGAGCCAAATTCTGATTTAGCTACCTCTGCCAGCTTTTTTGTATCCTCAACTTTAGTGACATCTGTCACGCAGACTACTGCCTTGCCTCCCTCCCTCTCTATTTCAGCTTTTAAGTCCTGAAGTCTGTCTTCCCGCCTTGCTGCCAGCACAACATTCACTCCTTCGTTTGCCAAGGCCTTGGCTGTAGCCGTACCAATTCCACTTGAAGCACCGGTAACAATAGCTGACTTTCCTGATATTGAACTCATAATTAATTGATAGTTAGAGTGTAAGATATGTCACCTAAACTATCCCTCCTGGATTGTGTTCCACATTAAATGAAATAGCCTAACTATTTCATAAAGCCGGCGTAGTCAACTATTAATATCACTATAACATTTTAATGAAACCTACCTATAAGAAAGCCTTACGCATTGCCATTATTGCTCTCAGTGTCATTCTTCTATTGACAGTAGGTTTGTATTTATTTCGTAAGCCAATCCTGCGTAAGGGAATTACTAAGGCGGCAGAAAAAATAGAAGCGCGTACGGGCATGACACTTACGGTTAATAATATCGACCTCAATGGGCTCAACCTTATCCGTATGGACAGTGTACGGGTAATGGAAAAAGATGACACAGTTTTTACTGCTGATAAGATGTTTATGCGAATACGTATGGCAAATGTATTGTTCGGTAAAATACGCCCAGAGGAGTTCATCATGAATAACGCCCGCCTCTATTACGCACGGCAGGAAGCAGTTTCCCCTATACTTGCTGACAGCCTGGAAAGCGAAGAGGTCACGGAACCCTCCGATACTACAGGAAAAACGGCTGATTCTATAGAGAAAATACTTTCGCTGGACTATAAGAGCTACGTAGACCAAAGCTTTGATGCCATTTTTGATTACGTCCCGGATCGCATCACTGTGGATAGCATGACGGTATTACTTAGCCGAAATGAAAAGAAGGGCCGGATATTTATTGAAAATTTACAGAAAGAGGGTGCGCCCTATCAAATGGAACTTAGCCTTTATGATGAAAAAAGTCTGCAGACTTATGCAATAAAAGGAGAAATGAATAGCGAAAATAAATCGCTAAGCATGCAAGTAACGCTACTGAGAGGAGATAATGAAATTCCCCTGGTGGATAAAATTTTTGATATAAAGGCCAGTCTGATCCAACTGGATGCTTTTTTACAGCAAAAAGACAGAGAAAATGACCGTACGATAATAAAAAGTAGCCTGCATCTGGAGGGCTTCTCAATATTGCATCCTGACATATCTGTTGAGAGAGTTGAACTGGAAAGCATAGACTCGGATATGGAGATAGCTTTTGGAGATCAGTTTTTGCAAATAGACAGCTCAAGTCAGATAAAAATAAACCGAATTGATATACCTTTTTACTTTAGCTATGGCAGGTATGGGGACAGAACCTTTACTGTAACTATACCCGAAACGAAGTGGCGGGCAGAAGACTTTTTCTCCAGTCTGCCTCCGGGCTTGTTTAACACATTTCAGGGACTTGAAGCGACCGGAATTATCAAGTATAGCCTATATGCGCAGGTAAACCCCAAAAAACCGGAAGAACTGAAGTTTGATAGTTCAATGGATAGTGAAAACCTGAAGATCACCAAATATGGGCGTGAGGACTACCGTAAAATCAATAGCAAATTTATCCAAAAAGCCTATGTAAAGGAAAAGCTGGACCGCACCTTTACCGTATCACCCGGTTCAGACTCATATGTAACATTGGATGAAGTGTCGCCATACCTTATCAACAGCCTACTTACTGCAGAGGATGGCGGATTTTGGTCCCATAATGGATTTAATGAAGAGGCTTTCAGAGACAGCTTTATCACCAACCTGAAGGACAGTAATTTTACCCGCGGGGGCAGCACTATCACCATGCAACTCGTAAAAAATGTTTATCTGTCCAAAAGAAAGACTATTGGTAGAAAGGTAGAAGAGGCGTTGATTGTATGGTTGATCGAAGAACTAGACCTCGTCAGCAAAAGACAACTACTACAAACCTACCTGAATATCATTGAGTGGGGGCCTCACGTGTATGGCATTCAGGAGGCTTCGGACTTCTATTTCGGAAAGCACCCTTCAGATCTCACTCTGGCAGAGTCATTATTCCTAACCAGTATAATCCCTAAGCCCAGAAAAGCTCGATCGTCATTTGATTACGAAACCGGCCAACTAAGGGCCTACCACAGCCATTACTTTAATCTGCTAACAGGTATCATGCTGAGAAGAAACCAGCTTGAGGAAAAGGACACTACAGGCTTAAAGGCCGAGATCTATCTGACAGACAATGCTTATAATCGCCTAAATTTACCGAAACCTGAGCCCCCGGAAGAAGAAGAACAAGGAATTTTTAATAAGCTATTCAGCAGCGACAACGCCCCTGTGCCCTCAGGGTTTTAATAAAGAAAAGTAAAAGGTAGTACCCGCGGGGCTACTTTTTACCCACATTTTGCCACCGGATTTCTCGACCAGGTCCTGGCATAATTGTAAGCCTAACCCAGTCCCCTTTTCTCCTTCCGTACCTTCCTGTGAGACAGACCCTTTCTTCTTAAAGATGGTATCGATAGTTTCATTTGTCATACCTACACCAGTATCAGTTACGGATACAATTATTTCAGATGCAGTCTCATCAAATTCCCAATGTACCTCTCCCTCCTTAGGTGTAAACTTTATTGCATTACTCAGCAAGTTACGTACTACCGTATCCACCACATTTTTATCGCCTGAAAACTCAATCGGTTTCACCAGATTATTAGTGATTTTTATACCTTTTTGCTCTGCCTTGGGAATAAACAGCTCCTTATTAAACTCGACAATCTCCTGCAGGTCGTACGTCCCTATTTCCATTTTCAGTTGGTTCATCTGATTTCTCGACCAAAGCAGCAAATTCTCCAACATTTTATATACATTCCTGGTATTCTTACCCAGTCGCTGCATAATTGCCTGCAGTTCTGAAGGCTTAAGCGCATCCGGTGATTTTTCTAATAAGTCAGTTAGCCCCATTATGCTATTAAAAGGACTTTTCAGGTCATGAGCCACAATACTGAAAAACTGATTCTTTGCTTCATTCAGGTCCCTTAGCGTATTTTCAAGGGTTTTATGTTTAGTAACATCGTTAAAGAATACCAGGTAACCTTCTGGTCCCTTGCTTACAGAAATCTCAAACCAGGACTGCAGAGTATCAAAATGTACCTCATGCACCCCTGAGCTATTTTGGGCAATGGCGTCAGACAAAAATGTATGGCAAGCTTCTCCTGTACCTTCCGGAAAAAGGTCCCACAGATTTTGATTGATCATCTTACGGCGGCTTATCTTAAGAAGCCTTTCCATGATCTTATTGGCATACGTAATAGTCCAGTCGGCATTCACGCTTACAAATGCATTAGGAATATTTTCCAGAATAGCAACAATGCGCTTATTCGTACTTTCGAGACGATTCTCAGTTACCTTTTTTTCTGTGATGTCCTGAACTATTCCAAAGACTTTGATCACCTCATCCTCATCATTGAAAATCAGTTCTGTATTTACCCGTTGGTATCTGACCTCACCATCTTTTAGCACCACACGAAATTCTATGTCATACCCTTTACCCTCGTTCAGAGAGGTATTAATAGTAGCAATGACCGATGTGCGATCATCAGGGTGTATAAAGTCAAGCCCCTTATTGATATTGGGCTCAAAGGAGAAGTCCTGAAATCCGTATAATCGATACGTTTCAGAGGACCAGTAAACAAGGTCTGTTTTTAAATCCCACTCCCATACGCCAATCTTCCCTATACGTTGTGCTTTAGCAAAATGACTTCTATAAAACTGCAGATCCTTTTCTGTCACCATCTGATTCACCCTGGTCTTAAAAATGATTACCAGCGCACCTGCTTCACCGTCAATGACGCCTGGGAGGGGAAAAAACCAACCAACGAGGTCCTGATGCCCCGTAGGGACTACCTCTTTACGCACCACACCTTTCATGGCCTGTCTCATGCTAAACACAAAGGCAGGCACTTCCTGATAAGCTGCATAAGCATTTATATCAACAGCGTTACGCTTATTAACAGGAAAATGCTCAAGGCAATGGCCATTTACATATTCGAAGTTTCCATCTTCCTTAACAATAGCCAAAAGAAATGGAAAACGTAGCATCATGGAGGTAGTTTCCGGATGCTGGTCAAGCACAGATCTGATACAGTCCAGATACAGAAGACTACTGTTCTGAACATCCTGCAAGATGAGTCGCTGAATATTTTTTCCTTGTACTGACATTAAGTAATTATCAAATCACCTCATTAACGTCACAAACGAATCAAATATTCATGTGTTAAAAGTAAAAGAAGAAACCGTAAATCAGATTTGTGTGTATTTTTTCACTTTTAATGTTACGAACAGCATAATTTACTTAAACCCAACATCTCTCAAGACACCAGTGAGCAACCTGAAATAATATTCCTTTAAACATTTCAGCAAAAATTTATATTAAGGGGATCTCAAAATAAATAGCACAAAAACCACACAACGCCCAATCGTTTATTCTAAAATAATATGTAAAACAAAATTAAACCCAACTACATGAAGGAGCTATATTGTATCATAGCCTATGAGGCAGGGGGGAAATACTTATAATTTTTGATTAAATATGAATGGGATACTAAAAAACATTACACTAAAGCATTAAAACAAAAAAACCCCGCAATTGCGGGGTTTCAAATCTTGTCAGCCTATCGGCCTACTTAACTTTTTCCACGATAGCTTTGAATGCATCGGGATGGTTCATTGCAAGGTCGGCAAGAACTTTTCTGTTAAGATCAATATTAGATTTTTTAAGAGCTCCCATAAGCTGTGAGTAGCTCATGCCGTGCTCTCTGGCTCCGGCGTTGATACGCTGAATCCAAAGCTTACGAAACTCTCTTTTCTTTGCTTTTCTATCACGGTAAGCATACTGCCAACCTTTTTCAACCGCATTTTTCGCTACGGTCCAAACGTTTTTCCTTCTGCCGAAATAACCTTTTGCGGCTTTAAGGACTTTTTTCCTGCGTGCTCTTGACGCAACATGATTTACTGATCTAGGCATTCGTTAAATTTTTTTGACGATTGGTGCTTTCAGTAACTGAAAGGCTTTGAAAACCAGGCGTCTGGTAAAACAATAAAACCTCTGGTTAGAGTGAATCAAATAACAAGCATGTCTTTAACGCGTTGCTTATCGCTGGAGTCCACGAGACCGGCGTGAGTCAGATTACGCTTTCTCTTGGTCTCCTTCTTAGTCAGAATGTGACTTTTGAACGCATGCTTTCTTTTGATTTTTCCTGTTCCGGTAAGCTTGAATCTCTTCTTGGCTCCGGATTTGGTTTTCATCTTGGGCATGAATATATACTTTAGTTTTCAGTTACTTTTTACCTCCCTGCTTAGGCGCCAGGATCACGGTCATCCGCTTTCCTTCGAGCTTTGGCAGTTGTTCAACCTTCCCTAGTTCCTCCAGAGCCTGTGCAAATTTCAGCAACAGAATCTCTCCGCGCTCTTTGAAAACAATAGTACGACCTGCAAAATGAACATAAGCCTTTACTTTGGCTCCCTCTTTGAGGAAGTTCATAGCGTGCTTAAGCTTAAAGTCAAAGTCATGATCGTCTGTATTTGGACCGAAACGGATTTCCTTTACAACAGTCTTCTGAGCCTTAGCTTTAATTTCTTTTTGCTTCTTCTTCTGTTCATACTTGAACTTAGAGTAGTCGATAATCTTGCATACAGGTGGATCTGCCTTAGGAGAAATCTCCACCAGGTCGAGACCCTGCTCCTGCGCCATACGACGGGCAGTATCAGTGTCATATATATCTACCTTTACATTTTCACCTACTACACGGACCTTGGGCACACGAATGCGCTCATTCACCCTGTAGGGTTCTTCTACTCTGCCTCTCTGAGGTCTTCTGGAACGTGGTCTTTTGCTAATAGGAACCTCCTTTTTGGTTGATTTAACAAAGTGCAAATATCCGATATTTTCAATGAGAAAAAAAGGTCAGCCAGTTTTTTTAGGCCAGCCCCCCTCATAATTCACGAACATATTGCAAAAAATAAATTAGTTGTACCGCTTTAAACAACGAACCCCCACAAAATTGTTCATTTTAATTTACAACTAAGGGGGCAAAGCCCTTTCAGGATTTTAGTTGCTTGTCTACGTCAGCTTCATTTTTAAATGAATTTATAAAGTCAGTTACAGCAACAGAACCCTGATCTCCTTCACCGTGCTTTCGTACACTTACCGTACCTTCACCGGATTCTTTTTCGCCAACAATTAGCATATAAGGCACCTTTTTCACCTCTGCATCACGTATTTTCCGCTGCACTTTCTCATCTCTGTGATCGACGAACCCACGGATATCTGCTTCCTGAAACTTAGTGAAAAGCTCCCGGGCATAATCATGGTATTTTTCAGATATAGGGAGAATGGCAATTTGTTCCGGAGATAGCCATAGCGGGAAATTGCCTCCTGTGTGCTCAATAAGCAGACCGATAAACCGCTCCATACTTCCAAAGGGAGCCCGGTGAATCATGACGGGACGATGATGTGCATTATCGGCACCAATGTATTCCAGTTCAAAACGGTTAGGCAAATTATAATCTACCTGTATAGTTCCCAACTGCCACCTTCTGCCTAGTGCATCCTTAACCATAAAGTCCAGCTTAGGACCGTAAAAAGCTGCCTCTCCTGTTTCCACCACATAGGGTAGCCCCTTCTGCTTTACCGATTCAAGAATAGCACTTTCGGCTTTTTCCCAAAGATCATCATCTCCTATATATTTAGCTTTGTTCTCGGGATCGCGAAGAGAAACCTGAGCAGTAAAATCCTCAAAACCAAGGGCATTGAATACATATAGGACAAGGTCAATAACCTTCATAAATTCATCCTCCACCTGGTCCGGGCGGCAGAAAATATGAGCATCATCCTGGGTAAAGCCTCTAACCCTTGTTAGACCGTGCAACTCACCACTTTGCTCATAACGGTACACCGTGCCGAACTCGGCAAAACGTACCGGAAGGTCTTTGTATGACCGTGGGCGACTTTTGTAAATTTCGCAGTGATGAGGGCAGTTCATTGGTTTAAGCAGAAACTCCTCATCTTCATTGGGAGTATGAATAGGCTGGAAACTATCCTCTCCGTACTTTTCATAATGCCCGGAAGTCACATACAGCTCTTTCTGGCCGATATGTGGCGTTACCACTGGGTCATATCCCGCCTTTACCTGCGCTTTACGAAGAAAATTTTCTAACCGTTCACGGAGTGTGGCCCCTTTAGGTAGCCAAAGGGGTAAACCAAGACCCACCTTCTCACTGAAGGTAAAGAGGTCCAGCTCCTTACCTAACTTACGATGGTCACGCTTTTTGGCCTCCTCAAGTCTTTCCAGATACTCCTTTAGTTCCTTAGCCTTGGGAAACGTTATGCCATAAATACGGGTAAGCTGCTTATTATGCTCATCTCCTCTCCAGTAGGCACCGGCTACATTCATCAGCTTAATGGCTTTTACAAAACCGGTATGGGGAATGTGCGGTCCCCTGCAAAGGTCAGTGAAGTTGCCCTGCGTATAAAATGTAATGGTACCATCTTCCAGCCCTTCGAGCAGGTCAAGCTTATACTCATCACCTTTATTTTGATAGTAGGCCACGGCCTCGCTTTTACCTATGGGTTTACGAACGAATTCGTTCTTTTGGCGGGCCAGCTCGGTCATCTTTTGTTCCACCTTTTCCAGGTGGTCACCATTGAATTCCATTTCGCCGAAGTCCACATCATAATAAAATCCGTTTTCTATAGGAGGGCCAATACCTAACTTAATTCCCGGATACAGCTCTTCCAAGGCTTCTGCAAGTAAGTGTGCTGATGAGTGCCAGAAAGCTGACTTGCCATCATCATCATTCCAGGTAAGTAACTGTACCGCAGCATCAGTTTCTACAGGCCGGGTGGCATCCCACACCTCACCATTAACTTTGGCTGCCAGTACATTCCTGGCCAGTCCTTCACTTATACTTTTGGCAATGTCTAATCCTGAGGATCCCTTGGGGTACTCTCTTACACTTCCATCAGGCAGCGTAATATTGATCATACTTTCCTGGCTCATTAACTAGTTATTCTTATCGTCTGTATCAGAATCTTTTTTTTCCAAAGTGGGCAGTGTATTTCGCCTGCGCCTTTCGAGTTGCTGCAAATATGCAATTTTTCTTCGTAGGTCCGCCAGTTCACTACTCGCGATTTCATTAGTACTGTCCACATCCAGCAAAGTGGTATAAGAAGCTACTGACTCACCATAGCGCCTTGCGGTATTAAGTATCCTTGCTTTCTGCAGAAGGGCATAGGTATTACGGGCATTGGAGGCTAGCACATCATCCACATAATACAACGCCGAATCATACTGCCTTTTCTCCATAAGGTAATCAGCTATTTCGACCTTCGGACGGTAGTCTTCAGAAAACCGCTTTGTTAAATGGCCTAATAAAGAAGCCGCACTATCGGGGTAATCCATAGCTTTTAACAAAGAGGCCATCTGCAGGTTAGCCTCCAGATTATCCGGCCTAAGCACGAGTTGCTTTTCCAGATAAAAAGCCGTTTTCTCAAGATCATTGCGATTAAGGTAAATATCAATAAGCCCTGAGTATGTTCCGGGGTCTTCTTTGATATTCAGGCTGCTTAAAAAGTCCTGCTCTGCAGCTAATGTGTCTTCCAGCGAAAGCAGTATATACCCCCTGGAACAAAGGTAAGCCGGATTCTCCGGCTCTTTTTTCATCGCCTTGTTAATATAATCGGCCGCTTTAATATAATTTTCCTTGAGTCTGTGAACTTCTGAAAGCAGGTAGAACAGTCCGCCGGACTGCTCTCCCAGCCTCTCTGCCTCAGAAGCAAAAGACTCCGCTTCATCCACATCGCCTATCCTCAGGTTTTCCCTCGCAGCCATGTAGTGATATACCGGTTCATCAGCCTTAAGGGAGATTGCCTTCCGCAAGTTTATCAGTGCATTTTCATTGCGGCCGAGCTCGTTAAGAATTATGGCCTTACGATAGTAGTTTTCCGGGTTGTCAGAATTTTGTTCAATGTTTCTGTTAACCTTTTCAAGGCTTACAGAGTGATAGCTCTCATCAAACTCGGGGGCTTCATGTAGCTGGTAACGGCTATGGTTTCGTTCACAAGACGAAATCACCACTAAACCTAAGATAATATATAAGATTCTTATCCTCATTTTCAGACCTGAAGCCACATAACAAAAGTAAGACGCTAAAAATTTGATGAAAATGAAATTGCTATAAAATCAGTTGTGCACTAACTTTTATACCAAATGGCCTTACATTCTCTTCATCAAGGTAGGTAACGCGGTGAATGAAGTCCACCCTCAGAAGCTTAAAGATGTTCTCTACTCCATAGCCTAGCTCAATGTACGGTTCTTTTCCTAAGCCTCTGAACATCACAAGGTCATTTCCATCAGCATCCTGCTGAGGCGTCAGAGAAAGATTTCCTTCATCAAGCTTTCCGTACAGGATATTAGCTGTAGCCAGGGCCCGCCACTTGAGCTTTTTCATCAGCGGAATTCTATTCAGCAGAAAACCTTCAAAATAGTGTCGGTAGTTTAAACTCAGGTATGAATCACTGACAAACTCGAAAAAGTCCATCTGATTGAATGCTGATGTAGTGTAAAAGGGAGATTCATTTCCTAAATGTACCCGCAATAGAGGGTATGGAAGATTCTCAAAAATGTACCCGCCATCAATGTTATACCGGCTAACCCCGAAAAGGCCCATCTTCAGGCTTTGTTCTACCTGTAGATTAATCCTGTTGTAATCAAAGTCGCCTCCAAGCAGGTCGTTAAAACCACGGGAGTACGCCAGCGTTATGACGGGCCATCCAGTAGTAGATCCCATACTTATCCTGCTGTTATCATTGATTACTAATAGTTCGTTTTTGGTAAACCTTGCTTCTATCGTTGCTTCAGTGGTGCTGAATTCCCTTTTAAGCCCTTCTTCAGATTGGTTTGAGTTCTCATAATATGCAAATGGAAAAACTGGGTCATAATCTCCATTACTTATAATAGCTTTCAGAGTAAAGCCCCTGTAAATATCGGTTTGGAAAGAGAAGGTGTTTCGTGAATAATAGTAAGGGCTCGTCAGCTCTCCGAAGCGGGTAAAAGAATAAAATATAGGATTACTACCAGGGTCTGCAAACTGTAAGCCTAATTGGTCTATATCCACCACGCGTTGTACAGATACTTTGGTCCATTTCTTTCTATTCAGAAAATAAGCTGCACCAAACCTGTACTTCCATTCTTCATCCCTTAGGCCATAGGCTCCGTATGCGGAAAACTCCCAACGTTTACTAAACTCTGCGTTTGTCCTGAAGCCAAGTCCTAAGCGGTGGCCCTCAACATTGTTAAAATTATATACCAGAGGATACGGACCTATGTCCACCTTGCCGGATTTTATATATCCGCTACTCAGCGTCTTAACAATATTTGTCAGGCGACGCACACTAGGTATATTTCGCAGGGTGTCGATCATCTCGATCACGTCCATTTCCGTAGCGGTGAGGCTATCGTGACGAGCTTCCAGCCAGTAAACCTCATCCGTTTCACCTGCGTCTGGCTCTACCTCTATAGGCACCTCGTAAAACCGAACAGGCTTCCGGTTTCCAATCTTAACATCTTCCACGCTGTTGTAGAATTTTGCCAAAAAGCCCACCGACTCTTTGCCTACATTATCTACATCGATGGTGAGCCGGGTTTTCACAGGCAGCCAGGGGCCTGCCGATGTCTGCTCAAATTGCTGAGAAATATCTATCCGTTTTATAAAGTTCAAATTAGCACTTTCCGGCACTGTTAGTTTAAGTTGCTTCAGTGCAGCCTCTTCCTTTGTGATCCAAATAGTCCCTGTAAACGCTAGGTCCTGTTCTCTCAGTGGATAGACCTCGAGTCTGTAGCAATAGTCCCCTTCAATCATAAGGCTATCTACCAGGTCGTAATCATAATATAGCTTCCAGCCATCAGCTATGGGAGAGATAAACTCCTTCCCTGCAATATTCACCCAGTTTTTATAAAAATTATATTCCTGAAATGACGAACCTATAAGCTGACTCACCAGGCTGCCATCATCTACCCCTACCCCGGTAATTTTGGTTTTGAGTACGTGCTCCTTTTTAAGCACTGGGTCATTGCGATAATAATATCTGCTGATGGACTCACTGATAAATACCGGCAAAATAGGGTTGCCATCCTCACCGGCTATTACCTTTACACTGTCCAGAACAGACTTTACTTTCCGAATGAACTTTTTCTGCTGAAAATCTTCGGACATCCGGCTGATGTCCATCTCAATTTTGGTGTAGCTTTCGTAATCAAAAGCATCCAACTCTCTTTTATCGTTTAGACGGGAATTTTCGGAAGCTCTGTCAATAATGGCAAAAGCCGGATTAATTCCTGGTCTCACCACTACTTCATCCAGGCTTATGACATCTGGGACCAACTGAAAACTTACCTCTCCTGCGGCACTTACAGCCTTAGTTCGGGAAACATACCCTACAAAAGAGGCCGTAACAGAGTCGCGGTTGGCCGAACTACGGATTTTATAATATCCATCAAAGTCAGTAGTTCCCCCCTCCGTAGTGCCGGTAAATACAATATTTGCAAAAGGAATAGGATCACCTGTTTCAGCATCCGTTACCCTGCCGGTTATCAATATTTGGGCACAGATACTACCTCCACTTAAAACGAGCAGGATACTTATCAGTAATGCCGAAAAAATTTTCCGGCTAAAATACCTGTTACATAAAAGATTCATCTTTCATCACCACTGGTTAATCAATAGGTAAAGTCTCTTTTTTACCCAGAAACTTTGGGGAAATATCTAAAAAGTAAAGGTCCAGGATAGCCTTTGGCCTGGCCAGCATCTCCCTTGCTAATACTTTAAAACTCTTGTCCAGAGGTTGTACTTCGGCTGCGTAAGCCACGGCCCGCATATCATAATGCTCAGCAATGAACAATGCCCGATAGCTGTGAAACTCCTGGGTCACGATTATTATACTATTCTGCCCGAAAATCTCTTTGCTGCGAACCACACTGTCCAGGGTCCTGAACCCTGCGTAGTCCAGGGTAATGACGCTATCAGGTACCCCGAGATCCATTAGTGCTTTCTGCATATCCACAGGCTCATTATAATAGACGGTATTATTATCGCCGCTCAATATGAAATGCCTTACTTTACCCTCTTTAAATAACCTCGCCGCAGCCTCCATCCGGTAAGCAAAGAAGGAATTAACATAGCCCCCCCTCAGCCTCTTACTGGTACCAAGCACGAGGGCAACATCGGTTTCTGGTAGGCTATCAATTTCGTGAAAAACCTGATCATCCGTAGAAAGTATCACCCACATGTTAGCTACAGCCACACCTGACAGCATGCAAGCCAAAAGTATCAGGCTGATTCTCGCTATTTTTTTGAAGGCTTTCACTTACTGCTGCTTCCCGTATTCCTTCTTAAATAGTTTTTCGTGAGCATTCACGTTTTTCACGCATTTTTTGTACCAGTCAAGCCGTATCACTGAGGCCTCTACTTCTGCTAGTCTCCACTCCGTATCAGACCGCCAAAGCCTGTCCATAGTGCCATACAGGCAAATAGCAGCAGCAACAGATATATTGTAACTTTCGGTAAAACCTACCTGGGGTATCTGTACATATCCATCTGCCATTTCCAGAATGCTCTCACTAAGTCCGGCATGCTCATTACCGAGAGCCAAGACAAAAGGCTGATCAATAGGGATCTCATCCGGCAGGTACCCCTCTTTATGCGGTGAAGTGGCTAGTATACGGTACCCACGATTCTTCAGGCCCTTCACTGTCTGCACACTACCCCCGTCGGCAGTACTATACTTATAGACATCCACCCACTTTGATGCCCCCCTGACTACATATGGATTTACTTCGTAGGCATCATCCTCTTCTACAATATGTACATCCTGTATGCCCAGGCAGTCACAAGTACGCAGTATGGCACTGGCATTATGAGGTTTATAGATGTTTTCGAGCAATAGTGACACATATCGTGTTCTGTTGGCAAGATTTCTTTCAATAAGCCCCTTCTTATTATCCGTCACATAACCGGACAGATAGTTTAATAGCTGCCTGTCGTACTGATTCATTCGTTAAAACAAGCCCATTTGCTCTTTATCCGGATCTTCGCCACCTTCATCTGAGCCCTCATCGCCGCGGCTATCTTTGCCATCCATGTCATTCTCGGGTTTTGAAGCAAGCAAACGTACATTAACTATCTTCTTATCAGGATTTAGCTTATTACCTACTGCCTTCCAGCCACGTACATCAATAAGCATATCGATATCGTAAACCACGGTCTCTTTACTTCTGCCTTCTTTCAGCTCCAACTCCACCTGGGGCTCCTTGTCAGTAGAAGCTACCACGAGATAGCTCCCCCTGGCTTCAGAGATGAAATTGAATTTTTTCCCTATCGTAGTGGTCTCTACTTTAAACCGCTTAACGAAGTGTGTCTTTTGCGCCCCATCGTAATACACAGCGCTCACTACCTTGTCCGGGCTGAATTTGTCAATGAACAGAATCTTGTCCGGCTCATACCGGTTGGTTAACTCATATGTAGTGAGCTCATAATTACCGTCTTTGAATAGCACAAGTATGGAGTCATCCCCAAGGAAAGTTCCAAGCTTTTTGCCCCGTTCCTCCGTATTCAGCCTGCCTACAGCTCCATCATACCAGATATCGATGCCTCCGAGAGAGGACTCTCCCAGTCGTTTGAACGTAATATTCCTTACCGGATACTTAGTGAGAATATTACCCCCTGCCCCCCGGCCTTTGATATCAAGATCATCAAAATCAAAATCAAACACCTTGATACGGGCCTTGCAGCCGGAGGTGAGTTTTACCGTCACTATCTCTGATTCTCCATTTGGCCGGGCCGCAAAGTACAGCATTTTGCTACCTTTGTGCCCTTTGGTCAGATCATACTCGCGGTCGCGGGTAACCCCTCCTACCTGGAAACGCTTGGCCATAGACCGGCCAGTTTTACCATCCAGATAGACCATGTTATATACTGTTCGATCATCGCCACGCAGAAAAACGTCTGCATACAGGATATTCTTACCTACAAAGACCTTCTCCTGGATACGGGTTACAATCATGATGCCATCTGCCCTGAACACAATAATGTCGTCCAGGTCAGAACATTCACAAACCATCTCTACCTGTTCGCCTTTCTTTAGGCCATATCCAAGAAACCCTTCCTTATAGTTCACATATAGCTTTTGGTTATTAGCTGCCACCACTGTTGCCTGAATCGTATCAAAAGCCTTGATCTCAGTTTTACGCTCACGGCCTTTTCCGTATTTCTCCAGAAGGTTTTTGTAGTAAGTAATAGCAAACTCTGTGATATTGGCCAGGTTATATTCTACCTGCTCAAGCTCATCCTGAAGTTTCTTCATCAGCTCATCAGCCTTAAAACTGTCAAACTTGGAGATCCGCTTGATCTTGATTTCCGTAAGCCTGATAATATCGTCCTGGGTAATCTCACGATAAAACTGCGGCTTGAAAGGATCCAACCCTTTGTCGATGGTTTCCAGTACAGCCTCCCAAGTCTCACATTCCTCTATATCACGGTATATGCGATTCTCTATAAAGATTTTCTCAAGGCTGCTAAAGAGTATCTTCTCCAGCAGTTCACCTCTGCGTATTTCCAGCTCGCGGGTAAGGAGGTCTACGGTCTGGTCATTACATATTCCCAGTATTTCATTTACTGAAATAAACCGGGGCTTATCTTCAATAATGACACAGGCATTAGGCGATATAGAGACCTCACAGTCAGTGAAAGCATAAAGGGCATCGATAACTACATCCGGCGACTGACCAGCTGAAATGTGGACTTCGATCTCCACATCTCTGGCAGTATTATCTATAACTTTCTTTACCTTGATTTTCCCCTTATCATTTGCCTTCAGGATACTATCTATGAGGCTGGTAGTAGTTGTTGAGAAAGGAATATCCTTGATAATGAGAGTCTTTTTATCCAGCTCCTCTATCCTTGCTCTGACTCTGACCTTGCCTCCTCTCAGACCCTCATTGTAATCACTGAAATCAGCAGTACCCCCAGTAGGAAAATCAGGAAGTACATTTACTTTTTTCCCCTTCAGCAAATCAATGCTTGCCTGCAGCAGTTCACAAAAGTTATGAGGTAAAATCTTAGTACTCAGACCAACAGCAATACCCTCCGCTCCCTGTGCCAGCAAAAGGGGAAATTTAACCGGCAGGTTTACCGGCTCTTTCTTTCTTCCATCATAAGATAGCTGCCACTCGGTGGTCTGGGAGTTAAATACCACATCAAGGGCAAACTTTGAAAGTCGGGCTTCTATATACCGGGGAGCAGCTGCCGAGTCCCCTGTACGAATATCTCCCCAGTTACCCTGAGTCTCAATGAGCAGGTTTTTCTGACCCATATTGACAATTGCATCACCGATACTCGCATCACCATGGGGGTGATACTGCATGGTCTGCCCTATGATATTGGCCACCTTATGGAAGCGCCCATCGTCCATATCGCGCATGGCATGCATGATCCGCCGCTGAACAGGTTTAAAGCCATCCACTATAGAAGGTACGGCCCGCTCAAGTATTACATAGGAAGCATAATCCAAAAACCAGTTTTCGTACATTCCGGATACAGGAAGTACATCCTGCAGGGCATCATCCTGTCCGTTCTCCATTGGGTCGAGGTTATCCTTATCGTCTGCCATTCTCAGCTATCAGCAATATTCTTAGTTCTTCCCACACCAGTCAGGTGTAGGATCAATATTATTAGTAAAATGACCACACCACCCAGCACCAGGTAAAAGCTTTTGAGTATCCATGGTCTCACTTCTTCAGCCGTCTCGGATAGCATGCGGGCCTGGTCCCGGTCTATTTGATCCAGCTCTTCGATCATTTCAGAAAAAACATCCTTGCTCTCCCGGTTATATAGCTTCTCAGCCGTGGTATACCGGTCAGCCGCCAAAAGTTCCAGTATTTTTTCTTCGTAGGCTTTGTAAATGATCAGGCGATTATAAAGCGAATCGAAATGGCTGTAATCTTTTATTATATCCCGGTTAGCCATATACCGATCAAAAAGGCTGTCAATACGCGAATTATTCGCTATTAACTGGTCAAACTTTCTTTCATAGTTCTTTCCGGTGAGGTACACCAGGGAGTTCAGGTTCATACGGTTCACCAGTAGCTCCTCGCGAAGTTTACCGAAATCACGTACGGGGATCAGGTTTTCCTCCATCATACGCTCATATACATTCAATCTCTGGTAATGATTGAAAAGCTGGATACTCACAATAAGCATTATTGCAAGAACCCCTCCAAGTCCGGCGGTAACAACCCGGTGACGCCTCCAGCTCCCGTTCATCAGGGTGCCGTGGCTACCTCCTGTACAATGTCTTTTTCCACCCGGAGCTTGTCAATGATAAAGGTTTGGCGTTGAGGGGTGTTCTTACCCATATAGAATGTAAGAAGGTTTTTGATTTTAGTATCTTTCAAAATTACCGGATCAAGACGGATATCCTCTCCGATAAAATTCCCGAACTCCTCGGGTGATATCTCTCCAAGTCCTTTAAAACGGGTGATTTCTGCTTTAGCTCCTATCTTAGCAGCAGCAGCCTGCTTCTCTGCTTCGTCATAGCAGTAATACGTTTCTTTTTTATTTCTCACCCTGAATAAGGGAGTCTCCAGAATGTACAGGTGTCCGTTACGTACCAGGTCAGGAAAGAATTGAAGAAAGAATGTAAGCAGCAACATACGGATATGCATACCATCCACGTCCGCATCAGTAGCAATCACAATTTTGCGATAACGTAACCCTTCCAGGCCCTCCTCTATGTTCAGAGCATGCTGAAGCAGGTTAAACTCCTCGTTCTCATACACCACTTTTTTCGTAAGTCCGAAACAGTTAAGCGGCTTACCTCTAAGGCTGAAAACAGCCTGAGTCTGTACATTTCTGGACTTTGTGATAGAACCACTGGCCGAGTCACCCTCAGTAATAAAGATCATGGTCTCTTCCTTCAGGTCACTTTTATTTTCGTTAAAGTGAATACGGCAGTCCCTAAGCTTCTTGTTATGCAGGTTAGCCTTTTTAGCACGTTCGTTAGCCAGCTTTTTAATACCTGCCATGTCCTTGCGCTCGCGCTCAGATTGCATGATCCGCTTAAGCAGGGCATCTGCAGTTTCAGGGTTTTTGTGCAGATAATCATCAAGATGCTTTTTCAAAAAGTCATTGATGAATGTACGCATAGTGGGGCCGTCATGCGCCACATTCTGCGAGCCAAGCTTAGTTTTGGTCTGAGATTCAAATACAGGCTCCTGCACTCTCACAGAGATAGCTGCGGCAATACTGGCTCTGATGTCTGCTGCATCAAAGTTTTTCCCATAATGGTCTCTTATCACCTTTACAAGGGCCTCACGAAAAGCCGCAAGGTGCGTTCCTCCCTGTGTCGTATTCTGTCCATTGACAAAACTGAAGTATTCTTCACCATACTGATTGGTATGGGTCATCGCCACCTCTATATCATCTCCTTTCAGGTGCAGAATAGGATATCGTCTGTTCTCCTCATCCGTTTCCTTATCCAGAAGGTCTCGAAGGCCGTTAGCAGAGTGGAATTTCTGCCCGTTAAAATTAATGGTGAGGCCAGAGTTCAGATAGGCATAGTTCCATATCTGCTTCTCGAGATACTCAGGTATAAAATGGAAATGCTTAAAGACCGTCTCGTCCGGTTCAAAAGCTATAAGTGTACCGTTCCTGCCACTGGATTTCTCTTCTTTAGCATCGTTGATCAATTCTCCCTGCTTGAATTCAGCCATTTTAGTTACACCGTCTCGATAGGATTGTACTTTAAAGTAGCGGCTTAGGGCATTTACGGCCTTTGTACCTACCCCATTCAGTCCTACAGACTTCTGAAAGGCCTTACTATCGTATTTACCACCGGTATTTATCTTGCTCACACAGTCTACCACTTTACCCAGTGGTATGCCACGGCCGTAATCCCGTACCTCTACCCGATGTTCTGTGACCTTAACCTCAATGGTTCGGCCATGGCCCATCACGTGTTCATCGATACTGTTATCAATTACTTCCTTTACCAGAACATAAATACCATCGTCAGATGCAGATCCGTCACCGAGCTTACCGATGTACATACCCGGCCTAAGCCTGATATGTTCTTTCCAGTCAAGTGAACGAATGCTATCCTCGTTGTAAACTACTTTATTTTCAGCCATGAAGAGTATTCGATTAGGTAGAAAGCGGTCCCCCTACGGGTATTTACCGCTCACAAACATAACAGATAATGGGGTATCATCGCAAGGGACTGCCCTTGTTCTGTCAGGTTCGTTTTACTGCACCGGAAATAATTACTCCCAGGTAAATCAGCCACCCGACGATCAACACAGGAATCAGGTAAATCAACAGGACATAGTCCATAGTCCCCACATTATCTGTGGAATTAAATATACCGATAAACAGGCTTATGGTAATAAAAAACAGATTAATAAGTATGGTCAGCCCCTTGATCCATACAGCAAGACGGTTTCTAAAATGAAATAACCCCGAGCCCCTGTTATTACTATTCATACGGGACGCTTCCATATGTATTAGGCGGGAAAAAAGGTAAAGCACAATGTTGGTCAGCATAAAAAAGCCTATGCCACCATAGAAAAACATCTCTTTAGATACGAATTGGTTGCCTCTTCCCCCGGCGTCCGAATTAATAGCAACTTCCCCCGGCAGGTAAGCATACACTACTAAAAAGGCTCCTAAAAAAGCTATAAGGGATATTACCCACAACATATTGACTATCTTTCCCATACCTTGTCCATCTGAATTCGCGGCAAAATAACCAAAAAATATGCTAGGTTAGGGTAATTAATCGTGGTAAAGTTAACTTTACTTTAGTATTCGGAGTAATAACAAAACCAGGAAGGCTTTATGGATCTGAACCCGATTGTGTTATCTATCCCCATCTATTTCCTCCTGATAGGCGTGGAATTACTTATCCAGCAGTTCAATAAAGAACGCTTGTACAGGCTAAACGACGCTGTTACTAACATTAGTTGCGGCATACTACAGCAGGTTACCGGATTAATTTTTAAGGTATTGACTGTGGCCGCCTACCAATTTGTCTACTCCTACTTCGCACTTTTTCAAATTGAGCCCACTTGGTATAATCTTATTATTCTTTTTATACTGGTTGACCTTTGCTATTACTGGGCACATCGTATGAGCCATGAGGTAAACCTTTTTTGGGGCGGGCACGTGGTGCATCACCAGAGCGAGGATTACAACTTTTCGGTAGCATTACGTCAGGGTTCATTTCAGGTAGTGTGGACCTTCGCCTTTTATTTACCCCTGGCAGTAATTGGCTTCGACACGCTCAGTATGGTCACCATGTCAGCGTTAGTGACAGTCTACCAATTCTGGATACATACCGAAAAAATAAACCGTATGGGCTGGTTGGAGAAGGTTTTTAATACCCCTTCCCATCACAGAGTTCATCATGGCCGTAACCCGAAATACATCGATAAAAACCATGCAGGGGTGTTTATCATCTGGGATAAAATGTTCGGCACTTTTCAAAAGGAAGAAGAACGCCCCGTTTATGGCATCACGACACCCGTAGCTACCTGGAATCCACTTTATGCAAACCTGAAGCACTACCATGACATGTCGAGACAACTCATACATGCCAAAAAATGGTCTCACAAGATGGGTATCCTTTTTAAAAAGCCCGGATGGCTACCTGAAACAGACTCTTATCTTGCCATACCCGAGGTAGATAGGAATACCATCCAAAAATACGATGTCAAAGGTACATCAGCTATAAATTTTTACGTTCTATTCCAATATGTATTAATCCTTGCTGGTACGGCAACCTTCCTTTTTACAGAAGGAAATACAAGCTGGCTAAACAAAATCGCAGCAATCCTTCTGATTTCAGCTGGGATTCTCACCTGTGGCGGCCTATTCGAGCGAAAAAAATGGGTTTTAGTGCTAGAGTTTTTTCGCCATCCGGTAACTACCGCGTTTGTTATTTACCTATTTACAGGTTCTCAGGCACAGACAATCGTAATAACCATGCTAGTAACAACTTCTCTAATTTCGATAATTTGGTTATTTTACCTTAAGCGGCATTTCAGGTTCCTCCCTGAATACAAATCTCCTGTAGCGGTATAAATTCACCTGAAAATTCAGGTTTATCATCAGACGTTTTCATAGGTGCTGGATACCTGCTTTTAAAAAATTGATCAATTTATTACCTGACTTTGAGAGAGTTCAAGGCGGGCTACACCCTTAATCCAATCCAAAATCAAAATGCTTACGTAACTTACCTTATCATTTAGAAGACAGGTAAACCTAAGCCATTGAAAACATTAATAGTAGGCCTTGTTCTTGTCAGCATATTTTCCGCCATCGGATATATCTTCTGGCAAACAGACCTAAAATATTCACAACCTACCCCAGTCCCCGCACACTATCAGCCGCTGGATATGGGTGAGGAAGTGAGCCTTGAAGAATTGGCTCTTTCTACGGATAGACCGACTCTTCTCCATTTCTTCAACCCCCATTGCCCCTGTTCCAAATTCAATTTCGAGCATTTCAGAACGCTTGCATTATCATACGGAGACAAGGTAGACTTCAAAGTAGTCCTGCAGGATCTGGAAGAAAAAGACGCCCGGGTGGCTTTTGCCGGATATGATTTACAAGTGCCGACGCTGTTTGATCACGATGGTAAAATTGCCGAAGCATGCGGGGTTTACGCCACACCTCAGGCTGTGCTTCTGGATAAGGAAGGGCATATCTATTTCCGAGGAAACTACAATAAATCCAGATACTGTACAGTAACTGGCTCTAACTATACGCAAATGGCACTCGACTCACTCATCGCCGGTAAGGACATTCCTTACTTTGGCCCCCTCGCCTATCGGGCGTATGGTTGTCAGTTGCCATCAGATAACCCGGCAACTGCGCTGGATTTCTGGGACTTATCCTTTTAAGAGGTCAGATTTTTAAAATATTAAACAATGGAGTACGCTAAAATGCAATCTCACGAACATCGTTTGCCAAAAGAAACGTTAGACCAGATCAAAAAATCCATTTACAGAGATGCAGACAGTATTATCGCCTATTTTGTAGGAGCATTTTTTGTAGGTGGGGTGCTGTTATCATTTTACTACGATACCTGGGCAGTTGGCCTGGGCGTGGGGGGATTAAATCTCGCCGCCTACTTACTTACCAGGGCCACTATAGCTGATAGCGCGATACACCGCTATGTTACCTCCAGCGTGTTCGCCATATTCGGGGCGCAATATATTTATCAGATGCACGGGCTTTTTGAAATGCATTTTACGCTTTTCATCATAGTTACGATCATGATCCTGTACCAGGATTATCGTGTACTTATCCCCCTGACACTGATTGTGGTCGTACACCATACCGCATTTGCCTATATGCAGAATACTGGCAATACGGCCATTTACTTCAGTCAATTAGACTACATAAGTATGAGTACCCTTGCCTTTCACTACGGCTTATTCGTAGTCCAGGTATTTATTTGTGGCTGGTGGGCTGAGCGGCTTAGGAAAAATACCTATAAAGAGGCTGTGCAGCTTCACCAACTCGAAGGTCAGGTGAGCAATACAGAAAACAATATCAGGTTTGCCGGGCAAATTGCCAATGGTGACCTGGAAGCAAACTACGAGACCACTGAAGACGACACCATTGGCAAATCTTTGTTGTCGATGAGGGAGAGTCTGAAAAAAGCACGTGATGTAGAAAGCCAGCGGCACTGGTCTTCTCAAGGCATAGCAGAAGTAGAGGCATTGCTTCGCAAGCATGATAATGACATGGAAGAGCTATGCTCAGAGATCATTGCATACCTCGTAAAATACCTTGGAGCAAATCAGGGGGCATTGTTTATCTCTCAGTCCGATGAGCAAGATAGTGACTTCGAAATGAAAGGGTGCTATGCATATAGCAGACGTAAATACATGTCGAAGACCTTCCAGCCCGGGGAAGGCCTGGCAGGCCAGTGCGTGCTGGAGAAAGAGCCGATCTACCTCACCGAAATTCCACAGGGGTACATGACAATTACCTCCGGCCTCGGCGAGTCATCGCCCCGTGCGCTGTTAGTAGTGCCTTTAAAGTCAGAAGAGAAGGTTGTAGGCGTATTGGAAATAGCCGGCTTTGAACAGTTCCAGGAATTTAAGCGGGAGTTTCTGGCTCAGGTTGGCACCAGCATAGCCAGTTCACTGATAGGTGTAAGGGTTAATGAACGTACCCAGGTACTTCTGCAGGAATCGCAAAGTCTTACCGAGCAAATGCGTGCACAGGAAGAAGAAATGCGCCAGAATATGGAAGAAATGCAGGCAACGCAGGAAGAGTTTGAGCGTCAGTCTCAATCTTACGAAGAATTTATACATTCTGTAAATGAACTGGCTGTCACTATTGACCTGGACCATAGCGGATACATACAGAAGGTGAGTAAGCGAATGGCAGAGCTCTCGGCACGGTCGGAAGAAAGCTGGATAGGTGTACATTTTGATCAGGCTTTTCCTACCTGTAATAAAAAGTGGCATGACCTCAACCAGGGACAGCTATCCGACATTCACCTTACAGCCGGAAGCACTGAATTGATAGCTGAATCAATGCCCGTCAATGATAATAGCGGCACCCTGAAGCGCGTAATGATGCTTGGCCATCAGGTGGTAACAGAAAAGGGATAAGACTGAATAACAGCAAAACATAGCAGAAGCCCCGGTTTTTCCGGGGCTTTGCTGTTTGTCTTCAGGCATGGTCAAATTTTCCTTATTATTGTAGCGGAAAATAAAATGCTAATGAAAGATCTAATTGCTTTCTTACTGCTGATGGCAGGAGGCACTACCATATTCTCTTGCTCACCCAAAACGGACCTTGAAGGATTTGATGAAGCTGCCTGGAAGGAGGATACCGGAGGGTGTTCGGGTAAACGTGTAGAGCTTTCTGAAAGTATACCCGGCATCAAGGAAGATCTTATGGGAATGGGGCAAAAAGAGATACAATCCGTATTGGGAAAGCCAGATCGTCATGAGCTCTCCCGCCGTAACCGAAAATACTTTATATATTATATAGAGGCCGGCCCTGCTTGTCCTGCCACTTCCGACGCCTCTCCCCGTTCTCTGTGGGTAGGGTTCGATGCCCTGGGTCGTACTAATGAGGTCGTTTTTCAGCAGAATTAATGGCTGTAAATTTTTACATTTTCAGATGTAATATTCTCATACTCTGGGACTAAAACCGTCCCGGTAATTTCTTATTCATTTCATCATTACCTCACCAGCTGACGCTTCCCTGATTCCTTTCCTCTAGTATTTTTGCAGAAGGTCAAAATCAGGGTAAATTATTGATTATCGATCAAAAATCAACGTCAAATGGACCTTTCCGCGACTATAATCAGCCAGATTAGACGTACAGGTATACGCAGCGTGTTCCTGACCTTCTTCTTTATACTTGCAGGCCTCTCCGTTATAGCACTTGCTATCTCATTTTTTTACGGAGTTTCTGACATAGAACTATCTATGAATGAAAAAGCAAAAGAAAACAGGTTTTCTCTTCAGCTTTTGCATCCCTCTGCCATTGAGGCTATTAGCGAAACGCAGAAAAAAGAAACGCTCAGGCTGATAGATCAGAACTTTATCTCCTTGCGTGAGATATACAGAGAAGACGAGGCACTGGCAGGCTCTTTGGCAAAAGCAATTGCTGCCTGGGGAAACTACCAGCAGAAATACATTCGTAACGCAGGAATAGACACTGAAGCCCACACTGATTTTGTTAATTTATCCGGGGAGTTTAAAGCCGTAAGCCAAGCAGCAGGACAGCAAGTCCAGAAAGCTATTAGCTTCCAGCATACTCTTATTGCGATTTGCATCAGCTTTGTATTGCTTTCCTTGATCGTTTGGTACCTGGTGATCCGCAGGAATGTTATTTTGCCGGCAGAGAGGCTTGCCGCTGCCAGTGGTAAAGTGGCAATGGGGGAGTTGGAAGAAACAATAGTGGTTGGCTCAAATAATGAGTTGGGAAAAGTAGCAGAAGACATTAATGCCCTGACCACTTTACTGCAGAATGCTGACTCCTTTACCCGGGAAATTGGGAATGGAAACCTCGAAGTTGATTATCCTGGCCTGGAGGGTAATGAATGTGAGATCAACCATCTGGCTGCTTCTCTATTGGATATGCGGGAGAAAATGCAACGGGCTGCTGAGGATGAGCGCCAGCGCCGCTGGATTACGGAAGGGCTTGCACGCTTTAGCGAAATTCTGCGTAAAAATAACAGCAATCTGGAGTCAATGGCTGACGAAGTCATATCCAACCTCGTCAAATACCTGGAAGGTAACCAGGGTGCATTTTTTGTCATTGACACTGAAACAGAAAGTGAGCCTGTATTACAGATGCGTGCAGCCTATGCTTACGATAGGAAAAAATTCATATCTAAAACCGTAAAACGGGGACAAGGCCTTGTAGGTCAGGCTTTTGTCGAACAGGAAAGCATCTATATGACGAAGATTCCGGCAAATTACGTCGAAATCCGGTCAGGCCTGGGAGACAGCGGCCCGCGGAGTATCCTGATTGTTCCCCTCAAGGTCAATGGCGAGATACATGGCGTGGTAGAGGTTGCTTCCTTTGAGGAAATCCCTCCGTATCGTAGAGAGTTTGCCGAAAAAGTTGGTGAAACCATTGCTTCTACCATTTCCACAGTCAAGATCAATGAGCAAACCAGTCAGCTCTATAGGGAGTCGCAGGAAATGACCGAGCAACTTCGCGCACAGGAAGAGGAAATGCGCCAGAATATGGAAGAAATGCAGGCTACTCAGGAAGAAATGCGACGTACTCAGCAGGAAATAGGTCGTAAAGAAGCTAACCTGAGCGCCCTTATTAATAATACAACTGATTCTATCGTCACCATTGATCGTGAATACCGCATCATGGTAATCAATAAAGTATTGACTGATCGCTACAAGGGAACCAACTACGAAGGGATGACTGTAGGGAAAAATGCCCTCGACTTCCTGGGTGATGTTCGCGATGAGTGGAAGACCTACTATGACAGGGCCCTAGCCGGTGAGCGTTTCCAGTTTGTTATCAGAAGTACCGTGAGCGGTGAGGACAGTTACCGCGAGTACAGCATTCACCCTATTAAGGTAGACGGACAGGTAGTGGGAGCATCTGTATTCTCACGTGACGTAACAGAGCAGAAGCTTACGGAGATACGTAGTAAGGAAGTCATGCGCGAGTTACAGCATAAAGACCGACTGTTTATTAATAGCTTCTACTTTTTGGAGCTGGACCATAAACTTACTATTCGTACGGCTAATGACCACTTCTGCAAGTTACTTGGGCGGACTGAAAATGATATACTGGGCACTTCTGTAAATTCATTACTTCCTGACAGCGATGATTCATTTACCACTAAGCTTAAGGAAATGAACGGAGAAGATCTATGGGATGGTGAAATCACCTTCATCAATAAAGAGGGTGAGAACATTCGGCTGCAGGGACATGCTACCTTTATAGACGATGAAGATGATAGACTTGACAAATACGTGATAGTGATGAATGTAGCGCAAACTCAAGCGGTATAATAACAAAAAACCCGTAATCTACGAGATTACGGGTTAGTATTATTCCAAATCTATCTTAATCAAAACGTCATTGTGCGTTCTTTCCATATTTACGTAAATAGTCCTTGACAAGTTGCGGCGGAGTGGCACCTTCTTCAACAAAAATCAATGCTACTCCATTCAGACAGTATCTTTTGCCAGTAGGTTCAGGACCATCGTTAAACACATGCCCAAGGTGAGAGCCGCTGCTACTATCCAAGACCTCAGTACGAGTCATGCCGTAGCTGTTATCTTCCACTAATACAATTGCCTCATTGCTGATAGGCTTGAAAAAACTGGGCCAGCCTGTTCCGCTATCAAACTTATGCTCTGAACTAAATATAGGCTGTCCGGTAGCAGCTGAGTAGTAAATACCTTTTTTCTTATTATCATTAAGAGGGCTTGAGAAAGCGCGTTCTGTACCAGCCTTACGAAGTACTTCAAATTCTTTATCACTAAGCCTTTCCTTCCATTCGCTTTCGCTGAATTGAATAGGAAAGTTCATATCTGCGCTATCATTCCCTGCTACAGAAGCTTTCATAGTTGCCTTATCATCTTCAGGAGACATATCAATTATATACCCTCCGGCGATAACGAGAACCATAAAAATGATTGTAGCTATCAGGCATTTCATTTGCATAATTGGGTCTTTTTTATTATAGAAACGGAACTGATCGCCGTCAGGTTACCTCCTACCTCAATTTTTCCTTATAGTTTTCATAGCCCTCCTCCCTTTAATGCTAATTAGGCACTAATTTTGAGCATTTAC
Organism: Roseivirga sp. BDSF3-8; assembly: GCF_041449215.1. Lineage (NCBI taxonomy): Bacteria > Pseudomonadati > Bacteroidota > Cytophagia > Cytophagales > Roseivirgaceae > Roseivirga > Roseivirga sp. BDSF3-8. The sequence continues at coordinate 4,421,133 of NZ_JBGNFV010000001.1, read as the reverse complement.
CGTATTCAGAAAAAAATGAAAAAAATTGACCTTAGGAACTGGTACAGGAAAGAGCATTTTGAGTTTTTTAGCCTATTCGAAGAGCCCCTGTATGGGTTAACTGTCAAAGTGGACTGCACCCAAGCTTATAAACAAGCTAAAACCAGGCACCTGTCATTTTACTTATACTACCTACATGCCTTATTAAGCTCCATCAATGAAATTGAAGCACTTAAAGTACGCATCATTGATGGGGATCCCTATCTATTTGACCGCATCGATGTATCAGCCACAGTAGACAGACCAAATGGCACCTTTGGGTATAGCTATATAACTTATGATGCTGATCTTGAAAGATTTAGCCACTTGGCAAAAGAGGAGATAAAAAAGGTACGTGAATCGTCATCTTTATTTCCGGATAAATCCTCTGAAGGAGTAATTCACTTCTCGGCATTGCCCTGGCTGGATTTCACCAGTTTATCTCATGCCCGAAAATTTGGATCCAGCGATTCCATCCCTAAAATTTCTGTAGGGAAGTTGACGGAAACTGGAAACAAAAAAACCATACCCTTCTCCGTACATGTGCATCATGCATTAGTAGACGGCATACACCTTGGGCAGTTGGTGGATCTCTTTCAGGAAAAGCTAGATGTATAAAAAAAGGGATTCTGATACGAGTCCCTTTTTGGTTTTATAGCAAAGTAATGTAGCATTACGTGAAAGCAGGCATTGGCATACCTGACTTTCATTGTGAAGGTAATAAAAAATATCATAATTTTCTTACACCCGTGACTTTTTTGCTTCTGGCTAGTTCATAAACAACAGGTATATATTTGTTAGCCTGGTTTTTAAATCTACAGTAGTTAATGAGTGACAAGAAGGACAGCCGTAAGAATAATACCCCGGACGATGACACCAAGCAAAGTAAAATCCCCCTATATATATCACTTGCCATAATTGCTGCTCTTATAGGTAGTTATTTTATTTTCTCATCATATAAAGAATTTATTGATACCGCATGGTCTACACTAACCAGTGGTGATCGGGATAAAATAGAGTCCTGGGTGGCCCAGTTTGGTTATTGGGGTCCTATTTTCATCATATTAGTGATGATACTTCAGATGTTTCTGTTTGTATTACCCAGCTGGGGGCTAATGGTCGTCAGCGTACTTGCGTATGGACCATTCTGGGGCGCGGTCATAAGCATTACGGCCGTAGCCGTAGCTTCTACTATAGGCTATATAATAGGTAAGTACTTCAGTGACCTGTTTATCGCTAAACTGATAGGTAGAAAAACGGAGAGAAAGCTCGAATTATATCTGGATGAATATGGCACCAAGGCGGTATTCTTATTCAGACTGGCACCAATGCTGAGCAATGATGCCATAAGCTTCGTAGCCGGACTTGGTAGTATGAGATACATCAGTTTTATGATGGCTACCCTGGCGGGAATTATCCCGCTATCGGTATTGATTGCCATTTTTGGTGAATCTGCTGATAAGCTCCAGCAATTTCTTATCTGGGCGTCAGCCGTCAGTCTAGTCCTCTTCATAGTCTATGTCATCTGGGATAGAAAGAAGCAGAAAAAACTGAAGCAGCAGCAGTCAGATTAAGGGTTTTCATATTTAGTGAGTTCGAAGATTTGGTCCTCCCCGGTAAGAGTCAGTCTGCCATCTTCCAGAGTAAAAGTCGGACGGCTCTCCATCATATCCAGAAAGAGAGACTCCATATCTCCAGGACAGGCTTTGCGTGTTAGTGATATATCATTAACCCGGAGTCTGTCTCCTTCAACCCACAGCATACCATTAAAAGAGTTACATCCCGTATTACCTGAAATATTCATTCCCCACTCCCCTATCACAATTACTGGCTTATTCTCCGCTTCAGTGAGCTTCAGAGTTTCACCATTAACCTTATCCATCTGCCATTTGCCTGTTATAGCCTCGTCATACACATATGTACCACAGCCTCTGTAGGTTTTTTCATTATCTACTATAACCTCTACTGTAAAAGGTTCACTTCCTTCCGACAGGTCACATGAGTCCCTCAGGATTGTAATGTCAAGGCTATGTCCTTCACCTGATGAAACATACCTGAGATTAGAGCTCCCATTTGTCTGCACTTCTGGCAAAGGCACAGCTACAGTATCTCCGTCAGGAGTATAAAAACGGATAAACTTGTCAAAGATGAATTCCAGGTTCCAGGCAGGCGTGTTGCTATAAGCTCTAAAGCCATAATCGCTCTCTACTGACGCCTTCTGGTCCGCTGCCTGGGCTTTTCTTACTAACTTAAAAAATTTTGCCTCTGGTCCACCCATTCGCTCACCCTGCGGGCCCAGTACAATTAATGCCCCGTCCTCGGGCATGAGCAATAGGGTATCCTGCTGAGCATCATCCATTATCATTATCCGATCTTCACTTACCTCCCATTTCCCCGTCAGTACACTTGGCTCTGATTGGCCAACTCCCAGGTAATTTATAGTGGACCTGTAAGTCTTATTCTTATCAAGCCTCAATTCATAGTCTACAGCATCACAATCTGCACATGGTAACAAGCCCTCCCATTCACCGATATAATCTTTTACAGATAGCCTCCCGGAGTTTTTTTCTGACATAGTCAGGCAACCTGACAGAACACTAAACAGACTAAGCAAACAAAGGGAGTAAATCCGGCAGCGCATGATATTATTAAAATGAGGACTTGTAAATTTTGTAACAGGCAATTAACGATTTCTCGCAGGAAGAGACAAGCAGCCACATAAAAACCATGAGCATCCCTGTTTTCAGGGATATGTATTTCATTGTTTCTTGCGATACATAACTTCCGGCACGTCAGTATATTGCCAAACAAATAATAAAATCTGGCACCTAAGCTTAACCTGACCGAAATGGCTTTTGTCGCCGAAGCCTGCCTTTACATAGGGCAGGCTTGATTTTTTCTATTAAATAAAAAGTGTTTCGGGATTACTGGTGTGCAATTGACCTCAACAACAACTCAGCCGAAATATCTGCATTAGCAAAAAAAGAGGGACTGCCCGCATAAATGCGCAGTCCCTCTTTTTTTATAAACTACAAGATATTTCCAGGTCAGTTACCCCTGTAGTACTTCATAGCCTGATCCATATATTTATTCAGGTTGTTAATCCTGGTACTGTGACTAGGGTGCGTACTTAAAAATTCCGGCGGTGAACCGCCCCCACTTTCCGCAGCCATACGCTCCCAAAACTGGGGAGCCACCCGTGGGTCATATCCTGCCATAGCCATAAAGATTAGTCCCAGTTTATCTGCTTCAGATTCCTGCTGTCTGCTATGGGGCAAAACATACCCTACCGTACTACCCAGTCCGTAAGCTGTCATGAACAGTTGCTGGGTTTGCTGAGGCTTTTCAGAAAGTGCCACAGCAAGGGCTACTCCTCCTAGCTGCTGCACTAGTCCCTGGCTCATACGTTCACCACCGTGCTCAGCCACAGCGTGGGCTACCTCATGCCCCATTACCACAGCCACTCCCTGATCATTCTCACATATTGGCATGATACCGGTATAAAAAGCCACTTTACCACCGGGCATACACCAGGCATTGACCTGGTCATTTCGTAACAGGTTAAACTCCCACTCAAACATACTTGCCTCTTCCTCGTATCCGTTTTCGTTGAGAAATTTTTCTACAGCCGTAGCAATGTCCCTACCTACGCTCTTTACCATTCTGGACTCGTCTGTCCCTGTGACCACCTCTTCAGATTGAAGTACCTGTTGGTACTGGCTAAAGCTCATGGAAATAATTTGGCTGCTGGGGATAAGGTCTAATTGTTTTCGCCCTGTCAGGGGCACAGTAGAACAACTTATCAAAAAAAATGCCGCCAGAAAGGCAGTAAGTAAACGTTTCATAATACTTTGTAATTAAGGCTCGCGTAATAATTAAAAAATTTGAAAACGGCTCTACCGTTACAAACAGCAAATAGTTTGCCTCTTTTTATCATTACAACTAAAAAATCCTATTTTTGCTTAAAAACATTTTTTCAGATGAAAATACTGGCTGTCGGAAGAAACTACGCCAAACATATCGAAGAATTACAGAACGAAAGGCCCGCAGAGCCTGTCGTATTTTTTAAACCTGATACCGCCGTTCTAAAGAATGGCGCCCCGTTCTACCATCCCGAGTATTCTAATGATATTCACCACGAAGTGGAGTTACTCGTGCGGATAAGCCGGGAGGGGAAATTTATCCAGGAGCAGTTTGCTCACAAATACTATGATGCCATAGGATTAGGGGTAGACTTTACTGCCAGGGACCTGCAGAGTAAAGCAAAAGAAAAAGGCCTGCCATGGGCGCTGGCAAAAGGCTTTAACGGGTCAGCACCGGTAAGCAAATTTATACCTAAGGAAGAGTTTGAAGAACTTCAAAACATCAATTTCCGCCTGGAAGTTAATGGAGAAGTGAGGCAAAGGGGTAATTCATCCATGATGCTATTTCCCATCGACTTTATTATATCCTATCTTTCTACCTATTTCACACTAAAAACGGGAGACATCGTTTTTACAGGAACACCTGAAGGCGTGGCTGCGGTAAGTCGTGGTGACAAACTCACGGGGTACATCGAAAACACTAAAATGCTCGACTTTGAAGTTAAATAAGCCTTCTCTCCTACTTATTTTTTGCTTTTTCTGCTCCCTTAACCTTCTTGCTCAGGATGGGGAGTACCTTTTTCCTATCAAGCCAGGGCAGCGAAACTACCTCGCCGGAACCATGGGGGAACTGAGATCCAGCCATTACCACGGCGGTATTGATATTAAAACAGAACAGCGTGAAGGCCTTGATGTACTTGCCACCCAGGATGGATACGTGTCGCGCATAAAAGTCAGCGGCTACGGGTATGGCAATGCCTTATATATAAAGCACCCGGACGGCAATACGTCTGTTTACGGACATCTGCAGCGCTTTAATAAAGAGATAGCTGACTATGTCCGTCAGGAACAGTATAATCGTGAGTCTTTCGGAGTAGATCTTTTTCCTGAAAAAAGTAGGTTTCCCGTAAAAAAAGGAGAGGTAGTCGCTATATCCGGCAATACTGGCGGCTCATCCGGTCCTCACCTTCATTTTGAGATAAGAGACGGTAGCCAGAGGCCTCTTAATCCGCTAAAGTTTGGATTTAAGAATGAAGTAAAGGACAATACACCCCCTACCGTATACGGAGTGGCTATCCGCCCGCTTGACAGCAATTCACGGATAGAAGGCCGCTATAACAGGCAGGAAGTATCCCTGTCAAAAAACGGAAGCACCTATTCGGCAAACCCGGTTTCGGCATATGGAACCCTTGGTGTCGAAGTTTATACGATAGACCAGCTTGACGGCGCGTCTAACCGGAATGGCGTGCCTCACATTTACCTTAATGTGGATAGTACGGAAGTATTTGCTAAACACCTGAACCGTTTTGCCTTTGCAGATTCGCGGCAGATACTGGTACACATGGACTACCCGACTAAAGCAGCCACTAATAAAAAGTATCAGAAGCTATATATCGGTGACGGCAACGATCTCGATTTTTTCGACAAGGGAAAAAACAATGGAAGAATTGTTTTAAAGGATAGCGGAAGGCACCAGATCGAGATAGTACTTAAAGATGAATACGGTAATACAAGCCGGGTAGCTATCCCGGTAAATGTTAGTGAGCCGGACATCACTTCCCGGGTGGCCTCATCCCCTTATCAGGGCGCATCCGGATATGAGCTAACTGAAAACACACTTCTCAGCTATGCCTTGCTTACCGGGGACACCCCCACCAAAGCAAAATACTTTGCTAATCAGGCATCATATGAAGTGGATCCTGCCTACCAGGTCAACGACCATATCGTTTATCTCTGGGATATGAGATACGGTCTACCTGATTCCGTAAACCTCTGTTCTACGCAGCAGAAATTTGATTTCGACATGATGATTCCCTCCGGCAAGGAATTTCACTTTTATAATAAATATGCCGATCTGCACTTTTCCCGGAATACACTTTTCGATACCCTCTATCTGCGTCTGAATTACCAGGAAAACTTTGCCAGCGGACTGGAACTTTGGCAAATAAACGAATCCGATCCAATCCCGTTTCAAAGCTATATGTCGGCCGTGCTAAAACCAGGCAAAGAGTATAATAAGGAACGTACACACGTGTATGGGGTCGACGACTCCGGTAACTTCTGGTGGGAAGGCGGTAAATGGGAAGGGGATAACATCCGTTTCCGTTTCAGAAATACCGGCCAGTTTACGCTGGTAACCGACTCGGTAGCCCCTGAGATAAATCCGATAAAGGTAAATTCTCAGTCGGCCTCTTTCAATATAAAAGACCGTCTTTCAGGAATAGGGGACTTTCGAGCTACGCTCAACGGTCGTTTTCTTTTAATGAATTACGATCCAAAAAACCGCTATATTTGGGCTGAGCCGAGAACCCCCGGCCAACCTATCACAGGCGATCTGGAGCTGACAGTAACAGACCAGGCAGGAAATGTACAGGTATACAAAACCAAACTTTAATCAAGTATGAAACTATCTCCCGGCGATAAAGCCCCGGAATTTGAAGCTAAAGACCAGAACGGTGAAACAGTCAGGTTGTCTGACTACAAGGGGAAGAAAGTCGTACTATATTTTTACCCCAGAGACAATACTCCCGGCTGCACCGCACAGGCCTGCAACCTCCGGGATAATTATCAGGCCTTGCAAGAGGCTGGATATGAGATATTGGGTGTGAGCTCTGACGATGAAAAGTCACATAAAAAATTCATCGAAAAGCAGGAACTCCCTTTCAGGCTAATTGCCGATACAGATAAGGCTGTGCACGAAAAGTACGGCACCTGGGTAGAGAAAAACATGTACGGCCGAAAATATATGGGCACTGCCCGTACCACCTTTATTATTGATGAAGAGGGGGTAATATCAGAAGTAGTAGCAAAAGTAAAAACCAAGGATCATACGGCACAGGTCCTGAAGTAACAGATTATATGATACAGGAAGATAAGCTGGAAGAACTGAAGCAGAAGGCTTCACAAGTAAGAAGAGATATTTTACGCATGGTACATGAGGTCCAGTCAGGCCACCCTGGTGGATCACTGGGCTGTACGGAACTATTTGTTTCTCTCTATTTTCATATCATGAAACATGATCCCTCATTTAATATGGAGGGCAAAGGAGAGGATATGTTCTTTCTATCCAACGGACATATTAGCCCCGTGTGGTACAGCACCCTTGCACGCAGCGGCTATTTTGATGTAAATGAACTAAGCACATTCCGCAAGATCGACTCACGCCTGCAGGGCCACCCTGCTACGGAAGAGGGGCTGCCCGGCATTCGTGTAGCCAGTGGTTCACTGGGTCAGGGCCTTTCAGTAGCAATAGGTGCAGCACTTGCTAAGAAAATTGATGGCGATGACCGCAATGTATTTGTACTCACCGGCGATGGCGAATTGCAGGAAGGTCAAATATGGGAGGCGGCAATGTTTGCCCCCAATAACAAAGTCGACAACCTGATCGCCTTCGTTGATTATAATGGTCAGCAGATAGACGGTCCGGTAGACCAGATCAACGATCTGCGTGACCTACATGCAAAATTTGAGTCATTTGGCTGGCAGGTACTTGAGTGCCAGGGCAATGACTTTAAAGAACTGATCGGGACGATCGAAAAAGCCCGCTCAATGACAGGGCAGGGAAGCCCCGTAATGATCCTTATGCATACGATCATGGGCAAAGGAGTTGACTTTATGGAAGGCTCACACAAATGGCATGGTGTAGCTCCTGACGATGACGAGCTGGAGAAAGCCCTTGCCCAATTAGAAGAAACCCTGGGAGACTACTAAGCCTATGCGGAGCGCACCGCTTCTCATAGTGCTCATTCTGTTAGCCAGCAATATATTTGCCCAGGAGCTGCAACAGAAACTACCCAGCAAAACCCGTATCCTGTTTTTACTGGATGGATCCGGAAGTATGCTCGGAAAATGGGAAGATGGCCTGCGCATAGACGTAGCTAAGCAATACCTGGGTGAACTGGTAGATTCGCTTAGTGTCAATGACAACCTGGAACTGGGGCTGAGAGTATATGGTCACCAGTACCACAGCAGTGTTCAGAACTGTGAGGATACCCGGCTGGAAGTACCCTTCGGCAAAGGCAACCATGGCAAAATACTGGAGGCACTTACGGATGTAAAGCCTAAAGGAACTACCCCTATTGCTTATGCGCTGAAACAAACCGCAAAGGACTTCCCTCCCGGCAGGGATGTTCGAAACATCGTTATCATTCTTACCGATGGTATCGAAAGCTGCGATGGCGAGGTATGCGATGTATCGCTGGCCCTGCAGCGGAGAGGTATTTTCCTCAGACCTTTTGTGATAGGCCTGGGTATGACTAAAGAATACCAGGAGCAATTTGGCTGTGTGGGTCAGTATTTTGACGCAAGCGAAGTGTCTAACTTTCGAAGTGCACTTGCTACTGCCATACGCTCCTCCCTGGGACGCACCACGGTAAGTGTGGAACTGACGGACAGGCAGGGCAACCGGAATGAGAAGGATGTGAATGTAACCTTTTACAATAACTTCACCCGTGAGCCTGCCTATGAGTTTGTCCATTACCGCGACCGAAAGGGCCGACCAGACTCTGTGGAAGTAGATGGTGTATTGTCATATGACCTGGTAGTCAATACCGTACCCCCGGTTATTAAACGCGGAGTGGAACTGGACGGCGGGCGGCACAATGTCATCGCAATACCAGCCCCACAGGGTACACTTGCACTGAGGCAACCCAGTCATACTGACTATGAAAAAGGGGTAAAGGTGATGGTCAGGCCTGCCGGGAGTGAAAGAGTATTGTTTGTGCAGGATATGGGTACTGATAAAAAGTACCTTGAAGGCACCTATGATCTTGAGTTTCTCACCCTGCCCTCTATCCATAAAAAGGGGGTGAATATAAAGCAGGGGAGTGAATCAACCCTTACGATAGACGGTCCCGGCATACTGGATGCTTACGCCAGTGTGGCGGGTAGCGGTAGTATTTATACGCTACCGGAAAAAGGCCGCCAGCAATGGGTGGCCAACCTGGATACTAATAAAAGAAGGCATAGCCTGGCCCTGCAGCCCGGCACCTACAAAGTGGTGTTCAGGGCAGAAAATGCAATGGGAAGTAAATATACGCTTATACATACCGTCACCATCCGAACGGGTGCCGTGACGACGATAAACCTTATCGATCCATGACAAAGTTTACCTACGAGGAAAAAAAAGATACGCGTTCCGGTTTCGGAGACGGCCTGCTGGAGATCGGCAAGAAAAATGACAAGGTCGTCGGTCTTTGTGCTGACCTGACCGGTTCACTGAAAATGACAGCCTTTCAGAAGGAATTCCCTGAACGATTCCACCAGATGGGAATTGCAGAGGCTAATATGATGGGAGTGGCTGCCGGGCTATCTATTGCCGGTAAAATACCTTTTACCGGTACATTTGCTAATTTTTCTACCGGCAGGGTATATGACCAGATACGCCAGAGTATAGCTTACTCTGATAAAAACGTCAAAATCTGTGCTTCACACGCCGGCCTTACCCTGGGCGAAGACGGTGCCACACACCAGATACTGGAAGATGTAGGCATGATGCGCATGCTGCCTAACATGACCGTCATCGTGCCATGTGACTATATGCAGACCAAGCAGGCAACTATTGCCCTCGCCGATCACCACGGCCCCACTTATCTGCGTTTTGGACGTCCTAAGTGGCCCATTTTCATCAAAGAAAGTGACGAGTTCGTAATCGGTAAAGCACAAAAGCTTATCGATGGCAATGATGTCACCATCTTTGCTAACGGGCATATGGTATGGCAAGCCATTCTCGCTGAGGAAATACTTAGCGAAAAAGGCATCAGCGTCGAAGTGATCAACATCCACACCGTAAAACCTTTGGATGTAGCAGCAGTCATTGCGTCCGCAAAGAAAACCGGTGCTGTAGTTACCGCTGAAGAGCACCAAATGAATGGGGGCCTGGGCGATCTGATTGCACACACACTGGTCAAAAACGTATGTGTTCCCCAGGAATTTGTTGCCGTAGAGGACCAGTTTGGAGAAAGCGGCAGACCTGAGGATTTGCTGGACAAATACGGCCTTTCTCCCAACAATATCGTGGAGAAGGTAGAGAAGGTACTCCAAAGAAAAGGCAAGTAAGCCTCCCCTTTCTACAAGAAATAAGCCCGGGCCCAAAACCCGGGCTTTATTTTTTCAGAAAATGACCAGGCCTTACTATTTAGTTTTCCAAAATACTTTGCCATCGCAAGGTCCGAGAATAAGCCCGTTCACGTCGCCTTTATCATCTTCTTTGAAGTATAGTTTTCTTTTGGATTCGTGGGATCTTCTTCCGGAAAAAATGTAAACCGACGGCGACCTGCTTGCAAGTTCGTATCCCCAGTTTCTGTCCCAGACCTAATATATAGGCTGTCCTTTTCTCTTCCCACTATCAGTTCTTCCCCTTCATCAGCAGTGTATACCCCCACCCTTCTTTTCAACTCCTTTCGCTTAGGCGGATTATTTTCTTGTCAGGGAATGAGATAATAGCCATGTGTAAAGTTCAGGATTATTGTAGGTAAGTGTCCATGAGTTATGACTAGCCTCCGGGTACAAGGTAAACATCACCTCTGCACCCAGCTCTTCTAATGCATGCACCATTTTTTGAGATTCTTCAGGAGGTACCCACATCATCCTTTGCTCCGTGAAAAACCCAATAGGTACATCCTGAAAACGGCATGCTGCTTCGGCATCTCCACCCGAACATACAGGGGCGGCAGCTGCAAAACGATCCGGAGCCTCTTTTAGCAATGCCCAGGTTCCATAGCCCCCCCATGCTTAACCCCGTCAGGTATATCCGGTGTCTATCAACCGGCAATTCTGCCTCTATTTTTCCAATAGATCAAGCAGCGTTTGAGTATTCCACCACTGACCGGGAGGCCACTGAGGTGATACAACGACAAAGGGAAATGAGGTCGTATCGTCGAGAAAAGAGGGAGGTCCATTTACTTTGACTTTTTGTACGTCAGTGCCTCTTTCTCCGGATCCGTGTAGAATAACATTAGCGGGTATCCATCAGATCCAGGCTTATCTTTTGGCAAATACAGAAGATACTCTGTTTCCTTTTTCATCTGCTTTTCGGCCTGTTGTGCGTAGCTGACACTTCCGAGAACGATAAATACAGCTATAAAAAGTAGTAGGTGCTTCATTGCGGGTAGATAAAATTCAATTCTGATCAAATTAGAACATCCACCCTCTTAAATCAAGAATAAATTACCCCCACCAAAGGAGGGGGTTTTCAATGGTTATTACCCCCAAAGGGGGATAGTCAGTTATCGAATAGCGGGATATCTATATCCCCATCCTCTTTCTTATCTTCCTTCTCCTGATACTTAACATACCGCTTTATCTTTTCTTCATCTATGCCTACCGTACTTACAAAATAGCCTCGTGACCAAAAATGATTGCCCCAATAGGGTTTTCTGCGAAGACTCTTGAAGTTCTTAAACATCATGATCGCTGTCTTACCCTTGAGAATACCCATGAAGTCTGATACACTAAGTTTCGGAGGTATACTACATACCAAATGAACGTGATCTGGCTGAATGTTCAACTCTTCTACCTTGACCTCCTTCCATTCACATATCGTCTTTATCTTATTCTCCAACGTATCTGCAACAATATCACGAAGTATACGGTGGCGGTACTTCGGGGTCCATACTACATGATAGACACAATAGTAAAAGCTATGCGATAGCTTACGATACTTGCTCATTCCACAATATACCCCTACTGGCATAGCCCTCAAACATGACCACCGTCTAAGACGGTGGTTTTAATTCGATTAATAAAATAAAAGCCACCTGCTCAATAGCAGGTGGCTTTCGGTTCGTTGACTGAAAGTATTAGCAATCAGTCTATACCGCGCAGTAGTTAGCACAGCCAGTGGTGATAGAAGCAGGGCAGCGAGGATCCGGATAGGTCTCTGCGGGCTCACAGCACTCACAGGTTTCTCCTCCTCCTACTACCTTTTTTCTGGTTTCCAGAGTCACAAAACTATTAATCTCTAGCGTGTCAAGGCTGAATTTTTTCTTAGACATAGTTTACATTGTTTGGTTGGTGCTTACTCTATTACATAAAGGATTTTCAGCATTCTCCTTATCGATTATGCATAATGATATCCTTTCCGGCATATAGACCGGACGTTAACCCTATTTGTATAGGATTATTAAACCGCTAAGAGTAAGTTAGTATAAGAGAAACGACACCTAAAAAAACCTCAATAAGGCTGAATAGGCACTTTTATGCTCACATGCAGAAATTGGCAGAAAACTACAAGCCAACATTTAATAAGAGTATAATATCATTAAAAATAATATGATGACATTACACAAACATATTACCCATTTGATTATACCTATATTACCAAATTTTTTGTTTACATCAAAGTAGAATAACAGCAATGCAGAAACACAGGGAACTTCATAATTAATGGTCTTCTTCAAAAACGTCATCCGTAGCAGAAGGAGCCGGTTCCTGTGGTTCAAGAGTAGTTTCATTACTATAGTAAATACCTACCCCAATTAATACGACGAGGGAAACTAATAGAACAATGATGACCGCACGGTTGATTTTCCTTCTTCGTGGTTTGTTAACTTCCATAGAGTGTTTTCTTCTTTTGTTAACTAACCACATGAGCTCGTGATTGTTGCTAAAAAGCACTCTTATAGGGGAGTCCTGTGATTTTTGTAGATTTGCAATATGCCGACAAACAGACAACTATTCCTGCGTCACATGGCCCAGACCTCCGAGTTTCCTTTGATGATAGAGGTGGAAAAAGCCGAAGGCGTATATATGTATAACACTGACGGTCAGCGTCTCATAGATCTTATTTCCGGTATCGGGGTGAGTAATGTAGGTCACCGCCATCCAAAGGTGGTAGAGGCGGTAAAGGAGCAGGCTGATAAGTACATGCACCTGATGGTGTATGGTGAATTCGTTCAGGGTCCTCAGGTTCAGCTCGCCGCTGCACTGGCTGAGACCCTACCCCCTACACTGGATAACTGCTACCTGGTAAACAGCGGAAGCGAAGCGGTAGAAGGTGCCCTTAAACTGGCCAAACGCTATACCGGCCGTTACAAATTCATCAGTTGCAGGCAATCTTATCACGGGTCAAGCCACGGAAGCTTGTCCGTATCCGGCAGTGAGGACTATAAGCATAGGTATCGTCCCTTACTGCCCGGTATCAGCCATGTGCATTATGGTGCGGTAGATGAGCTGGATCGTATTAAAGATGATACCGCTGCCATTATTATGGAGACGGTACAAGGTGAGGCAGGAGTGCGTATGGCGGATAAAGCTTATTTTCGGGCGCTCAGGAAACGCTGCGACGAAACAGGCACATTGCTCATTCTGGATGAGATCCAGTGCGGATTCGGACGCACCGGCACCTTTTGGGCCTTTGAGCAAACAGGCATTGTACCGGACATCCTCCTGAGTGCCAAAGGTATGGGAGGCGGCATGCCTATCGGTACCTTTATAGCTTCCCGGGAGATCATGCACGTACTAACCAATAATCCCATCTTAGGACATATAACTACATTTGGCGGACACCCCGTGAGTGCCGTTGCCTCACTGGCTACCCTAAATATAATTCGCGAAGAAAAGCTCGCCGAGCAAGCCCCCGCCAAAGGAGAGCGTTTCAGGCAGCAACTTAAGCATCCCCTTATTTCTGAGATACGCAACATGGGACTAATGATGGCAGTGGATTTTGGCTCGTTTGACATCCTCAAGCCAGTAATAGATGAGGCTATTAAGCTTGGGGTGGTGACAGATTGGTTTCTTTTCTGTGATAATAGCATGAGAATAGCCCCCCCGCTTACCATATCTGAAGAAGAAATAGACGAAGCCTGTGGGCTTATCCTTAAGGCCTGTGACATTGTCATGGAGCATTCAGACGTACCTCATCAACAGGATGCCTGACCATGGTAATGCAGCTTTTGAGGCTATGAGGCCCATGAAAAAATAAAAAGGCTGCCCCTGCGGGCAGCCTTTATCACTTATATCTGAACAGCTAAGGGTTATTTATCCCCTTCGTTCATATTTTCTGATCCGGCATCGCCGGCACCTTTGTTCTGACTGCTGTATTTTTCTTTATACTTTTTGTAGAGGCGCTGTTGCATCGCTTCCAAGGGCACCTTGCGACCCTGGATAAATGCCACCTGCACATCACTGGTACGCATGTCCAGTAAGTCTCCGCCGGACACTACCAGTGTAGCATCCTTCCCTACTTCAAGTGTTCCCAATCTGTCATCTATCCCCAGTATCTTAGCATTATTGGAAGTGATCAGCTTCAGGGCTTCCTCCTTATCCATGCCGTGAGCCGCTACTGTCCCCGCAAAGAAAGGCAGGTTACGTGCATTCTGCAGCATATCACCACTAAACATCAGGCCCACGTTGATTCCCTCCTTCGCTAGCAGAGCGGGCAACTTATAAGGCATATTGATGTCCTGCTCAGGTACGGAGGGCAGGCGATGTACATTGCTGATAAGCACAGAAACATCGTTGTCCTTGAGAAAGTCCTTCACCTTCCAGGCCTCGTCGGCACCGGCTACTACAATGTTTTGCACGCCAAGCTCCTTTGCCAGGGTAACACTTTCCACAATCTCCTTCATGTACTCAGCATGAAGGAAAAGAGACTTGCTACCATCAAATAACCCTTTGGCTGCTTCCAACTTGAGGTTATCAGATTCCCGGTTCTCCATTTTGGCATAAGCCGAGGCCTCTGTCAGGTAGGTGCGCAGCATCTCTACCTGCTCCTCATACTTTTCGTTTTTCTTAATCTCGATCTTACCGGTCCACCAACCTGAAATACTGAAGTAGCGGGGCCACTGCACATGCATGGCATCATCCATTTTCATTACGGCATCTTCCCAGTTCCAGGCATCCAACTGCACAATGCTGCTGGTACCGCTGATCAGCCCCCCTTTGGGAGTGGTCTGGGCTGTAAGGATACCATTAAAGCGCATGGTCGGGATAATCTCCGAATCAGTATTATAAGCTATGATGGAGCGCACATTAGGATTTAGTGCTCCCACTTCATCATTATCCACCGTGGCACGTACAGCACTGATCTCCTGCAAGCCAAGGTCAGTAGCAGGCAATACTATGCCAGGATAGACATGCTTGCCCTCAATAGAGAAAGTCTCAAAGTCCTCAGGATTAAGCCGAATGTTTCTGGCATCAGCTATCAGAGTCAGCTCACCATTTTCAAAAACAATGGCTGAGTTCTCTATCACCTCTCCATTGCCAATATGGGCCGTACCATTAAGCAGAAGGATAGGCTTGCTCTGCGGAGGTGCCGGAGCCGGAACCTGGGCAAATGCCACAGGTGCCACTGCCAGTATCATTAGCACAACCGCACTATAAAATTTAGTCATTACGTTCATTTTCTGTCGGTTTAATGGTTGGCCTCTTCATCAATTGTTTCCACACGGGTGCGGAATACATCCCAGTTGTCCTCACAATGCCAGTCATGACTGCCACGTCTCATTACGGCACCTTTTTTACCGTTGCCATTACCTCCTTCTTCCATCATGAGGGCTATCAGGCGGGCACGCTCCTTCTCAAGCTCAGCACGCTTCTCCTCATCCTTTTCCATATCGAAATAGATGGTACCGTCCACCATAGTCTTTTCAGGCTTGGCGTAGATAGATAGCGGGTTATTATTCCATAGCACAAGGTCAGCATCCTTACCCTCTTTGATGCTTCCCATCCGGTCATCCAGGTGAAGCAGCTTAGCAGGGTTCAGCGTAACCATTTTCCAGGCTTCTTCTTCTGACATGCCACCGTATTTCACAGACTTGGCTGCTTCCTGATTCAGTCTTCTCGCCATCTCAGCGTCGTCCGAGTTTATCGCCGTTACCACACCTTCGCCATTCATCAGGGCTGCGTTGTAAGGAATCGCCTCCTGTACCTCATACTTATACGCCCACCAATCAGAGAAAGTAGAGGCACCTACGCCGTGGTCAGCCATTTTATCCGCTACCTTATACCCTTCCAGAATGTGGGTAAAGGTATTCACTCTGAAACCAAACCTTTCGGCTACTTTCATGAGCATATTGATCTCACTTTGTACATAAGAGTGGCAGGTAATGAAGCGCTCGCCATTCAATATCTCCACCAGAGTCTCCAGCTCCAGGTCACGGCGGGGCTTTTCCATCGAGTAGTTACCCCGGCGATCACGGCTGTTATTATAGTCTTTCCATGCCTGCTCGTATTCCCGTGCACGGGTAAAGAAGTCTACATAAACCTGTTCCGTACCCATACGGGTCTGCGGAAAGCGGACTACGTTAAAGTCACCCCAGTTAGATTGCTTTACGTTCTCCCCAAGAGCAAATTTGATATACTCATCAGCACCGTCGATTTTAAGCTCCTCCGGTGCTTTACCCCACCGGAACTTGATCAGGGCTGACTGGCCTCCGATAGGGTTAGCTGAACCGTGTAGTAGCTGAGCGGCAGTCACGCCACCGGCAAGCTGACGATACATGTTAATATCATCACTATCTACCACATCACCTATCCGTACCTCAGCAGATGAGGCCTGAGTACCTTCATTCACTCCACGGCTAATAGCTATGTGAGAATGCTCATCAATAATGCCGCTGGTAAGGTGCTTACCTGTCGCATCTATAACACGGGCTCTGCCCGCATCCAGTCCTGTACCTACAGAAACGATCTTACCGTCACGTACCAGTACATCCGCATTCTCTATTATGCCCTGCGATTCGTTTGTCCAAACAGTCGCATTACGGAACAGCACATCTTCAGGCTGTGGAATTTCCTTATTCCCGTAAGCAATAAAAGGATAGATTACATCACCGAGTGCCAGGGCCTCTTCTTCCTTCTCCTCGCTGCCTTGTTCTTCCTCCTTTTTCTCTTCTTCTTCCAGAGCGCTATCATAAGTAGCTGTCCAGTTAAGCCACTCGCCATCAGCATTCTGGCCCTCTCCTTTCATTACCTTATTACCATCCCTTTCAGATACCCATCCGGATAATCTCAGGGCCGTTCCCACACTATCCTTCTCTGTATTGAAAACAAGAGTAACCAGGTTGCTGTCTGTAAAAGTAGCATTAACAGGCAGGGTTGTGCTATCATTAACCACCAGCTCCACTTTCGGCTTGCCGGGCTCGCCGCTTACCTCCAGCGTATGAGTATCGCCACCTGCATTAAGGGTATACACCCCACGATGATCAGCCAGCGTCATATCATTGACTACATGCTTATCTCCCTGTACCCAGTTCTCATAAATGGTAGTCTCCTTATCAAACAGATTGCCCGAGGTGATGATAAAGTTAGCCACCTTACCATTCGTCAATGACCCTACCTGGTCCTCAGCATTCAGCAAGCGGGCAGGAGTGGCGGTAAGTGCCTGCAAGGCCATTTCCTCATTCAGGCCTCTCTCAATTGCCTTGCGTACATTAGCCATAAAGGCTTTTTTGTCTTTCAGACCATCAGTAGTGATAGCGAAAGTAACTCCGTTTTCAGCGAGCATGGCCAGGTTAGACGGGGCCAGCTCCCAATGCTTCATATCTTCCAGGCTTATCACCATGGCATCATAAGCATCAGCCACTTCCATAGCCTCCGGAAAATCTACAGGCACGATAAGTGTCGCGCCTGAGTTTTTGATTTCATTCAGCCGCTGGTATTCATCACCGGCTCCCTTTATAATATAGTTCTTACCAAACTCATCGGCTACTTTCTTCGCCCTGAGAATGGTTAGTTTATTATCAGCTTCAAATATCTGAGGCAGGTTTTGTTGCTCATTAAATGCCGTAAGGGTAAGGTCATACATCCCCCCTTTACCCCCATTTTCATACCATTGTGCATCCAGGTAAGTCTGGCGGAGCAGTGCAATGGCCCCCATGAGTGAACTGGGGTAATCCTGCTCTGAAGAGCCCTTGTCAAAAGAGTAATGAGCTGAGGCTTTTTCATTGATAATCACCTCATTCTCGTTGTCTTTACGCAGATTCACAAGAGCACCGGTACCCCTGCTGATGCCATCGGGGCGAAAAGTAAGTACCGTTGTGAACCCCGAATTGCGGAGAGCAGCCATTTCTTTCTCATCTGCCTGAAACTCTCCTGAGGCATGATAATCAGCATTGATTGCCTCATTCCAGTAGTGAGCACCATCTTTAGAGCTTTCTATTTGTGGCTTGCGGGGCCAGCTCGGGCTACTCGGCTTTACAGGAGGCAAGCCGTAAGAAGTATACATGTCAATAAGACCAGGGTAAATAAACTTACCTTCCAGGTCAGTAACAATAGCTCCCTTCGGTACACTGACGTTTGTGCCTACTGCCTCTATCCGACCATCGCGTATGAGAAGCGTGGCATTTTCGAGCTTTTTGTTATACTCCGTAAAAATGGTGGCATTCGTGAAAGCGTACAAACCGGGTCTTTCGTCAAAGACACCGTTTCGCGGAAAATTTTCCTGGGCGGATACACCACCCGCAAACAGGAAAAGTCCGGAAAGTACGACTCCCAGCGTCAAAATGAATTTATTCATGTGCAGAGTCTGTAATTTGCTGTTTACTGAGTTTCGATTGTGGCAGAATGTGCAATTTACTACCGTTCAAGGCAGCAAATTTTATCCTTAGCTTAATATAATCAACCGATTTTATAAGAGTGGCATTATTAAGGGATAGATGTTGGTACGTATTTTATCTACTTTGACAGATTCGTCATTGAGTCTTAAAATACGATTAACCTTCTATCATTCAGGGACAAAAAAAGGCTACCCCTTTCGAGATAGCCTTTATGTTAAAGTTTTTTTCAGAGTGTTTCCAATACCAGATTATGGTTGGTATAGATGCAGATATCGGCAGCTATATGCAGGCTTTCTTCTACCAATTCCTTAGCTGAAAGATGATCGGCATGCTTTTTAAGCGCCGTGGCAGCAGACTGCGCATACATGCTGCCGGAGCCTATAGCCGCAATGCCGTTATCAGGCTCCAATACGTCACCCGTCCCACTGATCACAAGTATCTCTTCTTTATCGGCTACGATCATCATGGCTTCCAGCCTTCTCAGGTAGCGGTCTGTGCGCCAGTCTTTAGCCAGCTCTATCGCAGCCCGCTTCATGTTACCCGTATAGGTACCAAGTTTTTCATCAAAGCGCTCCATCAATGTGAAGGCATCGGCAGTAGAACCTGCAAAACCCAGCACGATCTTACCATCCTGCAGCTTTCTGATTTTTTTCACGTTGCTTTTGGCCACTGTGTTACCCATCGTGGCTTGTCCGTCTGCCCCTATGGCAACTTCTCCCTTATGAAGAATAGCAAGGACAGTCGTGGATCTTATCTTGGTCATATGGCTTAAAAAATTTTAGGTTCGGGATAAAAAAAGCCCCGGCTTTAGCTTACGGGGCTTTTATATTATTTGTTGCGTCGGTGTATCAGATCATGATGCGGATAGGATCTTCCAGCAGTTGCTTGAACGTCTGCAGGAAGGCCGCGCCCTGTGCGCCGTCCACCGCACGGTGGTCACAACTTAGGGTTACTTTCATCACATTGCCTGGCACAAGTTGTCCGTCTTTTACTACAGCCGTCTGCTTGATACCACCTACAGCCATAATGCAGGCATCCGGCGGGTTAATGATCGCTGTAAACTCCTCTATGCCAAACATACCCAGGTTAGAGATGCTGAACGTATTTCCTTCCCAGTCTTTAGGCTGCAGCTTTTTGTTCTTCGCTTTACCCGCCAGGTCTTTTACCTCAGAGGCAATATGAGCCAGCGATTTGTTATCGGCAAAACGTACAACAGGGACAAGCAAGCCCTCGTCAACAGCTACGGCCACCCCTATGTGAATATGCTCATGCTGTTTAATGGTATCACCCGTCCAGCTCACATTGATATTAGGATGCTGACGCAGGGCAGCAGCCGCTGCTTTAATAACCAGGTCATTGAAGCTTATCTTCACCGGAGATACTTCATTCAGGCTTTTTCTTGCCTCCATGCAGCGATCCATATTGATCTCCATGGTAAGGTAGAAGTGGGGTGCAGAGAATTTACTCTCAGCCAGGCGACGGGCAATGGTCTTGCGCATCTGGCTTACCGGCTGCTCGGTAGTGCGCTCCTCTCCTACTACGGCAGGCATGCTAAAGCCTGTTTCCTCACGCTCTTTTTTAGCTTCGCCACCTTTGGCTTCGGGGGCCTTTTCCGGCTGTGGTGTATAGTTCTCCACATCGCGTTTTACAATGCGTCCGCCATCGCCGGACCCTTCTATCTTAGAAATGTCGTATCCTTTTTCCTCCGCTATCTTCTTAGCCAGAGGTGAGGCCTTTATGCGGCCGTCTTTATCAGATGAAGAAGTGTCACCGGAAGCACGTGTAGGGGCTTTGGCTGCTCCATCACCTTTTTCCTCTTTAGCAGGCTTACCATCTGATTTACTTTCTGCCTTGGGCTTTTCTTCTTTCTTCTCCTTCTTCTCTTTACCGCCTGATTTTTCTGCTTTCAGAATTTTCTCATAGTCAGCTCCTTCTTCACCGATCACCGCAATAATGCCGTTCACAGGCACGGAGTCACCCTCCTCTACACCAATATGAAGCAAGGTACCATCATCGTATGACTCCAGCTCCATAGTGGCTTTATCAGTCTCTACTTCGGCAAGTATATCACCTGAAGACACCTCGTCGCCCACTTTTTTATGCCAGGCCGCGATCACGCCTTCTTCCATCGTATCGCTCATCTTAGGCATACGGATCACCGTTGCGTCTATGTCCGATACGTCAATATCTTCATCATCGCCGTCGTCCTCATCCGAATCATCAGAGGCTTCAGCCTTGTCGTCATCTTCTTCTTTCTTGCTATCAGAGTCCTCATCGTCCGAGCCGCCACTTTTAGCTTCTTCCAGCAGGTCGGAGATATCTTCGCCCTCCTCGCCTATGATGGCAATGATGCCATTGACGGGGACAGCCTCTTTTTCTTTTACGCCGATGTATAGCAAGACACCATCTTCGTAAGACTCGAGTTCCATAGTGGCTTTATCGGTCTCTACTTCTGCTAGTATATCACCTGAAGACACTTCATCGCCTTCTTTTACGAGCCATGATGCGATTACCCCTTCTTCCATGGTATCGCTCATCTTGGGCATTCGGATTAATTCTGCCATACTTTTTGTGTCGCTTGCTTAAGGTTTGGACGCTCAAAATTAGGGGGAATCGGTTTTTAAACAAATTCCCTGGCCGATTTTGACACTATAGCCGCCAATTGTTATAACTGCAACCGTTTGCGGACAGGTCGGTTTCGGCGTGGCGTTTCAGTAGTTAAATATAAAGGATATAAAAGTGTTTAAAATGAAAAGCTCCCAATTAGCAATTCTATACTACCCTGGTCGCCACTGCTCAGCAGATTTTTGGTCACAGAATACCGCGCCCCGAACTCAAATAAAGGCTGAGTACGGAACAGATTCACATCAAAAGTAATCTCTGCACCAAATGAACGGTACGAAAGGCTGTTGATATTGTCACTTATATCAGATGGCAACCCTACCACACCAGCTGAGAAAAATAAGTCATTACCCCAGCCACGATCGTAAAACATATTTAGCTTGACCCGCTGAAAATTAATTACCGGCCCGATAGCAATGTCAGGGTACCATACAGGCAGAGCATAGTTAAAGGCCACCGTCCTGAAGGTCTTCCATGAAGAAGAGCCATAGCCTCGCGGATAAAAAAGGGTATTACGCCACTGGTAAGTGTCTACTTCCTGCCACTGATAACCTCCCCTTACCCAAAAATGGTGATGGGGAAGAAGCCCGGGAAAGTAAAGCCAGCCTTGTGCAGAGGCCAGTTGACCACTAAACTCGCTTCCAAAAGCATCGTGCCGGTACGTAAGACTAAGCTGCTGCCCCCATGGAGCATACAGATCCCGCACGCTGCTGCGAAGAAAGTGCCCCCAACTGACGCGGTGCTCCAGTGCTAGTAAATTGCCATCCGACTGCTGAGAGAACTCCCGGACAGTATCGCTATATTCACTGATATGATTGTAAACGAAATTACTGGAGAGGCTCAGACTCTGAAGGTATTTCCCCTTAGTCAGCAATAATGGTACCCTCAGGCCAAACTGTAATCCCTTTTCGTCCCAGGTCAGACTGCGCGAAACATCATCAATAGTAATGTTCCGGGACCGGTCTGCAGTGTACACCTCCAGGTCCAGTACAGGAAACCACTGCTGGTAGCTGACACGGCCGAACCAGCGGCCGGTTTGTTCTTGTGCATCATAGCCATAACCTGCCGCCAGCTCAGTGGTGCTAAGCAGGTCCTGACTAAACACACCTATCTCCAAGTCAGATTGTGTAGTAGTAAAAAGCGGGCCCCAGCTATGTACCTTAAACATATTAGCCGCACGGCTGTAATTTTCAGGCTTATATTCCTTTTCCGGTACCTCCCTTAGCAGGTCCGGATTAGCCTCCCCTTCCACCACCGGTTGGTAGTAGCCAATAGTTCTGTCTGTCGCCTCATTAAGTGGCGTCCAGTCCGCCGGTGTAAGGCCCATGCGGGCGATCGCCATGCCGTCTTTCGTAAAGTCATTGAAGATCAGGCTCCGGCCATTGTCCGTAATAGCGGGATTGTAGCCTCCAAACCTGCGGTGAGTTACCTGATAGGTTTGCCCCGTACCCAGATCTTTCGCATAAATATTATCAATACCGCTCAGTGGACTGTTATAATACAGATAATCATCCGTAAGCACGGGGTAGCCTATGTTTTCCATGGTAGGCCCTATAAGTATTCTTTCCTGCCCGGTGGTGGCATTAAAGGCAACTACCTCCTTTCCCCATTCAGCCTTTCGAAGCGTTACAATATACTCCCCATCAGCAGACCAGCGGGGCATACTGATAAAGGCATTGCCCTCGTAGCTGATTTCCCTGATAAGCTCACCGGTGCCTGCATCCAGCAGATGCAGGCTATAATTATTTTCAAGGTCTGCGTGCACAGACGCAATCTGGTCACCATCCGGTGATATAGCCGAGGCTACATACCGGGATTTTTTAGTAAGCTGAGTCAACTCACCGGTTTCCGCATCATATACCATCACCACAGAGTAATTTTTCCGGCGCCAGCGCGGATGATACCGAAACTCAGTCCATACTACCTTATTACCACCGGAGCTCATCATGCCTCCATCGTTAAACGGACCAGTCGTCTTCAGCTTTTTCACCCGCCGCATCTCCGTAATCTCCACCAGCTGCGAGGGATAGTCCAGCCCGGTACGCATAGCCACCACCATCCCGTTATCCAGTTGCTGAGGATACAGATAATTGGTAAACTCCGGACGTACGGGCAGCGCCAGGAACTCAGCCGGGTCTGTTTCTATCCCATCTATTTGCTTCCTCCATAAGTCTTCCAGCTCATTATTCATATCCTGGTATTGACCCCGTATATACTTACCCGTCACCTGCTTAAGCTTACTACTAAAGCGGTACGGTGTGAATGGGAACTTGTAGGTCTTTTCCAGTACCTTATCCCAAACGCCTATTCCGTGCTCACGCCTCACATGAGTAGTAAGCAGGTAGCCCGTTACATAATGGTCCGGTACAGCGTGCTTAAAGGAGCCAAGGTATTCCTTGTTAAAGTCCCACGGCCCTCGCGTGAGCAAATTAGTACGGTATAGCAGGTCAAAATTAGGTATGCGCCCGCGGCCACCCGGCGTCAGGGCTGTCTCAACCGCTACCGCGTCACCTTCCCAAAACCATTGAGGTACCGCCACACCGGCTATGGCCGCCAGCCCATTTTCACCAAACACGTAGTAAAAAGCATTGCTAAAGCCTGTACGAGCTTTGTCATACTGCACGATGTGCCTGAACTCGTGTACCGCCAGCAGATCCAGCCAGTCGTTTACCCCGACAAAGTTGTAATTCTGCGCAGAGGTGGTAAAAAACTCCGACCGTCGGGGGCCAAGCGTTACAAAGCCATTGGCCACCGTCGTACGGTTATGAAGTACAATACTGGTTGGATCGGGCTTCACACCGAGCGAACGGCTGGTCGGTTCATAGATCGTCTCCAATGTATTGATAAGCCTGTTTGCCTCCCCATACATCCCCTCCGGATAGATCACCTTAAAGTTTTCGCCAGATAGCTTCTTAAATTCCACAGAAGGAGGATTATTATCCAGAAGACCTACCTGACCATATACTCCGGACAGGGAAAAACATAAAATTAAGAGTGTAGAAAAAAAAGAAAGTAAAAATGCCTTGGCTGAGTGTATCACGTGCTATCGATTGTACAGGATCTGGCCTGTCCGGTTATATCTGAAACTTTACAGTACGTAAATTATGGTATTTACATAGAAAGGCCGTAAAAAAAGGAGAGGTTTTCATTACATGTTTGCATGAAAACCTCTCCCTGTAAACCATCAGCCCGTGGATCAGGCGAATCCCTATTAGTAATAAATGACCTCCGCCTCAGGCTGACTTTCTCTGAAATCTTCCACCTCACCAGAGCTGATCCGCGTATTGAAACACTTAAGCATAATCAGGTTAGGTAACTCTTCCAGGTCATTAAGTCTTCGTACACGCGTATTCGATATATCCAGCCTGGTCAGGGTACGTACATTTTCCAGCTCATCTATTCGCTTGATGGGCGTACCCGAGCAGTCCAGCACCTCCAGGGAGGGGTGGTTCTCTAACGCCTCCAGTTCTTCCACCGCCGTGTTCGCTACCTTTAACACCCGCAGGCTATCAGCATTCTTCAAAGGAGCAAGTCTTTGCAAAGGGTTAGCGCTCACATCCAGATAAGTAAGCCGCGGTAGCCTTGCCGCAAAGTCCAGATTAGTAACTCCGCTACGCACGATAGTAACGCGCTGCAGGCGGTCCAGCATCTCCAGTGGAGACAACATACCAAGCCGGCTTTGCTCCTGAATATTAATTTCTTCCAGTTTTAGTAGCTGGTGCAGCCAGCGCGCCGAAGGCAGGGAATCGTATCTTTCATCCTGCTCAAAGGCCGTCACATTACTCTGACCGCGCAGTGCTTCCTTCCATTCATTACTTAAACCAGTCCACCACTTTTGCAGAGAGGGCGTACGGTAAATGATCAGCGCATTGGGATAGCGATCATAATAAGCCGCTACCACCGTAGGATCAATGCCAGTACTATCTGCAATAATCGTATCCATCGCAATGTCCATCACCGGGCTAAGACTTGTAATCGGCGTATAGCTAATGTTCAGGTAGCGTAGTCCCGTATGCGTATTTAGCGGATCCAGCGAAGCAATTTTGGTTCGCGACAGATTCAGATAATGCAGGTCGGTAAGGCCGCGAAGCGGTTCAATGCTGTAAAAGGTCTGCCCTTCTGCATCAAGACTTCTGAGCCGGTGCATCACTTCAAGAGGCTTAAGCGTCCATAGCTGCTTCTCAGGCGATATCGTCAGTTGCGTCAGATTCACCATCTGGGCAAGATCCTCACGCGTCGGTTCACCCTGTAGTCCCGTCGCTTCCCTGAAAACAGCCCGCCAGTCGTCTACCAGCATATTCCACCAATTCTCTATCTGTCTGATGCCGCTCACTACCAGTGTTCCTTCATGACTGTTCATAAAGGTTTCTGCATCTTCACGGCTTATGCCAGTGTTGTCACAATAGATCCTTTCTACCTTTTCCAGGCCATCCAGAGGCGACAATGAGGCTACCCGAGTGCTGTCTATGATAAGAATACGCAGGTTTTTAGCCGCCGACAATGGCTCCAGGCTGGCAAGTTCTGTATAAGAGGCGTCCAGCACCTCCAGTTTATTAAGCTGACTGAGGAAGTCAAAAGCCACAGCAGGTACATTGGCAAGGCGCAAGTCTGTAAGCTGATTCAGTTTCTGTAGCGGCGCCAGAGAATCCAAAGGAGTATACCCTACCGATAGCCGCTGTAACTTCGGAAACTGGGTAAGTTCTGAGGCATTCTTCAGATTAGTACTATCAGCAATCAGCCTTTCCAGTCCGCTGGTATACCTTAGCGGGTCCAATGTGGACACAGGGGTGCCGCTTATCGTCAGTTGCTTAAGCGAAGTAAGATTGCGTATGGGGGTCAGGTCGCTAATCTGGGTCCGCGCTACATTAAGATCCTCCAACTCAGATAGCTGCTGCAGTGGCTCCAGGCTTATAATGAGTCCGTTATCGCTTATATCCAATCGCTTAAGTCCTGCTACCTCCTGTAGCTGGTCATATCCCAGCGTATCGGAGATGATATTCGCTTGCCTGCGAAAGATTTCCTGCCAGGCATAACTAAGGCCATTCCACCATTTATACAGCTCCTCCTTTTTGTTTAGAGGCGACGTGTATACACTTACAATTCGCAGATCGCTGCTCTCAGGATCCAGGTTAAGCTCAATGAATCGTTCCCGGCTATTACTAACTGAATCCCCCTTGTTCGTAACAGCATTCAGCGTACGAACAGCCGAAACCTTAAAGGCCAGTTGACCCTCGTCACTCACCAGTGGCTCCACCTTGGTCACTTCTACGTCAAAGGTGGCACTTTCAAAGAAAAAGTCTATGTCCTGCAAGTAGGCCTGAACATCTTTATAGGTAGCTACGCTGCGGTTCTCAGCCAGGTCATCCTCCACCTGCACCTCCTCATCACGAAAAGCTTTAGCATAGCTATTAGCAATAATGGTCTGCTTGTCCGAGGTCGCCGTTAGAGGGTCGCCCAGCAGATTCATCATGTACTCATAAAAAGCCACCAGTTCGCGCGCATTTTCCTGGTAAGCCTCCTGCTGTTCAGGACTGAGAGCCTTATCATCTTGCCGGGCCTCTGCAGGATAGGCCATGCCCACCAGAAAAAAAACGAACAAGTAGCCTAATGCCTTAATTCTCATAATAGATAAGTTTCCGGAGTACTTCAGCTTGCTTCGTCGTCACCCGCGTGAGGTCGCTTATCAGCCAGCCGCGGTTATAGCCACTGCGGTTAAACTCAGATATTTTAAAGTACCAGTTGTCCAGTTGGAAAAAGTGAAAATCCACTCCCCTCACTGTCTTGAAGCTCATATTACCTTTTCTTACCTCATACAGCATAAGGCTCAGGTGATCAGGGCCGTATTGTCGGGAGGTATAATCCACCACCTTTTCACGGTTGCGAAACGCCTTGTTCAGATTCATAAAATCCAGTTCATGACTCATGGGGTGCAAAAAGCGCTCATTAGTAGTATCTGCGGTAAACAGCGCCTCAAACGGAGCAAAATAAGCTTTCTCAATCACCCATTTACTACCTACAGACTCCTCCTGCAAGCTCAGAAACAGCGTGGCATTCTGGTCACGCCCCTCAAAGTTTACCGTGATACGTACCTCTGCAAACCACTTGCCGCTGTGAAAATCCAGAAACTCAGGCGATCCGTCAGCCGCTACCTCATTAATAAACTGTAGCTTCCGGTCTTTAGGGATAGTTACGTTCTGATTATCAAATAGCGTGGTAAGATAGTTTTTCCGCAGTTTTTCGCTGCGGTATTCCCTGTCACGTGGATAATAGCGGTTGCCCTCCGTGTCTTCCTCACCATTGAAGCGCCGAAAGAACTGGTTCACCTGCTTCACTTCCGCGTAGAGCTGAGACTCGTCGCCCATATACTCCCCCACACTTTGCGCAGCGGCCGGCGGGTAGCCGGCCGTTATACATAGGCAACCTATCAGAAATAATCGTGTGAGTTTACTCATGAAGTTGTTTCTACCACCCGTACATCACCCAGCAGCACATCCCAGAAGTCAATCATACGACCCCCGATCTGTGTCTTTTTCTTCTCTACAAATATGGTGATGTCTTTTTTGGTAGTATCCTTATACTGCAGCCCGTCATCCGAGCGGCCTTCGAAGCGCTGGTATACCGTAATCACGCCCACATAGCGGCCATCAGGCTGCTGCTCCAGGTCAGAAATATACTGGATATCGAACCACTTGATGTCCACCTGGTCGTAGTTCAGCGCCATGAGACGCTTGAAATACTCGCGCACCTGGTAGTAGATCACCTCATCACGGCTAAGGGAGGATACGCCCATTTCCGCACCCGGGGCAAAAAGCTCCGTCGCCCGGTCTATCACCCGGTTCGCCTCTGAAAACTGCGTGTCCTTACTACCTATTATACTGATGTAGCGGCTCAGGTCCCTTACCTTCTCCATCGCTAAGGAATCTATAGCACGCTTGCGCTCAGGGGATATTTCATTTTGCTGTGCCTGTGCAGTAAAGGCAGTACCGCAAAGCAGGCATATCATAAAAGCTAATCTGGCTATTTTCATATCGTATTTATTCAAAAAAAAGGATCATAATTATTGACAAAAGCTTGGACAAATCAGTCCTTGATCAATTCAAGCTCTTTAATCTTGCCGTTATCATCCAGCACGATCTTGTCCACGCTATGGGGTGTCTGCTGCTGATCCTTCAGGTAGTTCAGGTATTTCGTAATATTCGTAGGTTCGTCGTAGTCCGTATTGTCCGCATCTTTATAAATAATGATAAGTACCAGCGCATCCGGCCCGGAGAACATGCTCAGCGTTTGCTGTATGCTCTGGTTCGCTGCTGCGGTACTGGAAGCATTAGCAATGGCTCCGAACTGCTGCTCAAGCTGTGCTTCACGAGTCATGCTGTTGCCAGAACCTTCCCGGTCACGCTCTGCCAGTCTGCGCTCAGTAGCCAGGTGCTCTTCTGCACGCGCTATCATCCGGTCTATTTCAGGATCATTAAGATTCATGTCTTTAACCTCCTGCAAAAGCCGTTCCTTTTCTTCAAGGCTCAGATTATCATCCTCCATTATGTCCAGTAACATAGAGCGGGCTTCAGCTTTACGTTCCTCCAGCATAGCGCGCTCCTTTGCCGCTGCTTCGGCAGCCGCTTTCTTCTGGCTCTTACAGCCTGCACCCGCCATCAGGGAGGCAAAAAGGAAGGTGAACATTACCAGCCGGCCAAAGCTAAGGCGGCTTTTAAAAAGGTGTATAAGGCTCATATTCAAGTGATAAGATTCAGGAAAAAAATTTCTTAAAATTAGCAAAATAAATTTCCGTTCATAAAAAGTATTATTTGAAGATAACATGAGTGACACCCACTCTATCCAGCCAAATAATAGTACATTACCCCTATTACGAACAATCACGAGGGATGTTTTATGAAGCGGCGTATTTTTTTACCAACCGCATCCGCAAGGGAAGGTTACCCGTTTAGGTGTCGTATATTATTTTTTGCTTTCTAATCTGAGTACCCCAGGTCAATTAGGGCAAGCCACTATTTTTCCAAAGTCTACCATGAGCGCCTCAAGCCGGTTTACGGCACCATTTAATCAACCACAGGTAATGAAAAGATTCAGACATTTATCTAATAAGAGAACGCCCCTGACCAGCCTGGCCCAAGCCAATGTCAATATGGAAGGATTAGGGTAGTCTCCTGTCCCTTAGCCAATAGAATCAAAAGTGCGATATGACTACTCGCGGTAGTAATGGGTAAGATTTGAGGCAAGGCATCCAACAGGTTACGTATCTTTCCTTTGTATCAAATTGTATTCATCCAATATGTGACCCTGTAAGTACCCTATACCAATCCTATAGTGATCCCATAGTCATCCTATAGTCAGACTGTGGAGAAATTATAAGCCTTATATTAGGACTATTTACTGATTTAGTCAGGCAGGTAGCTAAGAGGAAAGCCAAGCGGGTAGATGTAAAATCAGAGTGTATTAACAGTAGTGAATTGAGCTACCCGCTCCTACCCTTATACTCGGGGATTGCAATAGCCAGCCTGAAGCGTTGATACTTATCCACACCACTCTGGTTGGCGATATATTCAATATTTCTCTTAATCAATCATTCCGTTATTCAATTACTCCAGCAATCACCCTTCCCCAACTAAACACTTCCAACAACTCTATTATTCTATTACTCAATTATTCTATCATTCCCACATTCAAAATTCATCCTTTAGCCCCTTCCATCCGGAACAAGCTGCGCCTATACAAGTCTGTGCCCAAATCAACCATTCAATAAACCAATTACGCTGTTACTATATAATTCAGGCTACTCCAGCAATCACCCTTCCCCAACTAAACACTTCCAACAACTCTATTATTCTATTACTCAATTATTCTATCATTCCCACATTCAAAATTCACCCTTTAGCCCCTTCCATCCGGAACAAGCTGCGCCTATACAAGTCTGTGCCCAAATCAACCATTCAATAAATCAATTACGCTGTTACTCTATAATCCCCTTCCTCCCTCAAGCCAGGTGCGGTACCGTGTAAGGCACATACTCATCCAGGTCACAGCGCTCCATAAACTCATTATTGAAAAGATGTTGCACCTCCCGGGTCATAACACGGGACCGTTGTTTTTTCCAATCAGTAAGAGCTTCTTCCCCATACATCCACTCCAGCAGAGGTCCGGTTAACAAACGATTGATCTTGCCCCAGTGAAGCGTATAAATAATGCCCTCTGCCTGTAATCGCCTTCCCAGTTCTTTCACAAAATTATGGTTGATCCGAGCATCCACCCCGTCTAATTCCACTACACACGTATTTTCCCATTTAGTGAAACCCAGCGTCGCCCTGGTGCCTTTTACGAAGCGCATGGCGAGCACCCCCGCCAGTTTGATCCGTTTATTCACCTCAAGCGAGATATCAATCACACGACGTACATTTTTCCTGTCCACCCCAAGGGCAGCACTGAACAGCTTCCCCCTGAACACCGTATTGCGAAAAGTCTCACCAATCGTACCCACCGCATCATCCGGCCGGTCATAAGCCAGGTCAAACAGAGAATTGACCAGTTTGGGAATCAACCCCCGGCTCAGGAAACCTCCCACACTCGCTTTGTCCAGAACTGTCTGCATAAAGCCCAGCGTATCATCACCATAAGTATACCCCTGCCCCGGAGCATCTATTCTATTATAGTCACTACGGTAAGGCACCTTATGCATGCCCCGAAGGTAAGCCCCCTTCTCAGGGTCATTAAAGGCAAAATCATGAGGATTTATCGCAAGCTCAAAGTGGTATAAAGGATGGGCCCTATCATCCGCAGAGTAGCGGAGGTAATCACTAATGGCATCGTAGTTATTGTTAGTGACTGCATCATCCAGCCGGTCATCATAGGGCACACGCCGCAGCTTTTGCTCCAACAAAAACTTATCCTCCACCTCTACCAACACCCCATGTATGATACCAAAGCTTCCGAAGCTCACCAGGGCCGCGTTAAATAGCTCATCATCATGTACCACCTCTGCCCCTATCTTTTCATGAAAGGCGGCAGAGGTTATCTTCCGGCTCGCCCGTTCCACATAAATATGCCGGTCTGGCCCGGTAATAATATGCATACCCACTATCATATCCGGCAACGAACCGTACCCGATGGCCGCCCCATGGGTATTCGTGCTAAATGCCCCTACGATAGTCTGCCCGTTGCTACCCCCCGAGACGCGCAGGCATTTGGGCGGATTACTTTCCTCCTCCAGGTACCTACTGATGTCTATTATGGTATTACCGCACTGCAAAAAGCGGTAATCCTCTGCCCGGTGCCCCTGGGCAAGGTAAGCAGGGGCAAAGTTCTCTTCAGATAAATTAAACTTATGGCGGCAGCGCTTGGTATGAATGATCGCGTCATCGCTCATCGCCACTTTACTAAGAGACCAGCCACTACCTATAGCACGCACAGATAGTTGTTTCTCTAAAGCCCTTTTAATGATCCATTGAAAATTACTCGTACAGGCATTGTACTGTTGCAGCCCACTCATCTGTCCCCAGGCCTCATCCTGCAGATGCACGTCAAAGGACTGATCCTCATCAAGGGGCTGAATAAAATTCACGTGAGCATTACTGAATTCTTTGATTTTTAGAGGTCTTATTCCCGCGGGATAGTTCATGGTGTTGGCGTTTATTAAGGTGATCAGAATAGTAGGCAAAAGACTAGATATCCGAAGCCGGAGGCTCGTAAGGGCAGCATTCATATACCACCTGCATAGGTACCGCCATGCCCAGACTCAAAGCACCAATGAGCAGGTAGCCAAAGTTTGTTTTAGCCGAGACAATACACATAGATTCGCACAGTTCGTCCGTACGGCTATCATTAGGTTGCATCAGGCCCCAGAAGTATACCCATTCCGTTACCTGATGAGGCTGTAGGTCAGCAGAATCGTATTGGCTCACCACACGCAGGTTCATACACCCCTCAGAGATAGTAAGCAGGCTTATAAGAAGGAGGCATTGAAGGATTCTCATCATGGCATTTTTTATATTTAATTGATGGTTACCCCACAAGTAACCTATCAAAATGGAATATTAATCCCCTCATATTCAATGAATTTGCTTTTGTCCAGCACAAGGCATATCGCCAATCAGTCATACCATCATCGCTCCTTCAACAGCTATTTAGTTGCAGCAGGCTCCCCCCTGTCTATCATAATCAGCAACCCGACCATGGAAAGAGCCTGAATATTTTTTGTATATACAATCAGTATGTATTAAATAGCCCCTACTTACCATTTGCCAATGAAGCACCCACAGGAGAACTTCCCCTCCTATACCCCCCCAGCCTACCTGTTCAATAAACACGTCCAGACAATCGTTCCTGCACTTTTTCGCCGTGTAAAGGAAATAAAGTATGAGCGGGAACGCATTGACACACCTGATGGAGACTTCCTGGATCTGGACTGGTCATATACAGCCAACAGCCGGCAAAAGCTTGTAATTGTGTCTCACGGACTGGAAGGTGATGCCAACCGTCCATATGTCAAAGGCATGGTCAGGGCATTTAACCAGGCCGGCTACGATGCCCTGGCCTGGAACTACCGTGGTTGTAGTGGTGAAATGAACCGCCTGCCCCGTTTCTACCACAGCGGAGCTACCGAAGACCTGCAGGTAGTACTAGAGCACGCTATCCATAAGAAAAGATATACAGAAGTGGTACTGAACGGCTTTAGTCTGGGGGGAAACCTTACCCTGAAGTACCTCGGCGAGTTGCCCCTCGCAAGCCGGGGAGATGGCTTTGCTTCAGCCATTCGCAAAGCCATTGTGTTTTCTGTGCCCCTGGACCTGCACGATTGCCTTAAAGAACTTTCCAGACCCGGTAATTTTGTATATAGTAGACGATTTCTCCGAAACCTTAAGGAAAAAGTACGGAGAAAAGCCGTCCTAATGCCGGAAGAGGTAGATGCTTCCCCACTGAAAGATATCAAAGACCTGAAAACCTTTGACAACCTGTATACTTCCATTTTGCATGGCTTTCGCGATGCAGTAGACTATTACGAGCAGTGCAGCTCTATAAGCTTTCTGGATCACATTACAGTAGATACCCTCATCATTAACGCAGCAAATGACCCCTTTTTGGGGCCATCATGCTATCCGTTACATGAATTGAAGAACCACCCCACCATAAGTCTGGAGGTGCCGGAACAAGGTGGCCACTGTGGCTTTGCTGATAGCCACCACACAGGCCTCTATTGGTCTGAACGCAGAGCGCTACAGTTTCTCGATCAGTAGCGATTTATTACATTTTACACCACCCCCTTCATTGGGCGTTACATATATTATTTGTTATTTTACTGTATATAAAAATCAGGCAAGGGAAGATATGCTGGAAAGGTTTTCAATTACATCACCTGCAGAGGTATTGGAAAAACGGTTCGAAAGAGAGATGCCAAAGGCCTACAAGCCTTTATATAATATCGCTCCAACCGAACTGGCCCCGGTGGTGACAAACGACAGCCCCAAAGGCTTCTCCTTTTTTTACTGGGGTGAAAGACCCGAAACCGGCCGTAACAGACGCCTGACGCCAAAACTCTACCTGGCAGGCCATGACACCCTGCAAACAAAAGCCACCAACCGCAATGCCCTTAAGTCCCGTCGCTGTCTGGTACCTGCAGACGGTTTTTTTGAGTGGAAGGTAATTGGCAAAAAGACACGTATCCCCTACCGTATCCACATGCAGGATAAGCTGTCCTTTGCCATGGCCGGCCTGTGGGATGAATACCTGGATGAGGACTCAGGCGAAATGATCCATACCTTTCGCCTCATAACCACCCCCGCCAACAAGCCCGTAGGTATGGTCACCGAAACCATGCCAGCCATACTTACCCGCGAGATGGAAGACCAGTGGCTGAAGGACGGCCAGGAGCCTGAACAATACCTGGAAATGTTGCAGCCATATCCGAAAGAGTCAGAAATGGACTATTACACATGTACAGCCATGTTTAGTAAAAAGGGAGTAAACGGTCCTGAGGTACTGAGACCCGCCCCTTCTGCCGACCAGCATGGGAACTTAACGCTCTTTAGTTAAGGTTTGAGGGAGTACATGCGTAAACTGATCTTGCTATTTATATGCTGTGCTACAGGACTTATCTCCTATGCTCAGCCCCCGGAAACACTACTCCAAACTGCCCAGCAGCTAATGAACTCAGGGAAGTTTGCTGAGGCAAAACGACTCTATGAGATCGTTCTTAAAAACGATCCTGAGCGCTACATAGCCGCCTATCGCCTGGCGGAAATACACGAGCAACAAAAGGATTACCGTAAGAGCCTGGCCTACCTGAATACAGCCATGGACATCGCGCTGCGCTTTGAGCAGATGGCCGAAGAAGATACTTCCTCTGCAGCCAGCGCCTGGAATCAACAGCAATTTGAGGAGCGGCTTGCTACACTTTATCATTACCAGGGCAGCCTGCGCAATCGCCTGGGAGAGCCTTACCGGGCACTGGAGTCATTCGAACGCTCCATGGCCCTCGACAGTCCTTACTCTGCCAGCCTCTATACAGACCAGGCCATAAGCTTTGCTCAGCTACAGGAAAATGAAAAGGCTGAGAAGCTTTATATTAAAGCCATTCAAACGGACAGTGCCGCTGAGGAGGCCTACTATAACCTGGCCCTACTTAGGCAAAAGCAAAAGCTCCCCGATAAGGCAGATAGCCTGCTTGAAATATCCCTTCGTGTTGCTCCGAAAAATGTACAAGGCTGGGTCCTAAAAGGCAATCTGCATCTGACCCGGGAACAGTATGTACAGGCTATAGAATATTATGATAATGCCGTATCCATAGACACAGCATCGGAAGAGGCCTACTTTCAGCGCGGAGTAGCCAACAGTCGCCTCCTTAATGCAGGCAGAGCAGAAGACGACTGGACGCGGGCCATAGAGATAAATCCTTCTAATGGAGACAGCTACCGAAACCGGGGCATCGTCCGTCTCAGGCAGGAGAAGTTTGAGCAGGCACTCGAAGATTTCAACAAAGCCTTTGAACTACTGGGTAACATGTCTGATCTGTACCTGAATCGCGGTTTTGTAATGCTAATGCTTGAGCGCCCCGCCGAAGCCCTGGAAGATATTGAGAAAGTCCTTGCCACGGAGCCGGAATCATCAGACACTTATTTGCTGGCTGCAGCAGCACACAAAGCCCTTAAAAACAAAAACAAGGCCTGTACCTATTTTCGAGAAGCAATAGAAAAAGGAGCCGACCCGGACCAGGCAGAAAGGTGGTTCCGCAGAAAATGCCTCTAGGTATTATCCGGCAACAGATGTAAATTATAGAAACGCAAAGTATATATAAGCTTCGTAATTTTTTTAAGATGGAAGATATCCTCAAAAAGGCAGGCATCACAGCATTTGATGATGCTATGTACACTTTTTACCCTCAAATCCTACCATGGTGGGATGAGGAAGACCCTATAGAGGTTGAGGTGGAAGTAGGCATTGATGAGTTCGGCACTAAGTCAGTTGCCATCCTCTTCTCATACGAGATAGATGAGGTAAGAGAAAGAGACGCTATTTTTCTTTGTGAATATAAAGGAAAAGAACTGATGCAGAATACAATGGTAACAGATGCCGTAGCTGAGCATATCGGACTGGAGGATGAGCTTAACTTTCTGGATGAGGAGGAAGCTTATACCACCCAATCATTTGAGCTTACCCGCAAAGTGCTTGATAACATACTTGACCTTATCGAGAAGCCACAATTTGTGAAGAGAACCTCTTTTTGCAACCTTCCTGATGAAATGTATGAATATGCGGGCGATACGCTTAACCATTTCCTGGCTATGTACAAAGCGGCTTACGATGAGTTTTCACCCGAAAGCATCAGGGAACACCTTGAAACGGTGACTGCTATCGAAGGAGGAGAATACATTGAAGAGCTTAAGCATGACCTTAGTAGCCCTACCCTTCCTGAGGTAATGGAAGAGCATGATATAAATGATGAAGTAATCAATCTTATCGCCGTGGAGGTAAATACTTACCAATCTGTATAGAAGCACCTTACGCAAAGCACAGGAAACCCCTTGTGCCAAAAGTCATTTTTTCTGAAAAAACACGTAGTTCATATTGTAACCTTTCTACCTGCAAGCAGTATGTATGTACATACACTAAAACACACCTTGTCATGTCCCATAATGCTGTCAAAAATGTGAGCCCTTTGCAAATGCCCTGGGCTACCCGTGATCCTTTCCTTTTCTGTGTTCACCATCTGGACCGGTATCCGAAAGGTAATCAAAACCTTGGCCCGTCTGTTTCATTATCAGGCAGGGCTACAGGCAGTGATTTTAGTGGCAAGGATGGCTTTAGCATGTATCACGGGCAGAACATCCCCGGCTTTCCGGCACACCCTCACAGTGGTTTTGAGACAGTAACCATTGGCAAGCAAGGCTTTGTTGATCACAGCGATTCACTGGGAGCTGCCGGCCGGTTCGGCAGAGGCGATGTTCAATGGATGACTGCAGGAAAGGGTGTACAGCACTGCGAAATGTTTCCCCTGCTTAATCAGGAGGAGCCCAATACACTGGAAATTTTTCAGATATGGCTTAATCTGCCAAAAGCCAGCAAGAAGGTCGAACCCCATTTTGCCATGCTATGGCAGGATACTATCCCTACCTACACTTATAAAGATGAGGAGGGTCATACAACTTATGTAGATATAGTAGCCGGAGAGATCGAAGGAATGAAAGCACCAGCGCCTGCTCCCTCATCATGGGCAGCAGACCCTGGCAATGAAGTGTGCATCTGGACAATAAAAATGGAACCGGGAGCCAGGTGGACATTGCCTGTAGCTCAAGGGGAAGTAAACCGCAACATTTATCTTTACGAAGGAAACACTGTGCGTGCTAATGAGACAAACATTCCTCTGAACCATACAGCTGAGCTGGATGCAGT
This sequence comes from Roseivirga sp. BDSF3-8, assembly GCF_041449215.1. Taxonomy (NCBI): domain Bacteria; kingdom Pseudomonadati; phylum Bacteroidota; class Cytophagia; order Cytophagales; family Roseivirgaceae; genus Roseivirga; species Roseivirga sp. BDSF3-8. The sequence continues at coordinate 4,384,016 of NZ_JBGNFV010000001.1, read as the reverse complement.
CGAACAGGTCACTCTCATAAATGAGGATCATACAGCCTATCTTCTATTATTACAGGGAAGGCCAATTAACGAACCTGTAGCCCAATATGGTCCATTTGTGATGAACAGCCAGGAGGAAATAAGGCAATTAATGCACGAATATGGCCGTACCGAGTTTGGGGGCTGGCCCTGGCCTTCGGCAGAAAATGTACATCATGCTGATAAGCCAAGATTTGCCAAATATGCAGATGGCAGAGAAGAATCAAGAGACAGATAAGGCAGTAAAAAATAAGGGTAGTATGATGAGCTACCTGATGAGAGCATCACATCTAAAAAGTAATTTTTTAACAAAAAATTAGATAATAATCAGCTCAATGCTTCTATTGAAAAATTACGTTATTTATATTTAATATCAATCAAATAATATTTACACTGCTTGAAAACGATCACTACAGAAAAGACCACCTTGCGTTACCCCTGTTTGATAACGCGCACTATAGCTTCCTTCGTTGATCTGCTCATTGCAGGAATAGCTGGATTGGCATTATGGGAGCTAAACAGGCTATTAGCCATCCCTCCGGTGGTAAATTATGTATCAGTCGTATTCATTATAATGTATCAGCCTGTTTGTACGTCCTTGGGGGCTACTCTGGGTCAGTATCTGATGAATATCCGTATCAGACAAGTGAACAACATGCACAAAACGATCAATATGCTTCGCTCTGTTTTTCGCTTTTTCCTAAAGCTGGTACTTAGCCTCGCATCCATGGTGCCATTGCAAACACGCGAGGACAATCGCTCCCTACATGATATCGCCTCCGGCAGTATCGTTATAAATGTATAGATAGCTTGTAAAATATGGTATCCGGTTGTGTCTAACACGTCACTTTGCAGGCAATTACAGGTGACTAACTTAGGCCGGATAACTCCTATAACTCAATACCAGCATACTAGTGGGAAAGATTACTGACCCCAAACTATTCAACACCTGCACACGAGGAGGGTAAGTCAGATTTTTTATTTTCTTTAAAAAAAAAATTACCTGATAGCATGCCTTCTGCCAGGCGATCATACCCTTCTCTTATACAGATATTTACAATTATAAAAACGAGCCCCAAAACTTGTTTTAATGGACAAATCACCCACTTACATTAAATATTATTACTGAAAAGCACATTGAAAATAAACACTTATAGTGTATTATTAGTAGTGTAGCAAGAACATTTGACCATTTGCAAGCATGAATTCTAATATTTTAAAGATAAACACGCTAAGAGATGAAGGGTCGGACAGAGATGCCGTAATGCTTCATGCTTGCTTCCAATTACTCACAGATTGTGTGGAAAAGGAAGAATTGCTAAGTGATCCGGGCGACTGGAGTGAGAGCAGTGAACTGATAGCAGCAAGAAAAGAGATAGAAGAACTGTACGTTTGGTGGAAAAACCGTGTGGCCAGTCATAATACTACTCTGGATGCTATCTGGGCAGACAGCATCCACAAAAAGGACACAGAAATGCTCATTAGGCTGATAAAGGTAAGAAGTTACCTGTGGGACTAGTCTGACAGACTCCATTGCTTTACCAGGGCATTCCTATACAGAATGCCTTTATTTTGATATCATAATTATTTCCTGGGGTTTATAACTACCTCCTTCACATCCTTCTCCACTTCCCAAATATCCAGACCCACTGGCAGGTCAAAACGATCATCATCGTTTACGGCGGTCAGGTTTGAAGCATTTTCTGTTTTGACAGTACGAAATTCGATTTTTTCCTGGTCTATGAATATCCACTTCACCTGGTTAAAACTCCCTTTACGCCTTGTCCAGTCATAACTTACGTTAGCTACCCTTGTAAGCCCCCAGCTTCCCTCACCGGTATAGATAGTTCCATTCTCATCGTCCCGAATAAAACCAGCATCTGCATCTTCTGATTCGCTGGGTTTTACGGGCCAGGTTACCTTTGCCACATGGCTGTCACACTCAATGACAAGGTCCATGCCATATTCGTAAAAGAGAGGAGCCCAGTGGGTATACTCCAGAACTTTATAGCTTTTCGACCGCTGATGAGGGGCAATGGGATGATGATACTGAGCCAGGCGCCACGTTACTTTGTCGTGGTTCTCAGCCAGATCTTTCCTTAACCAGTCCGTTTGTTTGCCTTCTATAGGGTTGAGCGTATTAAGTGTATATGCGCGAACCAGGTTACCTGCAAAATTCATGGCATATACTACATCCGGCGATGCTACATCAAACAGGTTTACAACATCCTCATTGCTCCGCTCATGATTACCTCTCGTAGGTAAGATAGGAAACATCCTTCCGTCATCCCCTATGGTATACTGCCAGTCATCAAACCAGGATATCCATTGACCGTCTGTATTGTTATTCGTGTAATCTCCGCCAAAAGCCACAAAATGCGGTCTCAGCTTCGTCACCATTATATTGGAAGATATACGGGGTTCATGCGGACCCACTTGAGCATTATTCCTTCTGGAGTCACCCCCTGCGACAATAGAAAGCCTCTTATCCGGAGAGTCAGGTAGCGTCTTGAACCAAAACCTTTGTGATCTGCCTTCAGAATCTGCAATAACGAAATAATAAGCCCTATCAGGCTTCAGCCCCTGAAGGCGCACAAAGTGGTTATTCATACTTTTGTAACTCACTACTCTGTCAGGTGACTGTGAATTAGCATAAGCCTCCGTATCCACCCCATGGTCTACCGAATCATAATACACACGTGCATCCGTACCGGAAATCTGGTTCCAGCCGATAGTCATATTATATGCAGGATCATCACGGATTATCAGCCGGTATTTATCAGTAGCAGCCTTGCAAAACTGAACCGCGAGGAGAAGAAACAGGGAAGAAAATAATATTCTTTGATAGCTCATCCGTAGAAAACAGGTTTTACGTGTACTGGCAAGAATAAGAAAAATTTTTGTACTGCCCGTGAATTTTATAAATAGCGTCCGGGATGCTAACAATCAAAAATAATACCGGCTTGTCCACTCCTGACAAATGGACCGTCATCCTCAAGGTTAGTGTAGCCATTAGTCTGCTAGGACAAGCCTACGCACACTTTCAGGGTGCTACGGCCTACCGGGCCATATTGTATACCCAGCAGCTAAGCGAATGGTGGGTGTCCCTCCTGGGGCTTACGTGGCAGGATTACATTAATAATCCGGTTATGGATAGCCGGCTGGACATGGTCATCATGGTCACAGGAGGTTTTCTGTTCATTACCGCAGTGATAAGTCTGTTTATCACTCGACGCAGTCCGCGCTGGCTTATGCTATTTCCCATAGTGGCTAGCCTCCTATTATGCCTGCAGGCTTATAGTCACTATCTAGATGCCGGTCTGCAGGCTGCTCAGTTATTTGAGTATAGTCTGCAGTCCCTTAGTCCCCTGCTTCTGGCAGGTATCTGGCTAAAAATTCCTTCCAGAGGGTTCATCTTTATGGGGCTCATACTTATAGCACTAACCTTTGCTGCCCATGGACTCTATGCCTTAGGTTATTATCCTGTACCAGGCCATTTTGTAGATATGACTATGGCCTCCCTCAACCTTTCTGATGATCTTGCCAGAACGTTACTCACTGTGGCTGGAATTGCAGATATTATGGTGGCATTGGCCCTGTTCATTAATCCGGTAAGACCCCTTGCACTGGGCTATTGTATAGTATGGGGCCTGTTCACCACTGCTGCGCGTTATACTACCTACGTCATCGGTGGGGCGCTGTTTTGGCTAACGCTGGATCAAACCCTGCCTCTCATTCTTGTGAGAGTAGTTCACTTTGGGATTCCCCTGGTCTGGTATCTGTTAAATAAAAAAGGTGTGGGTTAATCCATAAAACAGAGAGAAGCCGCCCCAACAATTCCCGCCCTATTGCCCAGTACAGCCCGGTGGATATCCACTTTTTCCATGTAGTACGGAGTGAGATATTCTTTCATAGGGCCCAGCATCGCATCCTTTATGTGGTCAAATACTGCGGAAACTCCCCCTCCTATCAGAATGGTCTTTATATCCAGAACTCTGATAGTACTAACGAGTGATTCACCTAAAAATAGCCCCACATCCGAAAACAAATCGGCTGCAAAGGGATCCCCTTCAGCAGCAAAAGTAGACAGCTCTTTAGGACTCATGTTTTCCAGGCACTTGATCTCAGTATCACCGGTATAGTTTCGCAGTTTTTCCTCCGCAATACCCATAATACCTGCTTTGCCTATATTCTGCTCCAGCCTCTTCCCGTTCTTGCTAAGAGTATGCCCCAACTCCATTCCGTTACCATCTCCCCCTCGAAAAATGGTTTTATTTATTATAGCTGCTCCACCTACTCCAGTACCAAGTGTGATGAAAAGGAAGGTCTCAGGCATATTTTCCTGTTCCGCAAAATGATACTCACCTAATGCGGCTGAGTTTGCGTCATTTTCCAGGTAAAACTTTTTGTTCTGAAACCGCCTGGTGAGGCTTGAGTGAAGATCCACGCCGTTTAGCTGTGGAATGGCGGGTACTTCAAGGGTAGTTTTGCGGTTCTTGCTAAGCATACCAGGTACTCCGACCCCAATTTTTTTAATGTCAGTATGATCCGATAAGTACCGATCCACTACATCCAGAAAGGATGGCACAAACCCCTTGGAGCTTAATTCACTAGTAGGAAACTTTCTTCTATCAATGATTTTACCATCACGGTTCACCGCAGCCATTTTTACATTGGTGCCTCCGATATCAATGCCTAAAAATTTTTTCATAGAGTAAAGTAGAAAGTGGCAGTAAACTAACCTTCAAGCATTATTATCATGCTATTTTAACGTAAAAATTACAAATTTTTACTACTGAAAATCAACCATTTAACCCCCACGATGCCAATTAGTTTGATTAGTTCGGGAAGAGAGATTTTGCCCCCATCCATTGTTCAGCGTGTAGCGCAGCGCTGACAGGGGTGCTTCCTGTCCCCATTTTTACCTACCATGATAATCGGTAGGCTTTGGTTATTCAGGGTAAACTTCCCAATCACCTACCGCACAAATCAGACACAAAATAAGGAGAAAAAAATCAAAAAAATGCTCGCAAGCATATGGAAAAGACGCTTTCTACTCTATAGAGAGTATGAAAATATACTGCTTATATACTTTCAAACGATTGCAGTTTTTTTAAAAAATACCTTAATTAACGAATACGGCGGCTACTTTCCCTGATAAGAAGGTTAGTTTTGAGAATTTTCGTCTCAGGAACAAAATCATCACCCGCTTTAGATTCATCCAGGAATAACTGGGTGGCCAGTCGACCCATTTCATAACCCGGCTGAGCCACTGTAGTAATAGATGGATGGATAATGGAAGTAATAGGCTCATTACTAAACCCTACGAGGGCCAGGTCCTCAGGGATAGCGATGCCCATCTCACGGGCTACCTTCATCACACCAATTGCCACAGGGTCACTAAAGGCCAGCAGTCCGTCCGGTTTCTCTTCACGGCTAAGCAGCTCTTTACAAGCTTTCACTCCTGCTTCTATAGTAAGGCCGGCTTCTACGATAAATTCATCTTTTACCGGTAAACCTTTGCTTTTAAGCGCATCCAGATACCCTTGTTTCCTGCTGTGTGAAATGTCAAGGCTATTAGGACCAGTCAGGTGAGCAATGTTACGGCACCCCTGTTCATAAAGGTGCTCCACTGCCCTGAAAGCCCCGTCGTGGTCATCTACTACCACACGGCTGGCAGGAATCTCCTGGCTTACCCGGTCAAAAAACACAAGAGGTATCCCCCTTTTATTTATAGACTGAAAGTGGTCGTGATCGGTAGTTTCGCTTGAAATACTCGCCAGCAGGCCATCAACCCGGCTTGACATAAGAGCATGAATATTAGTGACCTCGCGAGAATAACTTTCGTTAGACTGACAGATCATCACATTATAACCAGCTCCATAAGCTACATCCTCTATACCGCTAATAATAGTGGAGAAAAAGTAATGGACAATCTCCGGGATGACTACGCCAATTATATTAGTCTTACTTTTACGCAGGCTAAGCGCAATAGAATTAGGCTGGTAATCCAGTTTACTTGCAAGTGCTGTAACAGCCTTTTTTGTTTCCGGGCTTATGTCAGGATGATTCTTTAACGCTCTGGAAACTGTAGATGGGGAAATTTTAAGCTCCCTTGCAATGTCTTTAATGGTAATCTGCCCGCTCTTCATATCTATAGACTATTGCGTAATAATACACAAAATTTACACAAAACTTGAAGGGATATATCAATTTACCCCTTTAGAATAGGGCTCTTAGCAGGTAAAGCAGCTTTCAACTCATAGAAACCAAAGCTAATCAATATCCAATAATTGTACTTTACTAAGCATTCGACGAAAAATGTCCGTAAGTAGACTTAAATTTTAGACAGAATAAATTACATGAACAACACATTCAATGAACTGTAACCGCAAACGTTTGCGGTTACGTTTTCATTACGTAATTGTTAATATTTTGAGCTTGAAATCAAGGGAAATTGTGTGCTTTTATGTATTATTGATAAATAAACGACAAAATAATAATGGTTGATAGACGGCTATTTATGTCAGCTTTATCATCGCAATATCATTTTTCATTTCCTGCAAAACGGGAGTGCTTCCAGCTATCATTCTTTCAAGATCATCAGCCATTATCCTGGCCCTGAGAGGCCTTGAACTCAGCGAAACAACAACTAAATATACGGGTACATGAAGCACAATTTACAATTCTATCTGCAGGGGCACCTCAGAAGGCTACTACTGGCCGGCCACTGCAGTACATCCTTTCTCTCCTGCCATACTGAAAACAGGACTTAAACAGTCCTCCTGTTGGCATAATACAATTATAACCCCCTCAAAGATCAAAAGCTGATGTTTGAGGATAACCCCCGATCTGGGCGGATGGGATAGTTGTATCATTTTTATAACGCAAATTTTATCTCACCAATTAATATGAAGAGCAATAGTTTTTCAAATTTCTTGAAGGCTTCCACATGCTCTATGGTCATTGTAGTAGGTATACTGGCCATGGGCTGTGAGGTCGATGATTTCACAACCGAAATCAACAATACAAATGCTCCTGAGCTACAAATAGTTGATGATTCCGCAATGGATTCTATCAGTACACAGGTAGCAAACACCATACGGGTTCACGTAGCAGATGCAGACCCGGGACTCAGCTATATTTCCATGGAGTTGAAAGACTCTGCCGGAGATGTGGTGTATGGTAAAGCTGAAAAGCTGACAGGAACAATTGATACGGTAACGTTAAACTTACGGGCTGACTCACTTGAAATAGGTAATCACGTTTTCGAAGTATCTGTACAGGATACAGAAGGGCTTACTACCTCCATATCAAAAACCATTTATGTAAGAGGTGTACAGTCCAATCAGGACCAGATGTTTGTCCTTGGCACACCTAACGAATGGATAGGCACCGACCTCAAAATGAGTCTTGTCACTGATTTTACATGGCGCGTGCCCATGACCATTACGGACACAACAGAATTCAAATTTGCTAATACCCCTGACTGGTCCGGCCAGGATTGGACAGATACGGATTGTGACGGTGTTCTTGAATCAGGTAGCGGAAATATTGCCTGCGGGGCCCAAGGGCGTGTTTTTGTGTACTTTAATGACAACACCTACGAATGGTGGACTGAACCAATCGAATCCAACTATGATGAAATGTACATAATGGGTGATATGAACGGATGGGCAGGCCCGGACCTTCAGATGGCGCTTGTAGAAGATCATCTGTGGCAGATAGAGGGTGTGACCATAGAAGAAGGTAACCAATTCAAATTTGCCAATACCTATACATGGTCCGGTAAGGACTGGGGCGATGGTGGCTGTGACGGTTTTGCCGAAGAAGCTACTGGCGGAGGAGCCAACACCGACTGTAATTTTGACGGTACGTTCACAATTACCTTCAACGACCAGACTACGGCTTACGAACTTATTGAAGAATAAAGGTAGAAACCTGAGAAACCTTTAAATCCAACTCATGAAAACCATTTTTATATATATGAAGAGGTTATCGCTTCTCCTGGTCATGCTGTGCATAAGCGGCGTAGCATGGTCACAGGTAAGGGTAACCGGAAAAGTTACAGACCAGCTCAATGGTGAAGGGCTACCAGGAGTGAACATCCTGGTTAAAGGCACCACAAACGGGGCTGTTACAGACATAGATGGAAACTACTCAATCAATGTAGCTCCTGATGCCACCCTGGTATTCTCTTATGTCGGATATGTGAAGGAAGAAGTGCCTGTGAACAACCGTAGCACCATCGACCTCAACCTGGCACCTGACATTGAGCAACTTTCAGAAGTTGTGGTCGTAGGCTACGGCCAACAGGAGAAGGAAGATGTCACAGGCTCAGTTGTAGAAGTTGATAGCAAGGAATTTAATAAAGGAGCTATTGTATCTCCGGATCAACTAATCAATGGTAAGGTACCTGGAGTAAATATCACCCCGGATAGTGGCGAACCCGGAGGTAAAGTTCAAATCAGGATCCGGGGAGGAACTTCTCTTACGGCTGGTAATGACCCATTATATGTTATTGATGGAGTACCTTTAGAAAACACCACTCAGAACGGAGGCCGAAACCCCCTCAACTTCCTGAACCCTAATGACATAGAATCATTTACGGTATTAAAAGATGCTTCTGCGGCCGCCATTTATGGATCACGTGCGGCAAACGGTGTTATCATCATTACCACAAAGTCCGGAAAAGCCGGTGCCAAACCCAGACTGAACTATGATAGTTGGGTATCATTCTCAAATGCTGTCGATAAGATTGATGTTCTGAATGGTGATCAGTATAGACTAGTGGCTGCTGAAGTTGCTCCTGACCGCACGAACTTATTACTTAATGCTAATACAGACTGGCAGTCGCAAGTGCTTAGAACGGCTGTAGGTCAAAACCATTCATTATCCTTTACAGGAGGAGGTGAAAATACTGGCTACCGTATATCTTTCAATTACCTTGACAAGGAAGGGATTATTGAAACATCGTCGACAAAAAGGACTGGCTTGAATCTAAATTTAAACCAAAGTCTTTTTGATAATACCCTGGATATTTCACTCGGTCTAAAAGGTGCATATACGGAAGATGCTTTTGTAGATGGGGCAGCAATTAGTAATTCAATTGGCTTTGCTCCTACCCAGCCTATTTACGATGTGAACAGCCAGTTTGGAGGGTATTGGGAATGGCCAACTACGTTCGGTACAGCCGTAGGCTTAAACCCTGTTTCAGTACTGGATCAAACAGAGTTTGTGGGTGAAACATATAGAAGCTTGGGTAATATGACCATTTCATATGACCTTCCTTTTATTTCTGGACTTTCGGCCAAAGTAAATCTTGCATACGATGTACTAAAAGGCCAGCGTAGTGACTTCCAGCCATTTACCCTTAGATCCCAATCTGCAGATAGTGGACAGGTGAAGATTGAGAGTATCACGCGTACAATGAAGCTCTTAGAATCCTATCTGAATTACGAGAAAAACCTAAAAGGAATTAATAGCAACATTAAAGCTCTTGCCGGTTACTCATATCAGGACTTTTTTAATGGATTTCCTACAATAACTGCAAGGAGGCTTAGCACAAATATTTTCGGTATTTATAACCCAACTATTGCCGGTGAATATGAAGCCCCCTACTCTGTTCAGGAAAACAGACTGATTTCCTTCTTCGGACGCGTGGATTATGACTTTATGAGCCGGTATTTACTGACGGTAAATGCCCGGTATGATGGATCATCCCGTTTTGGAGATGAAAACCGATGGGGCTTCTTCCCCTCTGCTTCGTTGGGTTGGAGAATCATTGAAGAGCCTTGGATGGATGGTCTTTCCTCCATATTTAATGACCTTAAAGTTAGAGCAGGATGGGGTATTACCGGTAATCAGGAATTTGCAAACTACCAGTATTTTGCCGTATACAGACCAAGTGATCAGTTTACCCAATACCCTCTGGGGGGGGAGCCAATCACAACCATTCGACCCAGCGCTTATAACCCTCAACTTAAGTGGGAGGAAACCACCCAATACAATGTAGGTCTTGATTACAGCTTACTGAATGGAAGGCTGAATGGAACGCTGGATTTCTATCTTAAGCAAACTGATGATCTTCTCTTCAACACCCCTGTTCCTGCCGGTACTAATCTAAGTAACTTTGTAGTTACCAATATCGGCTCTATGGAAAATAAAGGTGTTGAACTCGGGTTAAATGGTATAATCATCGACAAGTCAGATATTAGGTGGGACCTAGGATTTAATGTAGCCTATAATCACAATGAGATAACCAAACTTAATGGTAATACTGACCCTGACTTCCGTGGAGTACCTGTAGGAGATATATCTGGCGGTGTAGGTAATAGAATACAGATATTGTCCGTAGGAGAATCACGTAACACCTTTTATGTATTTGAACATATTCGTGATGAAAACGGAAATCCTCTCGTAGATGGCGTAGACCATAACGATGATGGGGTAGTAGACGATTCTGACTTGTATGTGGATCAGAATGAAGATGGTATTGTAAATGATAGTGATAGAATATACTATAACGACCCATTACCTGATTGGCTTTTTGGTCTCACGTCTAACGTAAATGCTTATAATTTTGACCTATCATTTACCTTAAGAGGTAGTCTGGGAGGGTATGTTTATAACAACTTCGCCTCATTTGCCGGCAACTATAGCCGCCTGACAAATGATATAACTCCAGGTAATATGCATGCTTCCGTATTGGATAACCAATTCGAAGAGCCTCAACTCTTTAGCGATATTTATGTGGAAGATGCTTCATTCCTTCGAATGGACAATATTACGCTGGGCTATACTGTGCCAAATTTGGGTGAAAATGTCAGCCTTCGTGTATATGGCACTGTTCAGAATGCATTTGTTATAACTGATTATTCCGGAATTGATCCTGAAAGCGGAATAGGTGGTATAGACAATGACTTGTATCCCAGGTCAAGGACTTTTCTCATAGGCCTGAACCTTGGACTTTAATTCTTAAGAACTAGCATTGACTAATTATGAATATTATTAAGTATACGGTATTATTTGCACTGGGCCTGACGGTAATTACAGCCTGTACTGACCTAGATGTAGAGCCAAAAGATCTTACCACGGGTAACATCGTATTTGATGATCCTACCCAGTATGAAGCTTTTATTGCCAAGATATATGCCGGATTGGCCGTAACAGGACAGCAAGGTCCTGCAGGTCAACCGGACATTCAGGGGATCGATGAGGGCTTTTCTAGTTATCTTCGTACTTATTGGAAAGCACAAGAGCTTTCAACGGATGAGGCGGTTACAGCGTGGGGTGATCCTGGTATTCAGGACTTCCATAATCATAACTGGACTTCATCTAACCCAATGATCACTGCACTTTATGCCAGATTCTTTTACCAAATCGGATTAACTAATGAATTCCTCAGAGAGTCTACTGACGCCAAACTAGAGGAAAGAGGAATCACGGGTGATCTAAGGGAAGAAATTGAGCAATTCCGTGCAGAAGCACGCTTTTTAAGGGCTTTAAGCTACTGGCATGCTCTTGATATGTTCCGAAATATTCCATTCTTTACTGAAGAAAGTAATTTGGGTGATCTTCCCGAACAAGGCAGTCCTCAGGAAGTCTTTAATTATATAGAATCAGAACTTTTAGCGATTGAATCAGAGCTAGCCGCCCCTGGCACAGGAGCATACGGCAGAGCTGATCAAGCAGCAGCTTGGGCCGTCCTCGCTAAATTGTATCTTAATTCTGAGGTATACGTCAATGAGGACCATTATACTGAAGTTATTGACTTTACAACCAGAATAATAGAATCGGGAGCATATACTCTCCAACCTGAGTATGGGCATTTATTCCTAACGGATAATAATAGCTCACCAGAGATTATTTTTCCTGTACTATTTGATGGCCGATATACCCGGTCTTTCGGTGGGATGACATTTTTGACTCACATGCCCGTAGGTGGATCCATGGATGCTGCAGAGTATGGAATTGATGGTGGTTGGTTCGGTATGAGAGCAACCAGTGCATTAGTTGATCTTTTCCCCACTACTGATGGCACTATAGACGAAAGAAGCGGTCTTTTTTATACTGAAGGCCAGTCACGCGTAATAGAAAATATCAACACGTTTACAGATGGTATAGGAGTAGTAAAATACCGTAATGTATCGTCTGCGGGAGTCCCTGGGGTGAACGCCCTCCATCCTGACACTGACTTTCCTATGTTCCGTTTGGCTGATATTTACCTTATGTATGCAGAGGCTGTACTCAGAGGCGGCGGCGGTAGTGTTAATCAAGCTGTAGACTTCATCAATGAGATCAGAGAGAGAGCGTATAATGACCAGAGTGGTAATATTGCAATTGGTGATCTGGACCTCGACTTCATAATTGATGAAAGAGCTCGTGAGCTTTACTGGGAATGTCATCGAAGAACTGACCTCGTTAGATTCGATCTTTTCAGTGAAAATGGAAGGTGGCCATGGAAAGGGGGGGTTCAGGAAGGACGCACAACAGATGCCTATAGAGATATCTATCCAATACCTTCGAATGAAACGATTGCCAATACCAATCTTGACCAAAACCCTTTTTATTAAAATTGAAAAAGAGGCACCTTGAGGTGCCTCTTTTTAGTATTTCTTTCATATGGTTAAGTACAACCCAATCCATCTGGGTTATTATTAGCCCGATATTAACCACTTTAATATGATCAGAAACTCTACACTACTTTTTTTTCTCATGTTGGTAGTGTGCGGAAATGTGCTGGGACAGGCGTTTACCACCACCCCCTCTTTTCCAAGCCCTGACCAACCGATAACCATTACACTGGACCTTAATCAGGCTCAGGATGATCGCGCAGAGGCTTTGCTAGATTTGTCTCAGAAAGGCGAGCTTTTTCTATGGTCCGGCGTCGGAAACGAAGACCCATTTGAATATACCCCGGAAGAGCAGACTGACTTCGGAGCTGCATTGCCGGAACCATTTGAGTTTACTCCATTAGGAGATGACGTATGGTCGATAACTATCAATGATATTACCAGCTTTTACGGCGTACCAAACGGAACAGAAATTACCCGCATGGGATTTCTTGCTAAGAATACAGCCGGAAATGCTCAAACCGAAGATTTCGTTATCGAATTTGTACAGGGTTTCGCACTGAGAGTTAACGAGCCTGCTTCAGATAATGTGTTTGTAACACCCGGGGGCAATCTGAATATTAGTGCTGAGACGAACCAAACGGCAACTTTTACTGCCACCTTTGAAGGAAACCCGGTAGATACTTATACAGGTACTGAACTGGATTTCACCTTCTCCCCTCCTTCCAGCGGAACTATGGAGATCACCGCAGTAAGTGGCACTTCTGAAAGCCTGAATGCTTCCTTCAATATAGTATTGAGTACGCCCACACAGGTACAGTCACTTCCTGCCGGAGCTGTCCCTGGTATCAATTATAATCAGGCAGATGACACCGAAGCCACATTGGTCCTTCAGGCGCCATTGAAAAACTCTGTTTACGTCGTCGGTGAATTCACCGGCTGGGACATACTTCCTGAATACCAGATGTACAGAGATGGTGAATATTTCTGGACCACAATTACCGGACTCACTCCTGGTCAGGAATATGCCTTCTATTACCTGGTAGATCAAAATATTCGGGTAGCAGATCCTTTTTCAGCAAAAATACTTGATCCTTTTAACGACCCGTATATCCCTGCCTCTGTATATCCTGACCTGAAACCCTACCCTGCAGAAGCCCCTGCAGCAGGTGATGACCGGTTAAGTGTTTTACAGACAGCCCAGGTACCCTACTCCTGGGAGATTAATGACTTTCAGCGCCCCCCCCAGGAAGAGCTGATAGTATATGAATTACTGATACGTGATTTTTTCGGTGATAACTTTGGCGATGGTTCACAATCCTATAGTAACCTTATCGATACCCTCGGTTACCTGGAGAGGCTGGGCGTAAATACCATTGAACTTATGCCGATAATGGAATTTAACGGCAATAACTCCTGGGGTTACAATCCTGCTTTTATGTTTGCAGCCGATAAGTTCTACGGGCCAGCCGATTCTCTCCGGCACTTTATAGACGAGGCACATAAAAGAGGCATGGCCGTAATACTGGACATGGTTCTAAATCAGAACGACTACCCCTCTCCCCTGGTAAAAATGTATTGGGAGGACGGTCAGCCTTCGAATGAAAGCCCCTGGTTTAACCGTACAGCAACCCATCCTTTTAACGTCTTTTTCGACTTTAATCATGAGAGTCCGTACACGGAAGAGTTTGTTGATTCTGTAAACCGCTATTGGCTGGAATCTTTCCGCTTCGATGGCTTCCGCTTTGATCTCAGCAAAGGGTTTACTCAGACCGACTACGGAACGGATGTAGGTGCGTGGAGTTCCCGCGACGAGGGCAGGATTGCCATCCTGAAACGCATGGCCGATCAAATATGGGCATATGACCCCGACGCATATGTTATTCTGGAACACTTTGCTGATAATACCGAAGAGCGTGAATTGGCCAACTATGGCATGATGCTATGGGGAAATATGCACTTTGATTTTGTCCCTGCACTGAATGATCCCAGTAGTACTAACTCCATTCAGGGTTTGTATGCCAGAAACAGAGGGTGGAATGACAACCACCTGGTGGGGTATATCGAAAGTCATGATGAGGAAAGAATCATGTACGAAATGCTCACCTATGGAGGCTCTGAGGGAGACTATGATGTCACTGATCTGAGCACCGCCCTGAACAGGGTAAAAATGGCTGCTGCCTTTCACCTCTTGACTCCCGGCCCTAAAATGATCTGGGAATTCGGCGAAATGGGATTTGATACCTCTATCCAAAAGTGCCCCGACGGCTCCCTCAGCTCAAACTGCCGCATCGACAGAAAAAAGCCGAGGTGGGATTACCTGAATGACCCTGAACGTGCTAAAGTATTCGAGGTTTACCGTAGTATCCTTGACCTCAAAACCGAAAATGGCGCAGTTGCCAGCGGTACCTTTGACTGGAAGCCCTCACAGGAAACCAAGTGGCTTAGCTACACCGGAAGCGAGGGCACACTTATAGTATTAGGTAATTTAGGTCTGACCGAAGATGAGCTAAGGGTACCTTTTCCCGCTATCGGCACATACTATGACTATTTTACCGACGGGGAACTGCAAGTTACATCCACAGGATATACCTTCACCCTGGCCCCCGGTGAGTTTCACATCCTGAGTGACCAGGACCTAAGCCCCACTGCCAGCGACCTGGTTCCTTTCGAGCTGGGTGAAGTAACCGGACTCGGAGATAACAGCGCCAGAAGAGCAGGTATTGTCTCCTACCCAAACCCTGTTGAGGGTAGATTATTCATGGAATGGCCCGTAAATCAAAAGGTAGAAACTATCATCATACGGGACATTATGGGTCGGCCTGTAGCCACCTATACTCCATCAGGTAATAATAGCCTGCAGGTAAATACGTCAACCTTGCCCGAAGGCACCTATTTCATTCAGTATTATACGGAGAACACCGTACTATTGGACCGTTTTCTGAAGAAATAAAAATTGTGCATCTACCCATATTGAAGTTAGAGCAGTTACCGGAATATTTCCGGTAACTGCTTTTTATCCAAACCAAAACTATGCTATTTAAACACTTATTAGTGGCCGTTTTCTCCCTTTCCTTGATAACCGGATGCAACACTGCCGAGCAGCCAGCCGAAGAGCCTGTTAGGGAAATGGCTGCCCAATGGCCTCATGCTATGACTTATGAGATTTTCGTCCAGTCATTTGCAGATAGTGACGGAGACTCCATCGGTGACATCAACGGGATGACACAAAACCTGGCGTATATAAAAAATTTAGGAGCCAAAGCCATCTGGCTTATGCCCATAAGCCCCTCTCCTTCCTACCACAAATACGATATTACAGACTACCAGGCCATCCATGAGGATTACGGTTCCCTGGACGATTTCAAAAATTTTGTAAAAAAGGCCCATGAGCATGACATCAAAGTCATCATTGACCTGGTGGTAAATCATACTGATCAGAATCACCCCTGGTTTCAGAAAGCTATATCAGGATCCGAAAATCCCTACCGCGATTACTATGTGTGGGCAAATGCTGATAGTGTGAGAGAGAGCCTCATTGCAAAGGGTAGAATGGAGGCGAACGCATCCTACATTCCCGAATGGCACACCCGTGAAGGAAATGAAGAGATTTATTACGGTTTTTTCTGGCAGGGCATGCCCGACCTGAATTATAACAACCCCTCTGTAAGAAAAGAAATTACCGAGATCGGTAAGTTCTGGCTTGAAGAGGTAAAAGTAGATGGCTTCCGCCTGGATGCTGCCCTGTATATTTATCCGAAAGATGAGGTGGAAAAGACGGTAGCCTGGTGGGAAGAATTCAGGACAGAGATGGAGAAGGTAAATAAAGATGTATACCTGGTTGGTGAGGTTTGGGCAGACACTGAGATAACAGCTCCTTTTCTAAACGGACTTGATGCCGTATTTAACTTCGACCTGAGTTTCGAGATAGTCAAAACTATCCAAAATGAAGTGGACAGCGGCCTGATCGAAATGCATAATGAAATCCGAAATGCATACAGCACCGAAAACCCTGAATATGTAGATGCGACCTTCCTGACCAACCACGATCAGGACCGGATCATGAGCCAATTAGGTAATTATGAACCGAAAGCCCGGCTGGCAGCAGCCCTACTGATGACCCTGCCCGGTTCACCTTACATTTATTATGGAGAGGAACTGGGTATGCGAGGCAAAAAGCCCGATGAATTTATACGGGAGCCATTTCTGTGGGAACCCGGCCTGACTGAAAAAGAAACCCGCTGGCGGGAAGCTATTTTCAGTACCGAAGGCGTAATCGCCCCGTTAGCTGTTCAAAAACAGGATTCCGGTTCTCTTTACAATGTATACAAGGGGCTGATTACCACACGCAACTATTCAGCACCACTCACCTATGGTAACCTCCAGAAAGTGGATGACGGATCAAATAAGATTATATCTTTTACCAGAAGCCACGAGGACAAATCTGTTTTGGTTATGCACAACCTTAGCGGTGAAGAAAAACAAGTGAAAATCACGACGGAATTATCTGACTATAAGATTATTACATGGAGTTCTGGCAGCTCTGGCATTCAGGGGAATGTAATATTACTGGCACCCTATGGTAGCCTCGTCCTTGGAAAACCTTGAAAAAAGTTTCGAAAATTGTCAAAAAATCCCTCAAAAAGTATCTCCCTTTAATAAATGACAGTAATTTCAGGCTGTCAAATTTGACCTCAGTATGTTTGAATTATCTACACTAGACAAAGTTGTTATCGGGATTTACTTCCTGATCGTATTTGGTATAGCCTGGTGGGCTACATATAAAGAAAAGGTAAATGCCTCCTCATCAGATTACTTCCTAGGGGGAAGAAACCTCGGGTGGTTTGTGATCGGCGCATCCCTTTTTGCTTCAAACATTGGATCGGAGCACCTCATCGGCCTGGCTGGTACAGGGGCCAGTTCCGGGGTAGCCGTCAGCCAGTTTGAGATATTGGCCGGTATTGCCCTGCTCCTGCTAGGCTGGGTCTTCGTGCCTTTCTATATAAAAAGTGGGGTATACACCATGCCCGAATTCCTGGAACGCAGGTATGATGGTGCCTCCCGTATGTACCTGTCCATCATTTCCATTGTAGGATACGTACTTACCAAAATCTCCGTGACCATTGCTGCAGGAGGTATCGTCTTTACTGTAATAGGCGTAGACTTTTGGACCGGCGCCCTTATTATTGTCATCGCTACTGGTATTTATACTATTTTCGGAGGGCTCAAAGCAGTACTGTATACAGACATGATTCAGATGTTTGTCCTCATCGGTGGAGCAATAGCTGTTACCTATATTGGCCTTGAAAAACTGGGTGGGTGGAACGAAATGACAAGCATCGTAGGCCCAAGCTTTATGAGCATGTGGAGACCAACAGATCATCCCGATTTTCCCTGGACGGGAATTATGTTTGGTGCCCCTATTCTAGGTATATGGTATTGGTGTACCGACCAGTTCATCGTACAGCGAGTACTATCGGCCAAAAATGTTTCCGAGGCCAGAAAGGGCACTATATTCGGTGGTTTTCTCAAGATGACACCCCTTTTCATCTTTGTGGTACCAGGTATTATCGCTTACGCCCTTTCACAAAAAGGCTTGTTGAGCCTTGAAGCTGCAGACCAGGCATTACCTGTACTTATTCAAACATTACTGCCTTCTGGTCTTGTGGGGCTTGTTATTGCCGGATTGCTGGCTGCGCTAATGAGTTCGCTATCATCCGTATTTAATTCTACCTCAACCCTTTTTACACTAGATATTTACAAACGATTCGAGCCCAATGCCAGCGAAAGAAAACTCGTGGTGGTAGGTCAAATCGCAACGGCAGTACTAGTAGTAGTAGGGCTACTCTGGATACCTTTTATGAAATATATTAGCGGCCAGATTTTTACATATCTGCAAAGTGTACAAGCCTATATTGCCCCTCCTATCACAGCCGTCTTTCTGTTCGGACTTTTCTTTAAAAGACTAAACGCCACCGGATCTATAGCGGCACTTCTTTCCGGTCTGGTTTTGGGTGCTATCCGTTTCATCACAGAAGTACTCTATAACCTGGAAAAAATTTCACTGGAAGAAGGTAGTTTTATGCATGGCTATGCTACGATGAACTTCCTGCATTTTGCCATCGTCCTGTTTATTATCTGTGTCATTGTACTAATAGCAGTTAGTATGGCCACAGCACCACCTCCTGCAGAAAAAGTAGAAGGCATTACATACGATCGCAAAGCAGCAAAAACTGCCGAAACCGGTAAAGGAACCGATATCGCACTATCTATTCTGCTCGCTATTATTATTATCGGCTTGTGGATATACTTCAGTTAGACACTAAAGTAGAACAGTGAAGAAAAAGAGGCTGTCTCAAAAGGCAGCCTCTTTTTTTTGGAGTTGGCCATAAAAAAAGCGAGGGCATTACTACCCCCGCTTTCCAAGATGTGATATCTTGAGTTGTGTCAATAAGCGAAAAGATAGTTTTTAAAGACTACAACCCCAAGCAAATTATGCTTTTACCTCCGAGCCTGGAGGAGTTAATAGAGGCAGACCATCCAGTTCGGGTGGTCAACGAAGTGGTCGATCGTCTTGATATTGCCCCTCTATTGACTGGTTATAAGCCTGGCGGTACATCAGTATATCATCCAAGGATGCTGCTTAAAATATTGATTTACGGGTATATGAGTAATATCTACTCTACCCGCAAGTTGGAGGCAGCTATTGGTCAAAACGTTCACTTCATGTGGTTGGCAGGTATGAACAAGCCTGACCATAACACTATTGCCCGTTTTCGATGCGATCGGTTGAAAGATAGCCTGAAGGTGATCTTTGCTCAGATTGTAATGTTCTTAGTTGATGAGGGCCTACTGGACTTAAAGACAGTTTACACCGACGGCACCAAGATAGAAGCCCAGGCTAATCGCTACACGTTTGTGTGGGGCAGGTCTATTAAGACCAATACCGAAAAGATAAGCCAACAGCTTGAAGAGTTGTGGGACTATACCCAGCGGGTGGCAGAAGACGAGTTATATCAGGAAAAGCCTGATTTTAGCAAAATCGATGCTCGAAAGGTTAGTGATACTATTGATAGGATTGACCAGGCACTCACGGGCAAGAAGATAGCAAAAGGGAAGAGGCAGAAGCTTACCTATGCACGAAAAAACTGGCCTGGGAAGCTGGCTGAATACCAGCAGAAGCAAGCTATACTGGGACAACGAAACAGCTATTCAAAGACTGACCACGATGCAACCTTTATGATGATGAAGGAAGACCATATGCGAAATGGACAGCTCAAGCCGGGCTATAACCTTCAGATCAGCACCTCCAATCAATACTTGGTAAACTACACGATCCATCAAAATCCTACCGACACCCTAACGTTACAACCCCATCTTAAGAACTATCAGCAGTTATATAACACCCTGCCTGACACTATATGCGCTGATGCAGGATATGGTAGCGAAGAGAACTATGACTATCTGAAAGATAAAGTAGAGAAGGCCTATGTAAAGTATAATTACTTCCATAAGGAGCAAACCAGAAAATGGAAGCAAGACATATCTAAATCTCAGAACCTGCATTACAACGAAGAGCAGGATAAGATCTATTGCCCGGCAGGCCAGCCAATGGATCATATAGGAAAGCGAAAAACAAAAACTAAGTCGGGTTATGAACAAACTTATGCACAATATCAGGCCAGAAACTGCCTGGAGTGTCCATTAAGGAGCGGTTGTTTTAAAGCAAAAGGCAACCGGATAGTTGAGATCAATCATAACCTTAGAACTCACAAGCAAAAAGTGCGGGATATGCTTATGAGTGACCAGGGAATAGCTCATCGCAAGCAGCGACCGGCAGATGTAGAAACTGTGTTCGCAGCCATCAAACACAACCGGGGCTTCCGCAGATTTATGATGCGGGGAACAGAGAAAGTCGAAATAGAAGCCGGACTACTGGCTATTGCACATAACCTGCTCAAAAAGGCTTCATAGAGAGCCTGTTTTCTTCGCCAAAAGAAAACAGATCATCAATAGCATTTACAGCAGATGAGCCTGGAAAGAAAAAAGTAAAGGCTGCCTCAACACTTTTGAGACAGCCTCTTTTTTATTTCAGAAATGATCCGGTAAACTGCACGCTCAGTTTAGTCTGGTATTTATCCAGCACTTTTAAGATTTCTTTAAGCGTTACTCGCTCGATCTTGGTAAGCGATTTGGGGTCAATGAAGTTATTAGGGGTATCATTTTGCCGGATGGCATCTGACTGATTCAGTAATCTGAGCTGCATCATGTAATAGTAAGCCTGTAATAACTCATTGTATTCTACCACACTAAGTATTTCTCTGTCCCATAATTCGCGAAGCCTTTCCCCCGTATTAGTAGCCAGAATTCCGTGCTTCAAACTAAACACCCTCGCAAAATCAACCACGATACTCATGGCTCTTTTGATATTGATTACTCCTTTTTTGTCTTCATGCGAAACCGTATGGAAGTTATTGAATAGGCCCAGCGGGGGTTTTATCTCCAGCCCATTCTTAGCCAACAGGTAAAAGAAAGTCTGCGAGGGGTTGTGCAACAGTTCTAAAATATGCCCCCTGAGCGAAGTTAGTAGCGTCTCATCTCCGTATACCGCACGGCAATCGAAAAAGATAGCAGAGCGCATGGCTTTCTCGGGATCAGGAGAAGTAACCCATGTTCGGTAATTTCGTTTCCAATGAGAAAGAGAGTGACACCACTTCGGGTTTTTGGCCATCAGGTCTCCTTCACAATAGGCAAAACCAGTTTGATCCAGCTTGAAGCTTACCTTCTCTGCAAACTCAAGAAAATACTCCCTGACCATAGCACGGTCGCTGTCTTCTACATCTTCATAAATAATAGCATTGTCCTGATCCGTTTTAAGGGTCTGTTCCCTGCGGCCTTCACTTCCAAGGACCATAAATACAAACCGGCATGGAGGATCCCCCATCTCACGGATAGTCTGCTGGATAATGTTTTGTGAAATAGAATCCGAAGCTGTACTTATGACCTGGTTCACAATCTCGGCCCGCACACCCCTACTCAGAAGTTGGTTCACGATATCAGGTACCTGGCCCCATTTTCTGACCAGCTCCTCTAGAAGGTCGGCAGTCAGAATACTCTGCATAAAAATAAACGGACTTTTTACCTGGCTGTGTAACAGCTTGTTACGACTTATCACCCCAACTGCTTCTTTACCCTTGCAAACTACCAGTTGGTGCACCTTTTCCCTAAACATTTTAAGGACTGCTTCATACAGGTAGCAGTCTTCATCTATTGAAATCAGGGGATTGGACATGATCTCGCTTACAGGTCGCTCTGCATTTAGCCCTTTAGCTACTACTTTATTGCGCAAATCAAGGTCTGTGATTATACCTGTAAGGATTTGGTTTTCACCACTAATGAGCACACTGGGACTACGGTGCGCTGTCATCAGGGCTGCGGCTTCCCGTATGGATGTGTCCAGGGAACAGGTAACAGGTAACGGTCTGCTTATTTCCTTCACTTTTTGCTTAAAAAAGTGATCCGTCTGCTCGTATGATACCGGTTCGTCAGGCTTATTATTCACAAAGCCCGAATAGGTCTGGTTTAGCATTCGGCGCCCGAACCTATCTGTGAAATACGAAGAAAACCGCTCATACTTCTGGCAAAGCCTTAGAAAGTCCTCCGCCGTAAGATTGTAAATTTTAGTTTCCTCTGCCGCAATCACGGTTCTTATAGACCGCCTGTTATTAAGAAGAAGACTGATACCACCATATATCTCGCCGGGAAGAACATACTCCAGGAATTCCTTCTGCTTGTTACGGTTGAGAAAGTACTTCTCAACCCTCCCGGAATAAACAATAGAAAGGTGCCTTACAGGGCTAACAGATTGTGTATGTATCAGGGTATTAGGTGCATAATGCCGGGTGCTAAGTTTATCCGACAAGATTTTAAGTTCCTCTTCGGGCAACCTGTCGAATGGCACCACTTCTTTCAAAAAGAAAGAAAGCTGCTGGTCTTTAGACGTAGTGGTTACTGCTCTCATGATACTATGAAGTTTAAGTTACCAGCTATGAGCAAGTGCTAAAGCTTAAAAAGTAGCAGAAAGGAAAACAAGATTTTTGTAAAAAACAATTCAATAATTAATCAAAAAACCGATCAAATTATCAGATATAACACAGGATCTTTAATAGAATCACAATATCCAATTATTTCAAACCGTTGCAACGCCCAAGCCTTTTCAGGAGAATTCATGTAATATTTTTTTCCAGCTAAAGAGCTTCCTGACTTTAAGGTAGTAATTCTAAAGGGGAATCGACCAATTTTTCAAGCAAACTCCATCTATCAACTGTCAAAAAATTCATTAAAATAGAACTTTATACTATTTTTTATTTGATAATTAGTTTTTTATTTCGTATATATTAATTGCGTCCAAATTAATTTCCAACCCCATAAAAATATGAAGCACCACCCTAACGAGTTGATGATCTATTACGATCCGGGAACCAGCATCGGTAAGCAGACTTATGCTTATGCTTATACGCTTACTAAGCACGTAAATGCAAATGTATACAGTAGTACCAGGATGACCACTACCCTGTGGAGGGAGCTACTGGACAAGCTTGAACTCAGACCCAAAGATTTACTGGATAAATCCCATCCGGACTATCAGGCGAAAATAGCCCGTAATAATTTTGACGACGAGGGATGGCTCAATATTCTTATGCACTATCCTTACCTGATCAAAGCACCAATAGCTGTAAAAAACAATAAAGCAGTTCTTTGCTGCAAGCCAACGGCTATTTTGAAGCTTGATCCGGGAATAAAAATGAAGCGATTTGCCTGATATGCCTACTCCGGCAGGTAGATGCCTTTTTGGTCTATCTCTATCTTACCTGCCTTATATAGAGCACCGATCACTTTTTTAAATTGTTTTTTCGACATGCCAAATTTTTGACGAATGGCCTCGGGGTCAGAATGATCTCCATATGGCAGGTACCCGCCTGCCTCTTGTAATTGATCATACACCGGATCTACTGATTCTTTGACGGCAGCATATCCTGCAGGTCGCAAACTCAGGTCAATTTTTCCATCCTCACGCACCCGGTGAACATATACCTTTACGTTCTCCCCTGTGTATAGGGGATTAAATACCTCGTTGGCATAAAGTAAACCTTCATATTTACCGGCAAAGACCACCTTGAATCCCAGATCCGTCTTATCAAATACGATCCCTTCATACTCTTTTCCTTCCTCAATTCCTTCATCAGGCGCTTCAAGGAAAGAGCGTATCTTGCTGGTGCCGATCACCCTGCCAGATTGATGGTCCAGACAGACACACACAGCATAAAGCCTGCCCTTTTCCATTTTTTCCTGCTGCTCCCGGAATGGAACAAACAGGTCCTTTTCCAACCCCCAGTCTAAGAAGGCTCCATGTCTGGAGACATCCACCACGGATAAAGAAACAATGTCACCTACCACGGCACGGGGAGTATCAGATACCGCAACCGGTCTGTCTTCTGAGTCTGTATAGACAAATACATTAACCTCATCTCCCTCTTTCATTCCTTCCGGCACATGTTTGACAGGCAAAAGAACTTCCTCCCCACCTGCTACCAGGTACCAACCATTACTAGTTTGTCTTTTGGCTATCAGGTTGTTATACTGTCCTATTTGAAGCATTAGTTTGATATTTTAGGCAGGGTAAAATTCCCCGGCACAAAAATAACTTTTTAATGACTATTTCCCTTTTATAAACGGCTAAGTTCGCCGGTAGGCAAATGTTTCTATCTTTGTAAGCCGAATTAATAAACCCATTAACGAAAACCTTCATGAAAAATATAGCCGTAATCGGTTCAGGTACTATGGGCAATGGAATTGCACACGTTTTTGCCCAAAACGGATATAAAGTATCATTGATCGATATTTCAGAGCAGGCCCTGGAAAAGGCCATGGCCACTATAGGCAAAAACCTGGATCGTCAGATCAAAAAGGAACTGATTGACGAAGCAAAAAAGCAGGATACACTGGCTAATATCACCACCTATACCAGCATGGAGAGCGGACTGGGTGATACTGACCTCGTGGTAGAAGCAGCGACAGAGAATATCGACCTTAAGCTTAACATTTTCAAGCAATTAGATAGCATCTGCCCTGACAAGACCATATTGGCATCCAATACGTCTTCTATCTCCATCACCAAAATTGCTGCCGTAACTAACCGCGCTGATAAGGTAATCGGAATGCACTTCATGAATCCGGTACCGGTAATGAAGCTTGTGGAGGTAATCAGAGGTTACGCTACCAGTGACGAAGTAACAGAATCGATCATGGAGCTAAGCCGCGACCTGCGCAAAACGCCGGTAGAGGTAAACGACTACCCTGGCTTTGTTGCTAACCGCATCCTGATGCCCATGATCAATGAGGCAGTATATTCACTGTACGAAGGAGTAGCAGGAGTCGAAGAAATAGACACCGTAATGAAGCTGGGTATGGCCCACCCTATGGGAACTCTTCAACTGGCAGATTTCATCGGTCTCGATGTTTGTCTCTCAATCCTGAATGTATTGTATGATGGGTTCGGAAACCAGAAGTATGCCCCATGTCCACTGCTTGTAAATATGGTAACCGCTGGTGCGAAAGGTGTTAAATCTGGCGCAGGCTTCTACGATTACAGCCATGGTACCAAGGACCTGGTAGTAGCTAAGCAGTTCAAAAAATAACCTGCAGATAACTTACCATAAAGCCGGTAAATAATACCGGCTTTTTTTATGCCCTGAAAATGATGTAAGTAATCAACCAAATTATAAAAAAAACATCATTCCCCGGTAAAATCTAATTTATAAAGCACATCCTATTTTAACGATCGTTTGGTAATAATATAATAATCGCTCTAAAAAGATATTTAGGCACAAAACACTAAATGGATGTTGAAATAGCCTTTCCCGCTATAAATGCGGTGCTCCATGCCGCTTGAAAATTGAAGCCCCCGGTGACGCCGTCCACATCCAGTATTTCACCTGAAAAGTACATACCATTAATATGTTTACTTTCCATTGTTTTAGCATTAACAGATGTAAGCGCTACACCACCGGCTGTTACAAACTCTTCCTTGAAAGTTGTTTTACCAGCTACGGTATAGTGGCTTCTCACCAACTCTTCAACCAGCTTGTTCCGGTTCTTTTTGGGGAGCTCTGCCCAGGTACGATTCGGTTCTATTTCTGCGCGCTCACACAGCCGGGTCCACAGTCGTTGCGGCAAATCCATCAGGGGATATTTGTGGATCTTACGGGTACCATGGTCAGAAAGATAGGTATGGATAAGGGCTCTTACCGCCTCCTCCCCTGCGGAGGCATTCCATGAGACATGAATGTTGAAGGCATACTTTTTCTCAAAAAAGTCCCGGGCCGCCCAGGCGGAGGTCTTTAGTACGGCAGGCCCGCTAAAGCCCCAATGGGTAATGAGCAAGGGTCCGGTATATTCCCACTTACTTCCCTCTACTTTGACCCTGGCATCAGGAAGTGCTATTCCGGCAAGGTCATTCAGGCCTTCCCTGGGTACATTAAATGTAAAAAGACTGGGAACGGGAGGAATAATCTCATGCCCGAGGTTTTTCAGCCAGTCGTATGCAGATTCTTTTGAATGACCGCCGGCAGACACCAGTACCTTATTGGCCCTCATCATACCTTCAGACGTAGTCAGACTAAAACCTTCATCATCCGGAGCTATTTCAGTGACAACGCAGCGTGTCCTGATTTCCACTCCAAGGCGTGAAGCCTCGCGCATAAACAGGTCTATGATGGTCTGAGAAGAATCCGACACAGGAAATATGCGCCCGTCAGCTTCCGTTTTGAGCTCTACGCCACGTTCTTTGAACCACTGTACCGTATCGGAAGCAGAAAACCGACCGAAAAGCTTCTTCAGCATCCTGCCGCCGCGTGGGTAAAAGGTGGCCAACTTACCTGGCTGAAAGCAGTCGTGCGTAACATTGCACCTGCCCCCTCCACTGACTCTTACTTTTGAAAGGACCTTACCGGTCTTTTCAAAAATCATCACGCGCACACCCGGCCGATGAGCTGCAATAGTGAGCGCACCGAAAAAACCGGCGGCCCCTCCGCCGATAACGGCTACAACAGGCTGCAATAGCTAAAACTTAAATTACTGAAAAACAGAATATTACACACAATTATTTAGTGTATAGGATAAGGTCTCTACCCACAATAATTAGAGAGAGCACTTTGCGCCTCTTCAACTCCTAACTCGTTTGCTTTAAGGAAATCAGCACAGCCGCTGGACTGTTTTTTCAGATAAACATTAAGGGCCCCACGGTACAGGTAAGCTTCTCCCATGTTAGGGTCAAGCCTGATCGCCACATCGTACATTTTCAATGCAGGTGCTGTTTTGCCTGCCTTGTGAAATGCACGGCCAGTCTGAAAGGCTGCCTCTGAACTCTGATCTTTCGCCTTATAGGCTCTTTCGTAATAAAAGGCGCTCTCCCCATATTCTTTTTGCTCAAAAAAGTGCTTTCCAAGGCTCATCAGGGCATAAAAGTGATTCTCATCGTCTTCAAGAATGCGATTCCAGTCAGCTACAGCCTTCTCCCCCTGCCCGGTTTCAGCGTAAGCCACTCCCCGGTTATAGATGCTTTCCACATCATTAGGAGATGTTTCCAGGTGAGTAGTATAGGCTTCAATGGCCTTTTCATAATCCTTCTGGTTAAAGTACTTATCACCCGCCATCTGCTCTTCCGATTCACAGGCCCATGACATAAGGCTCAGTATGACTACCGGCAGGTATACTTTGAGGTATCTCATCAGTTCTATTTTTCAATTGCGCCCACAAAAATAAAGGTTTCCCTTGAGGCACAATAGTGCAATACAAATTTAAATGTGAAGAATGAGGCAATACATTACCTCTGCTTCTTAGTAAGAGTAAAAAACAGCAGGATATTCATAAAAGTTTGTGGAACAGGCAGAGAGATATCTAGTCTTCTACCAGGGCAAGAGGGGATGTAAGGTTTTGATGGTCTACGAGGTCAACTGTAACACTACCTACGAACATATCAGCTTTTACCTTCAGAGGAATTTTATTCTGATCGTCTGAAAACCAGGTAGCTATTGCATTTTCACCATCAAACAGCTTATTGTCGGGCATGATCGGTACCAGTTTGAAGGCCCTTACGCTACCTACTTTAGTCTTTACAACGTCTTTTCCCTGGTAAATGATGCGAAAATCATAAATCGTATCTTCAAAGAAGGCATCAACCTTTATAGTGTCCCCTATCTCGTAGCTATCAAAATCAATGGACCTTAAGTGCATGTAGCCGCCGATCATATCGAAGAGCTGCTTGCCCCTGGCATCGTAAATAGTGGGTTCTTTATACTCACCGGTCTTTTGATTGACCTCTTTAGCTTCCACTTTACCGGATTCGTGGTAAAAGCGTACAAGTTCATTCTTTCTGTACCTTCCCTCCTCAATATTCCGGTAGGAAATGTAGGGCTGATAGCTTTCTTTATCGATGTAGGCACCCCAATGATCATTTACCCGGGTCACCCAACCCACAGCCCCACTGGTCTTTCCGAAAATATCTACTTTATAACAACCTGCATCCTGTACGCGATAGGTCTTTTCACGTACCTTCATGGTAGCCTCACCTACAGTCAGGAAGCCAAAGCTTACCTTGTACTCCAGTTTCTCTCCTTTGTTTACAACAAACTGACTATCAACAACCTTTGAGTCATCACCTGAAGCAAAGATTGAAGCAGAAAAGAGGTAGAGAAATAATAAAATATTATTTAACATGCTGCCGGTTTCGATAAAATCAGAAGTACCGGAATAGTTACCGGTACAATCTTAAAGATACACAGCATGAAGTAAAAGTCTAGAGCAATGAGGCTAAGAATCTTACAGGACAGGCTGATAAAATTTAGACAGCGACGTCGTTTTCCCTGAGTGCCTCGTTCAGAGAGGTCTTTTTGTCCGTACTCTCCTTACGCTTGCCAATGATGAGGGCACAGGGTACCTGAAAGTCTCCGGCCGGAAACTTTTTAGTGTAGCTACCGGGAATCACAACAGATCGCTCGGGTACATATCCTTTATACTCCACAGGCTCATCACCGGTGACATCAATGATCTTGCTACTGGCTGTGATGGTGACATTCGCCCCTAAAACAGCCTCTTTTCCTACCCTTACACCTTCTACAAGGATACAACGGGACCCAATAAAAGCATTGTTTTCTATAATTACAGGAGCTGCCTGTACAGGCTCTAATACGCCCCCTATGCCTACTCCCCCGCTAAGATGCACATTGGACCCTATCTGAGCACAACTGCCGACGGTGGCCCAGGTATCTACCATGGTACCTTCGCCTACATAAGCGCCTATATTAACGTATGAGGGCATCATGATGACACCTTTGGAGAGAAATGATCCGTACCGGGCAATAGCATGGGGAACGACTCTCACGCCCAGCTTATCAAAGCCGGACTTTAACTTAATCTTATCATGAAATTCGAACGGGCCGGTCTCTATGACCTGCATTTTCTGAATAGGGAAATAAAGGATTACTGCCTTTTTTATCCATTCATTGACTATCCAGCCATCTCCGGAAGGCTCCGCAATGCGCTTAGTGCCTTTATCAAGCTCATCAATAATGGTTTTGATAGCTATCAGCGTCTCCTTCTCTTTCAAATACTCGCGATTTTCCCACGCTCTTTCTATGAGGTCCTTTAATTCCATGGCCGAATGGAAATATTTATTGATATTTCGGTAATAATTTATTTATGGCTCGGAAGAAAATACTGTTTACATCCCTTCTGAAACCGGTCACAGAGCCCAGAATGTATCTAAAACTGGCCCTATCGGTGGCCCAAACAAGTAAATATGCCATAAATATCATAGGCTTTAAGTCAAAAAATCTTCCCCCTTCTGCAGGCATTACCTTCATTCCTCTTTTCGATTTTAACAGACTGAGCTGGAGACGTTTTACAGCACCTATAAAATTTACTATTTATCTGCTTAAAGTAAATCCTGATCTGATCGTAGTTAGTAGCATTGATTTTCAGATAGTTACGATAACATACAAACTTTTATTTGGCTCAAAAATATGCTATGACGTTCAGGAAAACCATTCTCGTAATATACGCTATGGAAATAGCCTTCCTGCTGCTATTCGTCACCTGTCGGCCTGGCTGGTAAGACTAAAAGAGCGCATTTTTATTCCCTTTGCCGACCTGATAGTGGTAGCGGAAAAGTGCTATCCGGATCAAATGCCTTACCTGAAAAACAGGCCAATACTGGTACTGGAAAACAAGTACCGGGGAACCCTTGCAGAAGAATATTTTCCAATTAAGGAGATAAAAACACTTCATTTGGTATATACTGGCACACTACATCCTAGTCGTGGGATTAAAGAAGCCATATTGTTTACCGTCCGATTACAGAAACACAGGGCCTGCCGGCTTACCATTGCCGGATTTTCGGCCATAGAAGGCTTCAGAGAGCAGCTAGAGGACATGGTGGCTCCATTTCCGTTCATAGAGCTCATACAGGAGGCCTTTCCTCTGCCCTATGAAGAGATTGTGAGGCACATAGTGGCCGCAGATGTGGTCCTCCTGCCATTGAAACCTGATAAGAGCACGGAAAATAAGGTACCCACCAAACTGTATGAGGCACTCGCCCTCAAAAAACCCATCCTCTTACAACAAAATCCGCCTCTGGAAAGGATATGTAGCCGATATAATGCCGCTATCGCGATTGATTTTGCTACTGCTCCGGCTGAGAAGGTGTCTGAGGCCCTTAATACCACGGGTTTTTACACAAAAATGCCCGGTAAGGAAGTTCTCTGGGCTCCGGAAGGCGAAGCATTTACGACAGCAGTCTCTCAGTTGCTGAATTAAGCCTTTATATCATTTTCTACTTACTAATAATTTCATCAGGTAATTCGTAAAACCTGGCTTCAATACCCTCTATCCTGCATTTAGTCTAATAATAAGGCACACTTTACCCCTCAAAACCACTTCACAACAAACTTATTAAATATCTGATTTACAGCTATTTAACTTATTTAACAAGATAGTTATAGACAAAATCTATAACCTATATATTACAACCGAATATTGTTTGGGTATTAAATTTAGGCTAACCTAAACTTATTTTAAGTCACGCTAATTTACTATAATTTTTAGCAAACCAACCTGACAGTGTGTCAGCTTTTGGTTTTATCGAAACATATTTTTAGGTTTACCTGAACTTGCTCTATTTTCAGACGTAGAATTTTTAAAAAGGAATGCCCAGTCTAGCGGAAGAGAATTATCTCAAAGCGATTTACCATTTGTCCACCGAAGGAGAAGGAAAGGTGACGACGAACGCGATATCAGATCGGCTAAACACGAAGCCGGCATCCGTCAGTGACATGCTGCGAAAACTTTCTGCCAAGGAGCTCGTCTCCTATCGAAAGTACCAGGGAGTGAGTCTAACGGTGGCGGGAAGAAAAGTGGCACTTTTAGTGATCAGAAAACATCGACTTTGGGAGGTATTTCTGGTAGAGAAATTAAAATTCAATTGGGACGAGGTACACGAAGTAGCGGAACAGTTGGAGCACATTCAGTCACCTCTACTCATCCACCAGTTGGATGAGTTTCTGGGGTACCCGAAATATGATCCTCATGGAGATCCGATTCCGGATGAGAACGGAGAGTTTTCGGAAAAGGAACAGTCGCCGCTCAGTGACCTGGAGGTTGGAGAGACAGGCAAGATTGTGGCAGTCAAAGACAGCAGTGCCGCCTTTCTTCAATACCTGGATAAAGTAGGTGCTTACCTCGGGGCCCGGGTGAAAGTTAAGGACCGGGTGGAGTTCGACGGATCGATGGAAATAGAGCTCGACGGAAAGAAACAGATTTTTGTATCGAGGGAGGTTTCAGCAAACCTTCTCATCACGGAATAATTTTTTATGCAACTAAAATTTTTTAGCGGGCTGATACTTATAGCTATTCTGTTAACCGCCTGCGGGGATAATGAAAATCAGCAAGACGGTAAACCGGGTAAGCTGAAGGTGGTAACCACCACGGGTATGATCGCAGATGTGCTTCGCGAAGTAGCGGGAGATTCAGCCACCGTTACAGAAATCATGGGCCCCGGTGTAGATCCACATGTATATAAGGCGTCGCAGGGAGACCTGAAAAAACTGACCGGTGCAGACATGATATTTTATAATGGCCTGCACCTCGAAGGAAAAATGGGTGAAGTACTGGAAAAGCTGGCGAGACAAAAGCCGGTTTTTGCGGTGGCAGAAAGTGTGGACACTTCAAGATTGCTCCATGCGCCGGGGTATCAGGATGCATTTGATCCGCACATCTGGTTTGATGTTTCTCTCTGGCAGGCAGCTATGGAAAACGCAGTGAATTTTTTGGTGGGGCAGGATACGGCTAATGCGGAATACTACCGGAAAAACTGGGAGGCGTACCGCGCCCGGATGGAAGATGTACACGAAGAAACCCGCCGAAAGGTCAGGCAGATCCCTTCCAGCCAGCGGGTGCTGATCACAGCACATGATGCCTTCCACTATTTTGGCAACGCATATAATATAGAGGTACGCGGACTGCAGGGCATCAGCACCCTTAGTGAATACGGCGTGAGGGATGTACAAAACCTCGCAGAGTTTATTACTGAAAATAAAATCAAGGCAGTATTTGTAGAAACGTCCGTT
Organism: Roseivirga sp. BDSF3-8; assembly: GCF_041449215.1. Classification (NCBI taxonomy): domain Bacteria; kingdom Pseudomonadati; phylum Bacteroidota; class Cytophagia; order Cytophagales; family Roseivirgaceae; genus Roseivirga; species Roseivirga sp. BDSF3-8. Next base: position 4,351,741 of record NZ_JBGNFV010000001.1, on the reverse strand, counting down.
TCTGAAAAAGCAATCAATGCCGTAGTGAAAGGGGCCAGAGAGAGAGGGCACATTGTCAAAATAGGTGGCAGCTTGTACTCGGATGCAATGGGCCCGGATGACACAGCGGCCGGAACTTACCTTGGGATGGTGCGCACAAATGTGAACACAATTGTAAACTCACTGAAATAATGATACGCCAGGTAGAAAATCCCATTCTGGAAGTGCACGATCTTACGGTGAGCTATCACCGCAAACCGGTACTGTGGGGAGTGGATGTCTCCTTGCCGGCCGGCTCGCTGGTAGGAATAGTGGGGCCTAACGGAGCGGGAAAAAGCACGCTCATCAAAGCCATAATGGGCCTCGTTCCTGCTAGTAGCGGATTTATCAAATTATTTGACCAGCCACTGGACGATGTCAGGCAAAAAATAAGTTACGTACCTCAGCGTGAATCCGTTGACTGGGACTTTCCTGCTTCGGCCATGGATGTGGTACTCATGGGCAGGTATGCTAAGATAGGCCTGATGCGAAGCCCGAGAAAAGCAGACAAGGAGATGGCCATGGAATGCTTGCGTAAAGTAGGCATGGAAAATTTTGCCAAAAGGCAGATCAGCCAGCTTTCCGGTGGACAGCAACAGCGGGTGTTTCTGGCACGGGCCTTAGCTCAGGAAGCAGACCTCTACTTCATGGACGAACCTTTTGCCGGGGTGGACGCAGCTACCGAAAAAGCGATTATAACTTTACTTAAGGAAATGTCGCGTGAAAACAAAACGGTAGTGGTGGTGCACCATGATCTGCAGTCGGTAAGCACTTACTTTGACTGGGTCATCTTACTGAACATGCGCCTGGTAGCTAGCGGGCCGGTAGATGAGGCCTTCACCCCTGCCCTGCTGGAAGAAACCTACGGTGGCAGACTTACATTGCTCACTGAGGTAAGTGAACTGATGAAGCAATCGCAGTTTCCGTCAAGGGACAAGTAGCCATGGAAACACTCATTGAATTCCTTTCATTCTCAGATCCTAATGTACGGTATGTAGCCATTGGCACCGTATTGTTAGGGGCTTCCTCTGCGCTGGTGGGTACCTTTACTTTCCTCAAGAAAAAAGCCCTGGTAGGTGATGCTGTAGCGCACGCCATTCTGCCGGGTATTTGCTTGAGTTTTATGCTGACCGGGGTCAAAAATCCGGTCTATCTCATCATCGGGGCATCCGCCACCGGCTGGCTTTCCCTTCTGCTTATAGACCTGATCGTGAGGCATAGCCGGATCAAAGAAGACGCTGCCATTGGGTTAATTTTAAGTGTATTTTTTGGTATAGGCATATTACTGCTTACCATCATTCAGCAATCCGGGGCGGCAGGGCAGTCCGGGCTGGATAGTTTTCTATTCGGCCAGGCGGCAGCGCTCGTAGGGCAGGATGTACTCGTGTTCGGCATTGTAGCAGGCCTTTTACTCTTAACCATACTGCTATTCTTCAAAGAACTGGAGCTGATCGCTTTCGACCCTCAGTTTGCGGCCAGCTCAGGGGTGCCTGTGCGGTTTATGGATTTCCTTCTTACTACGCTTACTGTACTGGCCGTTGTAGTTGGTATTCAAGCTGTTGGAGTGGTGCTTATGGCAGCCATGCTGATCACGCCGGCCGCTGCAGCCAAGTTCTGGACTGACAATATTAAAGTAATGGCATTGCTGGCGGCAATTTTCGGTGCCTTTAGCGGGCTGGCCGGGGCATATATAAGCTACACGGCCCCTTCCATGCCTACGGGTCCGTGGACAGTAATTGTGCTTAGTACCATCGCCTTAGTATCTTTTTTTCTATCCCCGGTCAAAGGGATACTGCCCAGGATGTTCCGCCAGCGCAGAAACAGGTTACAAATGCTGGAAGAGAATATTCTTAAGACTTTTTACCTGCTGGGCGAAGACGCTGAAGACTGGAAGGCCAGCCGTACCAGTGATGAGATTCGCGAAAGACGCCGCTACCCTAAAGGTACGCTTATCTATATACTGAAAAGGCTGGTGCGACACGGGTATTTGAGGCAAATAAAAAACAATTATGAATTGACAAACGTAGGTTTCAATAAGAGCCGCCGGGTGGTGCGCCTGCATCGTCTGTGGGAGCTTTACCTCACACAATACCTCAATATAGCGCCTGATCATGTGCATGAGGACGCGGAAACCATAGAACATGTGATTACGCCGGAGTTGGAAAAGCGCCTAATGGAAAAGCTGGATTTTCCTGAGAAAGACCCTCATAGCTCAAAAATACCATTATCATGAGTAGTGCAGACTGGCAAATTATGCTCACCGGCTCTTTCGTGGCAGTGTCCTGCGGCTTGCTGGGCTGCTACCTGATCCTGCGCCGTATGGCTATGGTGGGTGATGCTATTTCACATGCAGTGCTGCCGGGTATTGTTCTCGCCTTCCTGGTGAGCGGTTCACGCGATACGCTGGTCATGTTGATCGGTGCAGGGCTGATCGGGCTGCTGACCACTTTTTTAATCGAGTTTTTTCATAAAAAGGCCCGTCTGCAGACCGATGCATCTATAGGAGTAACATTTACCTGGTTTTTTGCCCTTGGCGTCATATTGATAAGTGTGTATGCCGGTCAGGTAGATCTGGACCAGGAGTGTGTGCTGTACGGAGAGATTGCCTATGTGCCTATTGATTTGTGGATCCTGGACGATGGCACCATCATAGGGCCCAGGGCACTTTTTATCACTGGCGGCCTTCTGCTGGTGGTTGTGGCAGGGATTTTGCTATTCTACAAGGAGCTGTATCTGACTACGTTCGATCCGGCTTTTGCCACAGCACTCGGTATCTCGGCTGCCCTATGGCACTATATACTTATGGGAGCCGTTTCACTTACCACTATTGCCTCCTTTGAGTCAGTAGGTGCTATACTGGTAGTGGCTTTCCTGATTGCACCGGCGGCCACGGCTTATTTGCTTACAGATAACTTCCGCACTATGCTGTGGATAGCTGCCGGAGTAGGAGTCGCCATTTCGGTTTCGGGCTATTACCTGGCGGTCTGGCTCAATGGCAGTATTGCAGGTGCCATGGCATCCGCTGCAGGCCTGCTCTTTATGCTGGCTTTCCTGTTCTCTCCCTCTCATGGAGTGGTGTTCAGGCAGCGCCGCATGAGAAAGGGTGCTGAAAAAGTAAGAAAAGAAAAGCTTACGTCCGGACGGTAACATGGATGTAGGTTTTTGACCGGATAGCCTCTGTGGCAATAGAATTTATTAAAGTATATTTACGTTATCGATAGGAAAGGAACGACTTTAAATATGAAGAATCTTAAAATATTCGTTATAGCGGCTTTTGCCCTTTTTGCCACTGCAGCCTCTTTTGCTACAGAAAGTGATGCCCCAAAAGAAGATGATAAGAAAATCGAGTGGCTCACACTGGAGGAAGCATACCGCAAAAACCAGGAAGAACCCAGAAAGATATTCATCGATGTATATACCAACTGGTGCGGCTGGTGTAAAAAAATGGATAAGGACACTTTTTCTGATGAGGAAGTGGCCGAATATGCTAATGATAACTACTACGCTGTAAAGCTCAACGCCGAGAGCGACCGCATAATGAACCTGGGTGATGTGGAACTGACTGAGCGTGAAATAGCCCGCCAGTTGCAGGTACGCTCCTACCCTACCATCGTGTTCATGCAGGAAGATTTCAAAAACTTCCAGCCCGTACCTGGCTATCGTACAGCAGATGACTTTAAGAATATGCTGGAGAAATTCAACGTACCAGCCGAAGAATCCGAAGAGCAGGAATAAGGTTTTTCCTCAAACAGCTATCTACACAAAAGCCTTAAAATCAGAAACTAAAGAGATTTGAAGCAGGAATTGCTGGTCGGCAACGACGACACTATAGTAGCCCTCGCTACCCCTCAGGGGTCGGGGGCTATTGCCGTTATAAGAGTATCGGGTAATGAGGCCATATCGCTGGTCAATGGTATTTTCAAGGGAAAAGACCTTGAAAAGCAGGACACCCATACGCTGCATTTCGGTACCATTCGCGACGGTGAAAAGATACTTGATGAAGTAGTCGTGTCGCTATTCGTAGCCCCGAAGTCATTCACGAAAGAGAATGTGGTAGAGATCAGTTGCCACGGTTCTAACTTTATCATCCGTGAGATACTCAAATTAATCATTCGCAGAGGCGCGCGCCATGCCCGCCCCGGTGAATTCACCAAACGGGCCTTTATGAACGGGGCTTTTGACCTGGCCCAGGCAGAGGCGATAGCAGATCTTATTGCTTCGGATAATGAGGCCGCGCACCGTGCCGCACTGGATCAGATGCGGGGTGGCTTTAGCGATGAGATAAGCCGCCTGAGAGAAAAACTGGTGCATTTTGCCAGCATGATCGAACTGGAGCTGGACTTTAGCGAGGAAGACGTGGAGTTTGCCAGCCGGGAAGACCTTGAAGAGCTCATACGCGAGTTGCTGAAAGTGATCAATCGCCTGATCGATAGCTTTGATGTAGGTAATGTGATCAAAAACGGGGTGCCCACCGTCATCGCGGGCAAGCCCAATGCGGGCAAAAGCACCCTGCTGAATGCCATGCTACAGGAGGAAAAAGCCATTGTGTCTGACATAGCGGGCACCACGCGGGACTTTATCGAGGATGAAATGATCATCCAGGGAGTGAGCTTTCGCTTCATTGATACCGCGGGGCTGCGTGAAACCACGGATAAGATCGAGAGTATAGGCGTGGAGCGGACGCGCCAGAAGATGCAGCAGGCCAGCCTGATCATCTATATGTTTGACCTGGAGCAAGACAGTATCACGGAGATCCGCCGGGACATTAATAAGCTTGAAAACCTGGGCATACCTTTCCTGAAAGTGGGTAACAAGCTGGATACCGCCCAGCCGGAACTGCGCGAGACACTGGAAAATGAGCCGGGCATGGTGTTCATTTCAGCCAAAACAGGTGAGAACATCGAGCAGCTACAGGAGAAACTACTGGAAACAGTGAACCTGGATAAGTTCAAAACAGGCAATACCATTGTCACGAACACCCGCCACTACGAGAGCCTGCTGGAAACCCGCAAAAGCCTGGAAGATGTGCTCGAGGGCCTCGACGGCGGCATCACCAATGACTTCCTTGCGCTGGACATACGCCAGAGTCTGCATCACCTTGGCAGCATCACGGGCGAAGTTTCTACTGACGAAATCCTTGGAAATATCTTTAGCAAGTTCTGTATCGGAAAGTGATTACTCACTACCAAACCAGGACTTGGGAAGCTTTGTATAGTCCATGAAAAAGCATACCGCACGAGCATCAATGGCGGTTATATTCCTTCTGCAGGTGGCTTTCCTCGGAGCCATCGTGATGGAGAAGACTAACCTGCCGGTAGTATTGTCAATGCTGGCCTTCATAGGCGTCTCAATAGTGATTGCCTGGCGCAATATTACCCGGCACACCCATGACCACCTGTGGCAGGACATCTGGCTGGTGGGCTACGTGGCATTTGGTGCCGTACTAACCTACTGGCTGAGTACGATAACCGGCACCGTGATTGCCGTAGGCGTAGTGGGCGTGGCGGCCTCTTTCCTACCCTCGTTAATTAAGAAGGCATGGGTTCGCTCAGCACCTTCTGCCATTTACTGTGGTGCCTTTGTAGGCATGACCAGCCCTGCCGTGTTACCCGGCTATACCTTTATTTTGCTTGCCGGAGCGGCGGCGGGCCTGCTTTTAGTGGCTTCAAAAAACATATTTAACGGCTATGGGGGCAAGTTGGGTACGATTGCCTTTGGGGGCGTATTCCTTGTTGTACTCCTTATCGAATGGCTATGGCACTAACGCTTGGCGTGATTATCACGGGTATTATCGGTAGTACGTCCACATTTTTTGTGAGTCATCACCTCAGACAAGGGCCCGTCAGGTCTTCTGCCGGGCTGTCCCTCCTTGTGGCGTTATTGTTTCACTACCTCCCCATGCCCGTCTCACAGGAGCTATCTGCTACCATCCCCTATGTATTCATAGGGGCCTCCTTTATAGGCATGGTTTCCGCCGAAGTGCTAAGCCATTTTATACTTATGGGCTTAGCTGGAGGCATATTTGGCTTCTTATACCTGCATGCCAGCCACTTTTTTACCGGGTTTGGTGGCGGGCTTGGTACAGCCGCCTGTATCGCACTTATGGTTTCTCTGGGCGGACTGGCCCTATGGGAGCGTATCAAAAAGCGCTAGCACATTACCTCTCATTGCGTTGGTTACGAGATCCTGTCTTCCGGCAAGATCAATTTGCTATCTTTATGATAGCATATGGATACGAATGATACCAAACGGATCTCAAGACTTACAGCTATTCTCACACAGTTACAGACTAAAAGGTTAGTAACCTCTACTGAACTTGCCTCTAAGTTTCAGGTTAGCATTCGTACAATTTACCGGGATATTCGTGCTTTAGAAAATGCTGGTATTCCCATACTTACCGAAGAGGGCAAAGGTTACTATTTGATGGATCATTACAGGCTAGCCCCTGTGATGTTCACAGAAAAAGAGGCCAATGCGCTGATTGTAGCGGAGCAACTTATCTTAAAAAATAAAGACGCATCACTTATTCAGGATTATTCTGATGCTATAGATAAAGTAAAGGCAGTCTTAAGATATGAAACGAAAGATAAAGCCAATTTGCTTTTAGCACGGACACGCTACGCTGAGAACATCAGCAGAGAAAGAACAAGCAATAATCTTTCTTCCCTTCAGTATGCATTGACAAATTTTCTTGCCGTTAACATTCAATATACCAACAATCAAAAGGAGGAAACGGAGCGTATCATCGAACCCTTTGCCATTTTAAGCACGGAGAACTGGCTGTTAGTGGGTTGGTGTCGGCTACGCAGGAGTTTTAGATATTTCCGTCTTGATAGAATTTCCAACCTTATGGTTCTTGATGAAAAGTTTGAACCTCATAACATGACACTTCAGGAGTTTTTTGAAAAATTTCACTGACCCATCGAGACCCCTGACATAGGGCTGTCACCACCCCATGTAATTTTGCTTCACATTTAAAAAACAAAGCAAATTCATTATGGAAAAAAGGACAATTGATCCATGGGCATGGGGAGAAAGCACAAATTCGGCCCAGGCGGTAGAAGTTAAACATGCAGAGGGCACCTTGTACTGCTCTGGTCAGGTAGCATTGGATGAAAATGGAATACCAAGTAGTGAAGACATGCGCTCACAACTGATTCAAACCATTACTAACTTAGAACATTTAATCGCTGAAGCCGGATACGACTGCAGAAACATTGTCAAACTCAATATCTATACCACCTCCACACAGGACTTTTTTACAACTTGCATGGATGTATACGTTCCATTTCTTAAAAAACATGGAATAAAGCAGGCTACTACTTTGCTTGAAGTAAAAGGACTTTTTGCCACGCTTACAGTTGAACTTGAAGCTACCGTAGTCAGATAACCATTGCAATAATAATATTCATTTCCCAGACTTAATCGTAGGCACCTGAATGGGAAAAACCCTTCTTTTGAAAAAGCACAATACAGTGGCCGGCACGCAGCGAAGCTACGACCGGCCACTAATAATCAGCTTTACCATCCATATTATGCCAGCAGCAAGTATTGCTATCGCCGGACGGGTATAGTAAGCTTATTGCTTAACAAACTGCAGGTGAGTGACAATATGCACCTCTTTGCCTATACCTGCCGCTGTCGGGTCATAGTCGATGCCATAGTCAAAGCGGTTAATGGTCGCTTCTGCTCTCATGCCCATTTTTTCGCCCTGGTCCGTAGTGGCTGTTCCTCCATAGTACAGGTCAGCAACCACCTCCTTAGTTACACCTTTTATGGTAAGGTTACCATATAGCTTATAGTGCTCAGGGTCATCTGTTTTCTCTATACGCGTACTCTCAAAGGACATAGTAGGGTGGGCATCAGCCTCAAAAAAGTCACCGCTACGCAAGTGGTTATCCCTTTGATCCACGCCTGTGTTGATGCTTTCCACCTGCACAGTAAAGTCAAACCGGGCATTCTCAAGGGTCTCCCCTTTTGTGGTGAGCTCTCCCGAGTACTCGGTAAATTTACCACTGACCATACTAATGCCGGAATGCTCAATAGTAAAGTTAATAGATGAATGATAGGGGTCTATTTTCCATTCTGTCTGAGCAAAAACGCTTACTGAACATGTCAGTAGTATAAAAAATATTAACAGTCTTTTCATATCGATTATATGCTGAATCAGGATGATTAGTTAAGTGTTGCGAGAAGTGACTGAACATCAAGGGGCCTCGTGTACATCTCCAGCTCGCCCTTATCGTTATATGGCCAGCTTTCCCTGGGCCTGTCCCAGTACAGCTCTATGCCATTATCATCAGGGTCCCTCAGGTAGATCGCTTCTGAAACGCCATGGTCTGAAGCGCCCCCGACAGGATAGCCCGCCTGCTGTATCCGGACGAGGGCGGCAGCAAGGTCTCTCCTCTCAGGGTACACGATAGCCGCGTGAAACAGCCCTACCCCTTCCCTGGAAGCCGGCGGAGCATCCTTGCTACGCCAGGTGTTCAGTCCGATATGATGGTGGTAGCCACCGGCAGAAAGAAAGGCGGCCTCGTCCCCGTACATCATAATTACCTCAAACCCCAGTATATCCCTGTAAAAGGTCAGCGCCTTTTCAAGGTCTGAAACCTTCAGGTGCACATGCCCTATGCGGGTTTGTGGTGGTACGGTATATTCCTGGTCACTTCTGTTTCCTTCTGCAGTTTCCATCATAATCAGATAAAGAGTAATTCATTAGCTCCACCGGGTATTCACCGGCAGGTATCCTTCTATATCTGAGCCCTGTTTTAATACACAAAAGAAATGCCTGCCGGTGTACCCGGAGCGCCTTATGACTGCTTCACTAACTGCACTTCAGCGTTGAGCTTTACCTCGTCGCCTACCATAACCCCACCCGTCTCCAGTGCGGCATTCCAGTTCAGGCCAAACTCCTTGCGGTTGATCTTTCCGCTGATAGAGAAGCCAGCTTTCTCGTTGCCATAAGGGTCTGTAACATATCCTCCAAACTCAGCGTCCAGCACCACCTCTTTACTTACCCCTTTGATGGTCAGGTTACCTTTCACCTTATAGGTTTCATCATCTACTTTTTGAACTGCATTTGATGTAAAGCTTAGTTCCGGATGATTTGCCACATCAAAAAAGTCTTCTGCTTTCAGGTGGTTATCCCTGTCCGCATTGTTAGTAGAGACAGATCCGGCATTGATTTTTACCTGTACCTCGGCTGCAGTCAGGTCGTCACCGTTTGAGGTCATTTCTACCTGAAAGTCTGTGAATTCACCTTTCACATTGCTGATCATGAGGTGCCTTACTTTAAAGGTCAGTTCGCTGTGTGCGGGGTCACTTACCCATTTTGTCTGTGTCTGAACCTGATTTAATGTGTCCATAATTAAGATTATCTAAGCGTTTGAATTTTTATTTCTGAATAACTGATACAAATATCCTCATATGGACAGGCCCACGCATTGACATAAATCAAGAAAGGCCCTTGATCCAGATCAAGAGCCTTGCACTTTACACGCTTGTAGCACGCTATTTTTTGGCTGCCTTAGCTCGCAGGCGGCTTAGTGTTTCCGGCGTTATGCCCAGGTAGGAAGCGATCATGTGCTGGGGTACACGCTGCATAATCTGGGGGTAGGTTTCTACAAACTGCTGGTACTTCTGCTCAGCCGTATAGCTAAGGGCGCTGACCACCCGCTTCTGAGCAAAAAATGCGCGCCTTTCTTTTATAAGCCCGATAAGGTCTTTAAAGGCCGGCACCTTCTTCTCTAGGGAGACCATCTCTTCCTGAGTAATAAGCAAAAGGTCACTATCCTCCAGCGCATCAATATTAAAGGCCGAGGGTGTTTGGTTGGCCAGGCTTTCGCGGTCACCTATCCACCAGTTTTCTATAGCAAACTGGGTAATGTGCTCATGGCCCTTCTCATCCACCATGTATTGGCGCAGTAGACCTTTTACCACAAAAGCAGTATGCCTTGCCACTTGCCCCTCCTGCAGCAGATACTGCCGTTTGCGTAGCTTCTGAGGGGCAAAGGCCTTCTTTATTTCCTCAAAATCCTCATCATCGATGCTGATTTTGGATGTGATATAAGTGTAGAGGTGATCGTACATGATATTACAGGCCCAAATTTATAAATCTTTACGCCTATTCATAGCCCCAATGCTGCTTCATGCCCTTCATTTATCACCTGCACGGTAGTAGGGAATGGGAAGCAGGCTACTTCCTTGCTACCGGCAGGTAAATCATGGTGGCAGAGGCAAAGGCAAAGAGGGCGACGGTTCTTTTATGTACTCGCAAAAAGCCCCTGTATTGTTTCGCTTTGAGGCAATCAATGCAGGGGAGCAGAGAACAGAAGGGGAACCAGGTCAGCCCGACCAGGTCAGCCCGACCGGGTCAGCCCGACCGGGTCAGCCCACCCGCGACTCAGAGTAGAGGTCGTAGGCAGCCACCAGGGCTTCGCGGCCTGTCGCTTCGGGGTACTTCTCGTAGCGGCTTATTTTGGCCCTCTCCTCTACATACATCGGCTTATACGCATTGTCATACGCGTCCCATATTACCAGCATATAGGCATAGCTCATCTTACTGTCCCGGCCCTCTTCCAGCCAGGTTTCAAATACATCTTCTTCCAATGAGCCGGGGAAGCCAGGTCCGTCAAACATAGTGTGTCTGTTAAGCCAATAATGCCCGCTAAGTTAAGTACTTATAGCGGGCAGCCAAACCTGGCTGCCAAATACTCTGCCAGCGCCACCCCATCCAGGCAGAACCTAAGAGGCCTTTTCCAGTACGCTGCCCCCCTCAAAGAGGTACTCTATGAACTTATAGGCAACATACAGGTAGCCCAGCGGCAGCAGAATATACATAAAAAGGATAGACGTAAAGGCATTCAGTACCAGCTCCAGCGCCTTACTGGCCGCAAACTTTATCGCCTTTTTAGTAAGCCGGTAGTCTTCCGCCAGGTGCACCACCCCCGACTCCGCCACCCCGGTCACCGTATCCTCCACCTTCTGCACCAGGGTCAGGTGGTCCTTGCCTTTTTCCTTGTCCTTAGCCAGTTGCTTCTCCTTACGGGCCTGTAGCTCCTTCTTCCGCATTTCCTCCTTCTGCACATAATCATTATGCACCAGCGTTATCTCCTGGTGCAGCCTATCCTGCGCATCCAGTTGCACCTCCGCGTCCAGGCTATTGATAAAATAAGTATAAATGTCCAGCCCCGGGTTGAGCAGAAAGCCAATCATCAGCACCTTATAAAACAGCGTCTGGTGCCTCTTCCAGAAGGAAGCCACCCAGGCAAGCACCAGCAGGACCAGCAGCCCCTTGGCATGCGCCAGCTTAGCCAGCAGCAGGTTTACCGCTATCGCAATATTCGCTACCGAAAGGTATTGAATCGCCTGCTGAAGCGTTTCTGCCGCCCCCTCAAATGTGCCCGAGACCAGCGGCAGTTTCACACTCGCACCAGACTCCGCCAGCAGGTAGAGGCTCTCCAGTAGCGCCAGGCTTTCCAGCGCATTGGCTGCGTCCTGCCCCAGCGTAGCCAGCGTACCGTCTACCAGCGGGTTAAACCAGGCAAACAGTAGCAGAGGGATGCACACCCATCGGAACACCTTAGGTTTCATCATGGCAGCGCCCGGTTAATTAAGCATGTAATGACGAAGCGAGCCTACCGTGCCGTTAAAGTGGTTCAGGTCCACCTTAGTACCCGCTTTCACACCGTTTACATATCCTGTCTGCGTATATTGCCAGAAGGCCCAGTTCTTCCACCCCTTAGGCAGGTACGGCGCATGCGCACTCTCCCACTCCGCCAGCCACAGCGGGCAGTGGCTGAAGTCCTCCGTGATGTTCTTATCCCAAAAGCTGCGGTCCGTGTATATGATCGGGTAGCGGCCTATTGCCTTCTCCACTATATCCACCCACAGTTTCACATCCCTTGTCAGCTGCTCCGGGTCCACCCCATGCGCAATCTCTATATCCAGCACCGGCACTATGTCCCCCTTCGTATGCTTTACAGTCGAGAGAAAGTGCTCCGCCTGCGCTTTCGCATCGCTGCCCGGCTGAAAGAAGTGATACGCCCCCCGGTGCATCCCATAGTTTTTAGACGTTACCCAGTTCTCTTCAAACTTAGGGTCCACATACGTATCCCCCTGCGTCGCCTTCACGAATACAAATTCCACATTCGCCTTTTTCAGGTCTATCCAGTTCACGTCCCCGTCCCAGTGAGACAGGTCGCAGCCTAGCGTCCTTTCTGCTTGCTGCAGCGATACCCCCGCACCCGCAGCAGGCTGGGGCTTGGGTTCAGGCATGGTATGAGCCTGTGCCGTCGTAGTAGCCGCCTCTTTTACAGGCTGGGCCGTACCCGGTGCCACAGCTCCGTCACTCAGCCACTGGTAGATGTTAAGGCTGGCGGACGCTATCAGTAGCAGCACCAGAACGAGGTAAGTATTAAAGGTCTTCATATCACGTTATACCACACCCTTCAGGGTATTTTTAAAGATAGAGTAGGCATTACTTTCTTCGGCCGCCTCACCTGGCAGGTGGTCCGTTTCCTCCGGCCGCATGCCTGCGTAGGCCAGCACCTTACGAATCTCGCCGGCCCCCAGCCCTTTTTGTTGCAGGCGGTGGTTCAATTCATCCACCACCCAGGCAGGCACAGCCCCGTCATCCGGTACCTGTGGTGCCTCAGTTACCGGCGCAGGCTTTTCCTGTATCCGGGCCACAAAGCCATGCCTCAGCATCTGCTCGCGTATCTCCTCGCGGGACTTCCCAAACCAGTGCGCCAGCATATACCGCAGCTCGTTAGGCGGCAGTATGTGCTTAAAGAGGCGCATGCATAGATCACTTAGCATATCCATAGCCTTTAATAGTATAATGGGAGAAAAGATAACCGGCACAGGTATCCGCCACAGCATAGTGCTTAATCAGCCTTTCCCTTACACAGGCAAGGTGTGACACTCCTTTGCTTATTAGAGGAAAGGCCCATAAGGCTCTCCATACCTCACCTAGAGGCACGGCCTGGTTTATTATTTCTTTTTCAGTCATCAGAAGCCGGTTACAGCCTGTAATTCTTCAGGAAAATGAGCACGTATCTGCACCCTATCGGGGCATCGCTATAACGCGTTCATCCTCAATGGCCAATGATACCTAAAATCACCTCGCTATAATACAAAGCCTTCAACCCGGCCTTGTGCTTTTTATAGGTATTTTTGTGATAAATGCAGGTGTATTGGTTAATACCGGCAGGTATATTCTTAGCGGCACACCACAGCCTGCCACCAGAAAAAGCAACCTTCCATAACCGGCAAATGGAAAAAAACTGATAGATTTATCCTTTAGCCATAGCCATTACCCAAGCCCGTTACACGCATGAAAGTCCTGCTGGCCCTCTCCTACCTGGTTTTCCTTACAGGGTTTGCCCTTAAGTTTTTTCATATACATTATAATGCCGTCATTATGCTTGTCGGCCTCGCCGGCATACTGCTGCTGAGCCTCGTTTCCCTGGCTATCAGGCGCAACAGGCTCTACCCGCTTCTTAACCTGACCACAGGGGCCTGGGCCGCCTTTTTGTTTGTGGTCATCAAGTTCCTGCCCGGCCAGTATATCCTATTGGCCGTCGCCATAGCGCTCACCCTCGTCGCCCTCTATATGGGTGTTAAGAAAAAGCAGTTTAATAAGCTCTGGCCCGTCGGCATCAGCATCGGGCTGGCCCTCGCCTTTTACACCATGCCTACCCATGAGCGCTACCAGGTACTCAATATCAACTGGAACCACGAACTGGCCACCGACTACATCACCTGGGATAAATACGCCTGGTTTCTCTACCTCAACGGCGAATACGATGAGGCACTGAATGCCGCCGTGCAGGCAGGACAGATCGTAAGCGAAACCAATGACATCCGGTGGGCGGAACTGATCAGGGAGCACGAGCAGCGCATACGCGACCGTAACTGGACCAGCTACAGATAAGGAGACTCAAAAGGTGTGGTCACCGCCCGGTCTGCTAACGCAGCGGCCGGTCGGGCTAAAATTTATCCGTTTTTCGACAGACTACTCCCCCCGGGGGCTCAAACAGGCCGTTCTATCCCTCACGCATACACCAATCCGTGGCTTATCACATTTTCCCGGATATTAGAAAAGCACAAAAAACAAGCCATCCGAATCTTATAAGTAAGGATAGACGAAGGAGAGATACCCCAAGAAATGGGCAAGCCGTCACGGTATTGTACAAATTTGCCTGGTGTAGGTGTGCAGGTGTTGAAGGGTTTTACAGGAACCTCTGCACTGACATCCCCCGATGTCAGCCCTGCCAGCCCGATCAGCCTTACTGCATCTACCACCTTCCCGGTTAAGGTACTGCTCCGCCTCCTCATTTGCAGGCGAAGGGGAATACTTGCGTGTTTTGAAATGCCTTTTGCAGCATTTCCTAATGGGCAGTTAGCTAATGCTTCTACTGTAGTATTGCTCCAACCCAGTGATGAAATAGTTGTAGGCAAGGTGTATTCAGCGCTTTTAATGCCTGAGCCTTAAGCTAGGCCAGTTACATAGGAACGTAGCCTGTATAGCACAAGAAACTCAGTCTGAGTTCATAGATAGTTATTAGATTAGCTTTAAGACCCCTGCTCAAACTACCAGGGTGGTTTGTTGTCCCTTTAACAGCATTATCAATGATACAGAGCAGAGTAAGTTTAATTGGACTCACCTATACTAAGAAATAAAAATTGTCCTAACCCCTTAAAAATAGGACTAAGATTCTACAAGTTGAGTTGTTAGTTTTAGCTTACCATCTGTTGTCTGTTCCAGTGGCAAGTTACGTAGTTTCTTGGCGCTGTTTGTTCTTTTAAGGAACTGACTGGGCGCTTGTTTTCCAAGGCTGCCATGTAGACGCTCGTGGTTGTAAAAGTTCATAAAGCGATTGAAGGTCTCCTTTGCTTCCTGCAGGTCCTCGAACTCATATTTTGAGCATACGGCGCTTTCTATGATGGAATGAAAGGACTCAATATAGCAGTTCTCCTGCGGTGTAGCTACATGCGTGAACTCATGCTCGATGGCCATTTCCTTTAGGTATTCCCGAAACAGCCCTGCCTCAAACTGACTACCGTTATCGGTTCGTAAGGTTGCTTTTTCAGGTAACTGGTAATGGTAAAGTATTTCTTTCATTAGTTCGATCACCTGGTGCTTGGTCACGCTCCAGGCCAACCTGTAGCCTAATACTCCCCGGGAGTATACATCCAATACGGTAATTAGCAGCGCATTACGATGCTGACCGTGAATATAGATATACTTGATATCGGTCTGCAGGCATTGAAAAGCTGCTTCCGGGCTAGGAAGAAGATCCTGAGCAATGCGTTTGCCACGTTTGTTGCGCCTAATGCGCTGACTGAGCAAGCGAGCCTGCTTCATGAGCCGATAAACTTTTTTCTCGTTGATAACGAGCCTTTCGGTGTTTTTCAACCAGGCCGCTACCTTCTCATAACCATAATCAATAAACTCCTGGCTTAAGAGCCATTCGATCCGCTCCAGCACATAGGCATTGCTGTAAAGAATACCATCATGGCTCAGGGTATGTTGGCTTACTTTACGCCCTCTCTTGCCTGTCTTAGATTGATAGTAATAAGAGCTTCTACTCAGGCCACATAAAGGCAGCACTTTATATGTAGCATAACCCAGGTTAATATACTTTTGAGCAATCATGAGCCTGTACGCTTTTTGGCAGTGCTTTTTTTTAAAAGCTCTTCTTTAATGCGCAGGGCCAGCTCTTTTTCAGCCAGCATCTCTTTTAACTGCTGGTTTTCCTTTTGCAAGCGCTTAAGCTCAGGGTCTACTTTATAATGCTTGCTGGCTAGGGCATCTATGCCACCAGTATCATACTTTTCCTTCCATTGATAGAAAGTATTGCTATAGATACCGTGCTTGCGGATGGTGGCTGTAATGCCTTCCTTTTCTGCTTCTAAAAGAATCTGAAGCTTCTGTTCAGCGGTCCAGTGTCTTCGTTTCATTTGAGATACAAGTTAGTAAAGTTAACTTGTAGAATTCATTGTCCAGTTATTTAGGGGGCTAAGAAGAAATTAGCAACCATATCGGTAACAAAGCAGGCGCATTACTTTTCTTCTAGGGCCGAGTCACCGTATATAAATATGCTGTTTATGGCAACTTTACTGTTTTTATATTCCAATTTAATTAAACTTAAGATTTTGTGTTGATTCCAAAAATAAAAAGACAAACTACACTAATAGAAATAAGCAATAAAAAATAAATCTTAATTATAGATATCTAAAAAATATCAAGGAAAAACAAGGCACTTAAAAAAGCATAGAGGCCTTAAACGCTAAAATATAAATCATTTTTTCCTTGAAAAGAATAAAACCAATGATTAATTTCTTGAAATTTATTTCACCTAACACAAACTTTAGAATATTATGAAAAAGTTCGAAAGCTTAAACATCAACAAGTTTCAATCTTACACTATCTCTGACTTGTCCAAATTGACTGGAGGAGATATTACTGGGATTTATTCTACCGGTGAACAAGCCAAATTAGATGCGGAGGACGTAACCAGAGTGCAATAGTCTACATCTAAATTTTAAAAGTATGACACGTTGAGAAATCAACGTGTCTATTTATGTCAATGTATATGGTATTGATATTTAGTTGTTCTGAAGGAGAATATTCAACCAATATAGTTATAGATTGGATATGGTCTAAAAACACACCATTCAAAAGATTAAATGGATCAGACTTTGATAATTCGCATTCATATCAAATTAGTATGAATGGTGAAGGGCTTATTTTGAAATTTGAAGATGAAGATGAAGATTCTGAGGTCAATCCAAATGAAATCAAATCAACGTGGTATAGACGTTGGGGGGGAATTGACTTCATCGACAAAGCTTATGGTTTAACAAATGACATTCATCTAAATCATCAGATAAGATCTACACTTTACAAGGACTTTTTCGCCATCAAAGAAGCTATAACTGACTCCTATGCATGTGACAGGTCTCTTAATAAAGAGAGTAACACCTCTCCAAATAAATTAAATCAATTAAGAATAGCCAGTAATTTAAATTTAAATATACCATCAACGATCGTTACATCTTCTAGAAAACACCTGTTACAATTCAGTGAAAAATTTGACTCTATAATTACGAAAAGCATACAAGACTTTGCGGGTCTTTCTGTAAACAGCATACCTTTTGCCTTATATACTTCCACATTTAGTATAGAGGATATAAAATCTATGCCCACAGAGTTCTTTCCTTCATTTTTCCAGGAGAAAATAGAAAAGGAGTTTGAAATAAGGTCATTTTATCTAGAAGGCAAGTTCTATTCAATGGCTATTTTCAGTCAGTCAGATCAGAAAACCACCACAGATTTTCGTAATTATAATTTTGATAAGCCCAATAGAAATATACCTTTCAAAATCCCAGCCGGGATAGAGGAAAAGTTACATTCATTGATGATGGCATTAGATTTAAACTGCGGTTCTATCGACCTCATTAAAGCTTCTGATGGAAGGTATGTTTTTTTAGAAGTTAACCCTATAGGACAGTTTGGAATGGTCTCAAACCCTTGCAATTATTATTTAGAGGAAATTGTAGCGGAATACCTTGTAGCTGGTAATAACATCAACTAACAATATTGAATCATGGAAAGTAAAGACATTTACAACCAATTACTTAATAAAATACCTCCTGATAGTGTGCAATTTATACCGTCTACATTTTACAAACTCGTCCCCTTAAATAAGTCAGGAGTAAAGCGAAAAGCTGTTCAGTCTTCCTTTTATAAGGATAATTCATACTACTGCATTTCTTATCATAAGCCCATTTCACAAATAATAAAAAGGAATTTAAAGAATGGATGATAGTAAGTCAGTTCTGCTCTTTAGTAATTGCATACCCGTAAAAGGTGCCAGCCGAAGTGCGATTTGTGATTTACAACGCAATTCATTTCAACTTATACCAAACACTCTATATGATATATTACACGATTATAGAGGAAAAAACACCAAAGAAATCAAGTCATTGTATGACAATGAATATGACAATGAAATTGATGAATATTTTAAATTTCTTATTGATAATGAACTAGCGTTTACAACCCTTGAACCTGAACTTTTCCCCTCCATAGACTTTAGTTGGAAGTCACCCTATAAAATTGAAAATTCAATAATAGACATAGATGAAAATTCCTGTCACCCCTTTGAAAAGATTTTTAAAGAATTAAACGATTTAGGTTGTAAGTCAGTACAATTGAGATATTTCACAATCAACATCACAGTTGATGATTTAATTGAAGATTTGAGGCCATCTCTCGATTCTAGAATAAAGCATATAGATATCATAATGCCTTATTCAAAAGGTTTTGACTATAACAAACTATTCGAAGCACACGAAAGAATTAACTTTCTTACAGTGTATTCTGCTCCTGAAAATAAAACAATTCAAAAATTCGATACTCCTATTTTCTATACTGTAGAAAAGATAAGCTCTTCTCAACATTGCGGTATTGTTTATCCTGCGAATTTTTCAATAAATATTGATCACTTTAAGGAGGCCTTGCATGGAAACTCATGTCTATTAGGTAAAATCTCCGTTGATATTGATGGATTTATACGAAACTGTCCATCAACCCCCTACAAATCTGGACATATTAACGAAATAAGCCTTCTAGATGCAGTGGTTGATGAATCCTTGAGAGAATTTTGGTTGATAAATAAGGATCAGATAGCTGTTTGTCAGGATTGTGAGTTCCGTTATATCTGTACTGATTGCAGAGCTTTCACTATTGATAATGAGAAGTACGCAAAACCTTCTAAGTGTAGTTATGACCCATACAATGCTGAATGGTCTAATCCTAGTGACAACCCGTTTAATTAACCTGGAAGAATGTTTTTCCCGATAACTCTATTTATCGTACAATTCTGTACTGTAATTTTCTCTCAAGAAATAAATTGTCAGGAAACTATGGTGAGTAAGATAGAGAGTGCCTACCTAAATGATCAGAATATTCAGAAGTTTTATATCGAAAATTTCAATATAATATCAAAAGCCAAATTAAATTATATTCGTGATAGTCTAACTCACGAAAATTGCTTTTTCGTTGAAGAAATATTTTATGACTGTGGCTTTCCTTATCTGAATAAAGTTTCCCAAAAACATTCTCATCAATTTTGGTTAGTAGTACAGCATTGTGATAATAATCCTGAATTTCAAATTTCTGTTTTGAATCGAATGGAAAAAGGCCTTTCAGGCAACAATGTCCTTAAAGAAGATTATGCCTATTTAACTGATAGGGTTAGAATTAATCAGGGGAAAAAGCAAGTATATGGTACTCAGCTAAAATTGATAGATAATTGTTATTACCCAAAACCTATTGAAGATAGCATAAACGTTAATTCCCGAAGGTTAAGTATGGGGTTAGATTCTCTAGTACATTATCTTAAGCAGGCAAGTAGCGTTTTAGATAGCTTGAATTCCAATATTTCCCAGAAATGTTATTAGACATAAATGCGGCCCTTTTTATTCTAATCCCTATTGAAACTACACAAAAATCGCCTTTAAAAAATTATTAAAGAGAACAATAATACCCTTCTTCCAAATTGCATATCGTAAGCAATACGTCAATTAAAGCAGTTCCTGATAGAATGATGTATTAGTAGGTAAGATTTGCCGGCACCCTAGAACCTTTAGGGGAAGCCTCCACTTCACCCACCTCAATTATCATGGGAGCTAGCAGTGAAGAAATCCGGTGCTTTGCGTGAGGGATAAAACGGCATATCTGCCCCATGTCCATCCCCTCCCCTTCCTATTCTCTGTAGCCTGTTACGCTCTTCGTATTTTTGCACTTTTTCTTTATGCACTGTATACCCACCCTATGGGTATGGTATGGGTATCCCGTGGGTATCCTCTGGGGTAATGTGGATAACCCTAAAGGGCTATTTTTTGTACTTTTGTGGGAAGACGCAAAAAGCCGCTCCTTATGACCATACCTGCTAATACGAAAAGCCTGCTTAGGCACCTGGGCACCATCCAGTCACTGTCGGAAACGGAAGAAGAGGCCATAGCGGCCCTGTGTGAGGTAGTAAAGGTAGGTAAAAATGAGGATTTGCAGCACATAGGGCAGACCTGCCGCACCATCTACTTTGTGCAGGAGGGCGCAGCGCGCATCTACTACTACAAGGAGGGCCGTGACGTGACCGAGTACTTTGCCTTTGCCCATGACATGATCATACGCGCAGAGAGCCTGTTTACCGGCCAGGCGAGCCAGAAGGCAATACAGGCGGTAACGGACACGGCTTTTGTGGCCATACCTGCGGGGCCCCTTTATGCCCTGTTCGATGTGCACCACAGCATAGAGCGGCTGTTTCGCAAGATGGTGGAGCGCTCCTATGTGGAGGCCCTGCACCGGCTGGAGGATCTGCAGTTTAGCACGGCAGAGGAGCGCTACCGCAGCCTGCTGGAAAAATCGCCGGAGGTGGTGCAAACCATCCCCCTCAAGCATGTCGCCTCCTACCTCGGCATAACGCAGGTAAGCCTGAGCCGGATACGTAGCAGCCTGGCCTGATTTTTTATCATATGTAAAAGGATGCGGCGTCCCCGCTTCCGTGCTTTGCCGTATGTTAAGGGAAAAGCAGGTAAGGCGGGGGCTGAAGGAGAACTGGCGGCAGTTTACCCTGCTGGTGGTGATCAATGCCTTTGTAGGGGCTATGGTGGGCCTGGAGCGTACCCTGTTGCCCCTCATAGCCGAAGCGGACTACGGGGTGGCCGCAGGCACGGCCGTGCTGTCCTTTATAGGCGTGTTTGGAGTGGCGAAGGCGCTCACGAACTACATGGCAGGGACATGGGCCAATGCCCTGGGCCGCAAGCGGCTCCTGGTGTGGGGCTGGCTCTTTGGCCTGCCAGTGCCCCTCCTACTGATCTATGCCCCCCACTGGCACTGGGTGGTGGCAGCCAATGTGCTGCTGGGCATAAACCAGGGGCTGGCGTGGTCCAGTACCGTAGTAATGAAAATAGACCTGGCCGGTGAAAAGGACCGCGGCCTGGCCATGGGGCTTAATGAGTCCGCAGGCTACCTGGCAGTGGGCGCAGTAGCCTTTCTGTCAGGATGGATAGCCTCCGAATACGGGCTGCGCCCCTACCCCTTTTACCTCGGCCTAGGCTTTGCCCTTACGGGGCTGCTGAGCAGTATCTTTTTCGTGAAAGACACCGCAGCGCATGTGAAGCAGGAAGCTGAGAGCACGGGCATGGCCAGGTTGAAGGAAGTATTTTGGGATACTACCTGGCGTAACAGAAATCTGGGCGCGGTAACGCAGGCGGGGCTCGTAAATAACCTCAATGATGGCATGGTATGGGGGCTCCTGCCCCTGCTGCTGACAGCCAAGGGATTTACCCTGGCAGAAACCGCCCAGGTCGTGGCCTTTTACCCCGCCGTGTGGGGGCTTGGACAGTTGGTAACCGGAAAGCTGGCAGACATATACCCTAAAAAGCGCCTGCTCTTCATGGGCATGCTGCTGCAGGGCCTTACCCTGCTGGCCATGGCCTTTGCGCAAAGCTACCTGGCATTTGTACTGCTGAGCACCCTGCTGGGCGCGGGCACTGCGGTGGTGTACCCTACCTTTCTGGCAGCCATAGCAGCACACAGCCACCCGGCCCAGCGCGCCAAAAGCATAGGTATCTTTCGGCTCTGGCGGGACCTGGGCTACGCCGCAGGGGCACTTATTACCGGTCTGGTAGCTACCTGGCTGGGCCTTAGCGCCTCTATGGGGGCAATAGCCGTACTCACCATGGCCTCGGGAGGCATAATATGGCTGCGAATGAAAAATGGCTGAAACAGGCAGATAGGCTAAAATGAAGACTAAGGCCTGCTGCAAACCTTAGCAGTGAGGATATTTTGGGGAAAGTTATCGGACATGTCTCAAATACGTATCGTAAGGGCAGATAAAACCGTATGCTAAAAAAGGCCCTGCCAAAGCGGGGCATTTAGTCTGATCATTTACTTATATCATCGTGAAGCGATTTCTACGGGTTCTGAAAAAAGCACTCCTTTGGATGCTGGCCCTCATACTTGTGCTCACTCTATTCATATTCCTATACATGCGCTTAGCAAAATTTGGTAAAAGCCCCGACGGTAACCGCCAGCAGCTTATCGAACAGTCCGACAACTACCGCGACGGACAGTTTCAAAACATACACCATACCCCCACCCTTACCGAAGGGCACTCTATGGGCGGCATATTGTACAAGCAACTATTTAAAGACCATCCCCGCCGCAAGCCCGAGGGCCCGATACCAAATGTAGGTACTGACCTGGAGAAGCTACCTGCCGGAGAGAATGTGCTGGTATGGTTCGGCCACTCATCCTACTATATGCAAATAGACGGCATGCGCTTTCTGGTAGACCCCGTCTTCAGCGGCAACGCCTCCCCCGTGCCCGGCTCTGTAAAGGCATTTGAAGGCGCAAATACCTATGGGGTGGATGACCTGCCGCCGATAGATTACCTCTTCATAAGCCACGACCACTATGACCACCTGGACTATGAGACCATCCTGAAGCTAAAAGACAAAGTAGGGGCCGTTATATGCGGCCTGGGTGTCGGATCGCACTTCGAGCATTGGGGCTACCCCGCAGATAAGCTGATTGAAAAGAACTGGCACGAAACCGTGGAGCTGGCAGAAGGCTTCAGGGTGCACACGGTGCCCTCAAGACACTTTTCAGGCAGGACCTTCAAGCGAAATAACACCTTGTGGCAGGCCTATGTACTGGAAACCCCTTCGCTAAAGATCTACATAGGCGGCGACAGTGGCTATGACACCCACTTTGCGGAGACAGGCGAGAAATTCGGCCCCGTGGACCTCGCCATACTGGAAAACGGACAATATAACGAAGCCTGGGAGGCCATACACATGCTGCCCCCTCAACTGCTGAAAGCGGCTACCGACCTGCAGGCAAAGCGGGTATTCCCCGTGCACAACGCCAAGTTTGTACTCGCTATGCACCCTTGGGACCAACCCATGAGGCACGTGACAGAACTGAATGAAGCCTACGGCTTTCCGCTGGTAACACCACGCATAGGCGAAGTGGTAGACCTCAACGACCCCGATCAGACCTTCGATCCCTGGTGGGAGGATGTGAAATAATGAGTGAATGCTACAATAATTGAATAATAGATTAATAGAATTATTGAATAAGGTGGCTGTCGTACTAGACCCTAGCTCGCCATCCACCCTGTAGAGGCGCGATTCATCGCCACTTGTGCCGTCTACCACCATACTGGCGAAACGTCATAATTGTACCAAAACCATTCCCCACCCCATAACATAGCCGTCAAGCTAAGGATGCAATGACCTGTAATTACCTAGCAGTACTGAAATTCCCCATCAGTCAGCTGACTGAAGGGGACCGGTTGGATAAATTTCGAAGAAATTTACCAACCAGGGGCGGGGTCGGGGGATGTCAGAGACTACTAATGAGTGAATAATGAATGCAAGAATGAGTGAATGCCACAATAATTGAATAATAGAGCTGTCGTAGTAGACCCTAGTTCGCCATCCCCCCTGTAGAGGCGCGATTCATCGCGACTTGTGCCGTCTGGCAGAAGGGCATTATAAGTGAGTTTCACTCGCTATTTGCAGGATGCCAGCTCTGGAATTCTCAACCTTATCATTAAATTTAATCATATAGAATCATATAAGGCTGTTAATAATGAGACAAGAAGCATATTTAATCACCCCTGGCAAGTCTGATGACCTACAGATAGTAGCCTATACTTCCGCATATCAATCCGCCTTCAAATCGCTGAATGAACGCTGGATAAACGAATACTTTGAGATGGAGGAAACTGACCAGCGGATGCTGGAAGAGCCGGAAAAGTATATACTGGATAAAGGCGGACACATACTGGTGGCATTAGAGAGAGATAAGCCCGTCGGGGTCTGTGCCCTCGTAGTAAAAAACGAAAAAGGGTACGACTATGAACTCGCGAAAATGGCCGTAGATCCATCCGCTCAGGGCAAAGGCATTGGCAAAATACTAGGCCAGGCAATAATAGAAAAAGCTAAGTCCCTGGGGGCTAAAAAGATTTTCCTCGTAAGCAATTCTAAGCTTGAACCTGCCATTTCCCTTTACAAAAAGTTAGGCTTCACAGAAATAGAGCATAAGGACGGACTCTATAAGCGCTGTAATGTGCAGATGGAGAAGGTCATTATTAATGAGTGAATGCCACAATAATCGAATAACAGATTCACACAATTATTCAATAATAGAGCTGTCGTAGTACCCTAGTTCGCCATCCCCCCTGTAGAGGCGCGATTCATCGCGACTTGTTCCGTCTGGCAGAAAACTGATTTTGAATAACAGATTCACAGAATTATTGAATAACAGGGCTGTCGTACTAGACCCTAGTTCGCCATCCCCCCCGTAGAGGCGCGATTCATCGCGACTTGTTCCGTCTACCACCATACTGGCGAAACGTCATAACAGCAACAAAACCGTTCCCCACTCCATGGCATGCCGTCAAGCTAAGGATGTAATGACCTGTAATTAGCTAGCAGTAAAGAAATTCCCCATCAGTCAGCTGACTGAAGGGGACCGGTTGGATAAATTTCGAAGAAATTTACCAACCAGGGGCGGGGTCGGGGGATGTCAGAGAGTACTAATGAGTGAATGTTGAATGCAAGAATGAGTGAATGCTACAATAATTGAATAACAGATTCACACAATTATTGAATAACGGGGCTGTCGTAGTAGACCCTAGTTCGCCATCCACCCCTGTAGAGGCGCGATTCATCGCGACTTGTTCCGTCTACCACCATGATGACGTAACGTCATAACAGCACCAAAACCAGGGGCGGGATCGCCATTTCGGTAAACTACTTAGGCTGAGCCAACCTTTTGCCAGAGGCACGCGCCAGGCCGCACCCACTCTAAAAAGTGCTCAACTGCTGACGTTAAGCCCATCCCAGTCCCATCGGGACGTCGTCTTTGTAGTCTAATTAAGCCAAAGTAACCCTGAGTGCCGTAGGCACGCAGCTTCATCTTCCGTGAAGTTAAATACCATCAGAGCGAATGCGGGAATGAGTGAATCAGAAGTAATAGAATAACAGATTTACCGAATAACCGAATGTCATAAATCACCATCCGTTATACATACCCCCACAATTCACCCGCCGCTATTAGACAGATAGGGCACGGTTAAAATATTGCCCGAAGGGCATCATCTCCTTGTAAATTTCAGTCACCTTATCAATGAACCCGTCAGCAGCTATCTCCTTTTGCGTAGTGCCGTACATAACGGCAAAGCTCTTCAGCCGCAGTAAGTCTATATGCTGATGCTCCTGGCTGTAGCCCTTAGGAGCTGTTTTCAGCTTATGTTTGCTGTCCAACTCGCCAAACATCTCTTTAAAAGACTTTTTATTGATGATCTTCTTCAGCTTCTCCCCATCATAATCTATCGCCGCCCTGATCTTATCCAGGTTTTCCTTCTTAGGCTTATACATGCCGCCCCCCACCAGGTTATTACGCAGACTCATTTGCAGGTAAAAGGTACTCGGGCCGCCCGATATATTCAGTTCCACCCCGAAGTAGTCTTTGTAGATAGGTTTATCAGGGTGGTACATAAGGTTATTATTGATACGGCTGATCGCCTTTCTGCCTTCCACAGGCATAAAAGCATCATCCGCAGCCGCAAGAGCCTCGTTCAACTCATTCGTCCATCGGATCACATAGTCCCGCGCAGCCTCATACTCATCACGGTGCCCGTCCATCCACTGCTTGTTATTATTAGCCTGCAGCTCACGCAGGAAGTCGAATACTTGGTAAAAACTCATACTACTTTTGGTTGGAAAAGATGATCAGGTGGTCCGGATTAGGCTAGTGTACAAACCTGGCAAACGTCAGGTTGTTTGGCAGGGCACGATCACTGGCCGGATGAGAATATAAGCTCCTTTCCCCTCCCATTATTTTACCTCAGACAAAACAATGCCCGGTGTTTCACACCAGGCATTTCAGGCATTTAAGAAGAATCTACGCTATTTTTTACGAAAGACCACTCCACCCCAAACCATGCCTGCTGCCGCCAAGGCCAGTCCTATCCAGAACGTAGAGGCAACGCCTCCCCCCACTTCCGCCATTTTAAACTCAAACTGGGTTTTGTTAAAGCTGTCTTTGTCTATTTCAATACCTTCTGCCCCATCGGGAAACGTGATGATCTGAGTCTGCTGTATAGGCACACCTCCACTGTTTTCAGTCGTTACCAGCATGTATTTGTTTTCCGACAGCTCCGTTATATCAGGGTTTTCATCCTCCGTTTCCAGTATCCAGCGTCCTTTTTTATCTACCTTACACACACCGTACGCCGTAAATGAAAAGGTAAACGACCGGTTCATATCATCTTTTTCCAGGTTGTAATCATCCATAAAGTAGCCGGGAAGTTGCCGTTCCATCGCTCTTTTAAGCATAGCCGGATTATTTCCGTAGGTTTGGTTCCATACCTGCCATTGGTTGGCATTCATATTCATAGAGACCACTACCCGGGCATCGCCGATAGAATCGATGCGCATTTCAATCTTTTGCTTCAGAATATCCTCGCCATATGAGGTAAAAGAAACAGCCAGGCATAGGATTATGAGAATATATTTCATGTCTGTTTTATTTAATACTGTTAAATACCCGGTTGATCATGCCGCTGTATTGGCTATATACCATGTCATTAGCTCCTACCGCCACAAACCTGTAGCCTCCCTGTATCGGAGCCATCTTTCCTTTCCAGGTAAACGTACCGTTTGTGCTATACGTCTTGCCGGCTATGTACCCTCCCTCGTCGCTGTACTGAAGCTCCATTCCCAAGTTGTAGAAGTATTGGTTGAGCACATTCATAGCAGAGCCGGGGTCGCTCGCAGGTATATCGAAAACTGACACATTTGCCATCATGTCGGGAGAGGCCACCTGGGCAGTCAGCACGGGCATTTGCGGAGAAGGGCGTGAGTACGTCTGCCAGCCAGACGGTATAGTAAAAGATAAAGGGCCGGGGTATCTGGCCGTACTACTACTGGTATCAGAAGGTCTGCGGCTACTGGTACTATTAGGCGTGGTATTAGATACAGTATACCGGTTAGCCTCCCGGGAGGTGGAAAAGTTCTTGGCAATATCGTCTACTTTCTTCCTCAAAAAATCGTTATCGGCCAGATCCATGCTTGTAACCCCCTGGCTATTTACACCATGAATATCCACAAGGTTGTACCGTGGGTCCCCCATTTGAGTCATTTTGATAAACTCATCCAGTTGCTTCATACCCGCCTTAAGAGCTTCCTGGCTATTAGCTATATTCCCTAAGCCTTCCCCCCCGATACCGGTAGCCTCTATCGCATAATACTGTCCGTTCATTCTAAAGCCCGGATAAGCATGACCGGGTATCATAAAAATGACCGGGTCAATTCCTGCTGCAGACATCACACTCGCATAAAGGGTGCTAAGCTCTATACACAGGCCCGTATTACCCGTAATTACCTCACGCGGGAGCCTCACATGCTGCACCATGGTCTGCACATCGTCCAGCGACTGGGGGATACCCTTTGTACTGGAGTATACCATATGAGACATAAGAGTGGCATCATATAGCCCCATCATAAACTTCACGGCCATTTCCGGGTTTTGGGATATGCCTGCCGCTTCTCCTTTCAATACTTTCTCCTGAATGATCTGGGTGTAATATTTTACTACAGGGTCACTTGGAGTAACAAAGCAGGCTACCAATTCATCATTGTCAAACATATCACTCCATCCCGCTACTTCGTCAGAAGGTATGCTGGTATAGGCAAAGTCATTTCGGCTCAGCATTTTGAATGAGAATGATTCTTCTATCAGATCATCGTCAGAGGCTCCTCTCCAGTCTATTTCTATTTCAGCCGTTTCAATAGACTCGGTGGTTTTTTCCGTTACATTCTTTTCGAATTTAGGGTAGCACGTAACCACGGCACTCTGCCCCGGCAGCATTTCACCCACTGTCTCCAGTTCAGTCCATTCTACCAGGCCAGGTATCCTGTACCTTATGACCACATCTTCAAGAGCGTTGCTCCGGTTATTCGTGATCTTCGATTTAAACAAATAGTATTTACCGCCAAGGGCTTCGGGGTTACCATATACTTTATGGGCAGCCGGCATTACGATCGGGGTTTTAACGATCTCCATATCGATCTTACCCGATTTTCCGGTTTCAAAAAAAGACAGACCCATGAGTAGCATGCCGGCAACAACTAGCAGAATAGGTGGGAATAGTTTCTTCATTGAAGCGTGTTTCTTGAGTGTTTTTTTACATAGGGAAAATACCCATTTTCACACACCTGAAAAAATTAAATAGCACTATTTTAATTAAATACTATATTTTTATATTATAAATTTTAAAAGAATCGGTTTAATAAATGATAAGACCGTTTTCGCAAAAACAATCTCTGAATCAGGCCCTATAATGGTTATGAGTGCTCGCATTTTAGCGTGAAAACATCAAATTATGCCTGAAACCAAAACCATTTCATTTTCTGATAAACGTTGGAAGGGATAAGGCGCATGGCCCCGCGAAACTGCTGCAGCCAAAGATAAGGACCGGCTTAAAGAATTTCGCCTATATTTGAAGTCTGTGACAAGAGGCCCTTCCCTTTAAGGGTAGATGTGTATGGAAGGGTCCACATTATCTCAATTGCTAATTATCGAATTACCAATGCGTAAACTTTTTTCATTTTTAATGACATTTCTTGCTTCGGCCGGCCTGTACGCACAGGAGTTAAGCTCTCCGGATGGCGACCTGACTATGCGTTTTAACCTACAGGATGGAGGAGTACCCTACTATTCACTTTCTTATAAAGGAAAAGAAGTCATCAAGCCCAGTAAGCTGGGCCTTATCACTAAAAACAAAGGCTCTCTTGCAGAAGGATTTACCCTCGAAAATACAGAGCAAAACACAGTAAATGAAACATGGAACCCCGTCTGGGGAGAGGAAGCCACCATATCTAATCATTACAACGAACTCGTAGTGACCCTCAGCCAGGATAAGCCTGCCAGGCGTACCATGAGCATCCGTTTTCGTCTCTTTGATGATGGCCTCGGCTTTCGCTATGAATTTCCCCGGCAGCGCGACCTGGCCTATTTCATCATTGCAGATGAAAAGACCGAGTTTGCTATGACCGGTGACCACACTGCCTTCTGGATTGCAGGTGATTATGACACCCAGGAGTATGACTACACTACCTCCAAACTGTCCGAGATCCGCGGCAAAATGGACGAGGCGGTAACTGAAAATGCCTCTCAGACCCCTTTTTCCCCTACCGGCGTGCAAACCGCCCTGCAGCTTAAAACTGCCGATGGCCTGTACATAAACCTGCACGAGGCAGCCCTGGTGGACTTCCCTGCCATGCACCTGAACCTGGATGATAAGACAATGGTATTTGAATCATGGCTTACACCGGATGCCAATGGCGACAAGGCATACATGCAGTCGCCCACAAGCACCCCATGGCGCACCATTATCGTCAGCGATGATGCCCGCGACATACTCGCCAGCAGGATCACCTATAACCTGAATGAACCTAACAAAATAGACGACACCTCATGGATACGACCCATAAAGTATGTAGGCGTATGGTGGGAAATGATCACCGGCAAGAGTTCATGGAACTATACAAGTAAATTACCCTCTGTACAGATAGGTGAAACCGACTTTAGCAAGGTAGAGCCGAATGGTCGACACGCTGCCAATACAGAGCATGTGAAGGAATACATTGATTTCGCCTCTGAGCATGGCTTCGATGCAGTGCTTGTGGAAGGCTGGAATATTGGCTGGGAAGATTGGTTCGGTAATTCAAAAGACTACGTCTTCGACTTTGTCACCCCCTACCCCGACTTTGATGTGGAAGAACTGCAGCAATATGCAGCCGACAACGGCGTGGAACTGATGATGCACCACGAGACATCCAGCTCGGTACGTAACTACGAGCGCCATATGGACAAAGCCTACCAGTTCATGAAAGACCATGGCTATAACTCTGTGAAAAGCGGGTATGTAGGAGACATACTGCCCCGCGGTGAATACCACTACAGCCAGTGGATGGTAAACCACTACCTCTACGCAGTAAAGAAAGCGGCAGAGTATGAGATCATGGTCAATGCGCACGAGGCAGTAAGACCTACCGGCGTAGCCCGCACCTGGCCTAACCTCATCGGTAATGAGTCCGCCCGCGGTACAGAGTACCAGGCCTTTGGCGGCAGCAAAGCCAATCACGTAGCTATCCTCCCCTTTACCCGCCTCATCGGTGGCCCTATGGACTACACACCAGGCATATTCGAGATGGACATCAGCAAGCTGAACCCTAATAATCAATCGCACGTCAATGCCACCCTCGCTAACCAGCTTGCGCTGTACCTGACCATGTACAGCCCGCTGCAGATGGCCGCTGACCTGCCTGAAAACTACATGCGCTTTCCCGATGCCTTCCAGTTCATAAAAGACGTAGCCATAGACTGGCAGGAGAGCCAGTACCTGGAGGCCGAGCCAGGGCAATACATCACCGTAGCCCGCAAAGCAAAAGACAGCGGCCAGTGGTTTATGGGAAGCGTGGGCGGATACGAAGCCCGTACCTCAACGGTGGACCTGGATTTTCTGGAAAAAGGCAGGAAGTACATCGCCACCATCTACGCCGATGCCAAAGATGCGCACTATAAAACAAACCCGCAGGCCTACACCATCAACAAATACGTAGTGACCAGCAAATCGAAGCTATCCCAATACGTAGCACCGGGCGGAGGGTACGCCATCAGCTTTAAAGAAGCCGAAAAAGGTGAAACAAAAGGGCTGAAGAAACTATGATGTATCGTTAGTGGAATGGTTAATTGTCCCTTAGCCATTCATGCTGAAAAAGCTGTTAAAGGCCACTTTCCCGTGATGGGAGGTGGCTTTTTCTATATCATACCCCTATCTCAGGATTATAGAAAGGTCGTTTAAAAGCGCTGCAGATCAGCCATAACCCTATCCAGGTCCGGCCGGCTTTTACGTAGCTTCATCGCCAGATTCGTAAGCATACCTTCCCTATCATCATTTTCAATAATAAAATCGTTTTCCGTAAGAACAGGAAAGTGGTACTTCATCATGACCTTTATCTCTCTCCAGCTTCTAATTATTTTCATATGGTATTTAGTTATTCATTGATAGTGAATTAGCCCGTGCATTCCCCAGCACCCGCAACATCCTGTAGTGCTGCTTCAGCGCAGCACCAAAACTCTGATAAGACTGGTAAGGAATGTCAAATTCCTCTGCCGTAGTCCTGACTATCTGTGAGATCTTTTCATAGTGCACATGGCAGATATTAGGAAACAGATGGTGCTCTATCTGGTAATTAAGCCCGCCGATGAGCCACGAAAACACCTTACTTCTCGGGCAATAGTTAGCCGTAGTCCTTACCTGGTGGGCCAGCCATTCCTCACTAATCGTATCATTATGATCGGGCATATTAAATTCAGTTTCCGGCATAACGTGAGCAGTCTGAAAAACCACACTTATGATAAGGCCCGTCATAAAATGCATGGTGAGAAAAGCACCGATCACCACAAGAGGAGATACAGGCAGCAAAATGATAGGTAATATGAGCGTGTAGAAAAAGTAAAGAGCTTTCCAGCCAATAACCTTGATCAACGTGTTTCTATAGGCATTTTTACCTTTCACAAAGCCCAGCTTTTTATACCTTGTTAACCTCACAAAGTCTTTGCTCGTGATCCAGGAAATAGTGGATAGTCCATAAAAGAACCAGGTATAAAGATGCTGGTATTTATGTATAGCATTCCAGCGGCTGTTTGGTGAAAACCTGAGAAACCACGGCGGGTTAATGTCATCATCATGCCCCTCAATATTCGTGTAGGTATGGTGCAATACATTATGCTGAATCTTCCATACCGTAGCATTAGCCCCTATCAGGTTCATAGTATAACCCAGCCACCTGTTTTTTTGAGAGCTTTTGGTATAGCTGCCATGAATCGCATCGTGCATCACATTCATCCCCACCCCGGCCATACCTATACCGCTTATCATATACAAAGCGAAGATAAGCCAGGCACTTTCTATAAGCCCCGTATATAAAATAAAAATAGGAACAAGGTATAAAGACATGATGAAGACAGTCTTCGTCACCATGTTAGCATTACCGTTCTTACTGATCAGGTTATCTGAAAAATAATGATTGACGCGATTACGGAGGGTCTTGGAAAATCCATCAGCGGCCGGTCGCTTAAACCGGATATTTGTTAAGGCCATAATAAAATAAATTCAAAGGTAAATGATCCGGAAATGGAATAAGGCTAAATAGCGAATTTAAATATTACAGCTCCAGAGATAAATACTCATAAAGCCCGGTCATCTATTACGCAAAACAGGGCTCGTATAAATAACCGGCACCAAAGCATTTAAGTTTGGTTAAAATCCTACAAATCGTATTTAATTCACACAAAGGGGCAGCCATGAGAAATAG
This sequence comes from Roseivirga sp. BDSF3-8, assembly GCF_041449215.1. Taxonomy (NCBI): domain Bacteria; kingdom Pseudomonadati; phylum Bacteroidota; class Cytophagia; order Cytophagales; family Roseivirgaceae; genus Roseivirga; species Roseivirga sp. BDSF3-8. Next base: position 4,319,248 of record NZ_JBGNFV010000001.1, on the reverse strand, counting down.
CCTGAACATGGGAGTAAATAAAACAATAATTGACTGCCTGGCGAAAAGCCGGAACAGCTTTAAATAAGAGCCTCCCTGTCACATTTTTCCCTTTACCAATAGCGGTCCGGAGTACCCCTTATTCATTCCTCTTGGGCTAACGTAACATCTGTTACACTTTTTCTGCCTGAGGCCAGGTACCTTAGGTATGCAAACCTAACATGGACTCATAAATGAAATCACACTATCAAATACTCATCATAGGAGGAGGTACCGCCGGCATCATGACGGCAGCTACTATGCTCAACAAGGACAAATCCCTTGACATAGCCATCATTGAACCTTCGGACACGCACTACTATCAACCTGCCTGGACCCTCGTGGGGGCAGGTACCTACGATTACCAAAAGACGCGGCGCCCTATGGCAGAAGTCATGCCAAAAGGGGCTGACTGGATAAAGGACCACGCAGATTCTTTTGACCCTGAAAACAACTCGGTACATACCCATGCCAGTGGTAACCTTACCTATGATTACCTGGTCGTATGCCCCGGCCTGGTCATGGAGCCTTCGCTCATAGAGGGCCTGGCAGAGTCCCTTGGCAAAGGCGTGGTATGCAGTAACTACACCGACCCCCTGCACACCTATGAGGTACTTAAAAACTTCAGGGGAGGCAATGCCATCTTCACCCAGCCCACCACCCCTATCAAGTGTGGCGGGGCACCGCAGAAGATCGCCTACCTGGCAGCCGATTACTTCAGAAAACATAAGATTGACGCAAATGTCATCTTTGCCACCCCGGGCGCCGTCATATTTGGTGTGAAGGAGATTGCCGCCACCCTGCACCAGGTAATCAACCGCTACGGCATACACTTCAGGCCCTTCTATGCCCCTGTGAAAATTGACGGCGCCAACCGTATCGCCACCTTTAAGTATGTGAAACCGGGCGAAAATCAGTGCACCATCACAGAGAATAACGACCTCGGCGAAGTACTCTCCTCTGAAGGTGCCAATACCATCCGGGTGCCCTTCGATATGCTGCACCTCGCCCCGCCACAGGCAGCCCCCCGGTTCATTCGTGAGTCACCCCTCGTCAATGAAGCCGGATGGGTAGACGTAGACACACAAACCTTGCAGCATAAACGCTACCCCAACATCTTCAGCCTCGGAGATGTCGCTGCCCTCCCTACCGCCAAAACAGGCGCCGCCATTCGCAAGCAGATGCCCGTAGTGGTGGATAATATCATGCACCTTATCCAAGACAAAAAGATAGGCAGCAAACACTACAATGGCTATTCATCATGCCCCCTCGTAACAGGCTATCGTAAAATGGCCCTGGCAGAGTTCGACTACAATCAGAAGTTCACCCCCGATCCCAAGCTTAAGCAATTGCTCATATTCGACAGCAGTAAGGAACACTGGCGCCTATGGATGCTCAAAAAATACGGCCTCCCCTACCTCTATTGGAACAAGATGATGAAAGGAAAAGAAGTCTGAAAAGATAATTACAGAGTAATTGAATAATAGAGTAATTGAGTCACAGAATAATTGAATAACGACGGCTATTGTAGTAGCCTCTAGTCCCCCATCCACCCCGTAGAGGCGCGATTCATCGCGACTTGCAGCGCATAGCAGAAAGGTGGCTAATGAGTGAATTTTGAATAAGAGAATGGTGAATCATTGAATAACAGAATTAGTGAAGATTGGTGCTGTCCTAGTAGGCCATAGTTCGTCATCCACCCTGTAGAGGCGCCATTCATCGCGCCTTGCAGCGCATAGCAGAAAAGTGGCTAATGAGTGAATTTTGAATGAGAGAATGGTGAATCATTGAATAACAGAATTAGTGAAGATTGGTGCTGTCCTAGTAGGCCATAGTTCGTCATCCACCCTGTAGAGGCGCGATTCATCGCGACTTGCAGCGCATAGCAGAAAGATTATTATTTACTCCCTCACCCATATACCCCTAAAACCGAACATTATACATACCTTTGTGCATCCCAAAATCTATTAAATGCTGAAATCATGTAATCTACGTACCTGCATCATACAGTAATCCATACCCGCCACGCGGGTAACTGGCATTGTATTGTCTTTTCTAAACGTAGTATTATATGAAAATCCATAACTATTCAGCAGAACCCCTGCATAAATTATATAGCTGGATACCACCAGGCCTGAAAGCGGATGAGATCGTATTCTTTCCCGATGCGTGCTCCGGTAAGTCACCATTGCCTACAGGCACCGTCGTGAAGACCAGCCAGCCCGATTGGCGCAGGTTTGCCGTCTCAGACTGTGGTTGCGGCATGCTGCTGGCCAGATCCTCTGTTGCCCCTGAGGACTTTGACCCCAGGGCATGGGACGCTGTGTACCGGGACCTGAAAAGGAACAAAGGCAAGCTTGGCGACCTGGGCTCAGGCAATCATTTTCTCGATGCCATAAGGCCCTATGATGAAGACAGCCTGTATTTTCTCATACATACAGGGTCGCGCAATGAGTCGAAGCTTGTAGATCACCTCGTGGATCAAAGGGAAGCTTTTGACAGCACCTTTGCTTCAGTCTGTGAGTGGGCCTCTCAAAATCGTAAAGCTGTATTAAAAGTGGTCGAAAAGCACTTTGGCAAAACCGAACTGATGCTGGACAAGGACCACAATCACTTTGAAGTGATCGATGATGGCGTCATCATTCGAAAAGGCGCCTCCAGACTACAGCCCGGTGAAATGACAGTGGTCCCCTCTCATATGACAGGGGACATCGTCACCCTGCGCGGTAAGATCACAGTAGAAGATGTCTTTCACTCCATGTGCCACGGCACAGGACGCACCATGTCACGCTCAGAGGCCAAAGGGCTGGCCAGGAGCTATGATTACAGGCAAATGAGGGAACGAATCTATATCCCGGAGGAGATCAGCAATGACTCCATCAAGACAGACGCGCCCTACTGCTATCGCGACCTGGACCAGTGCCTGTCGCTGATAGATGAGCTGGTAGAGGTAGTGCAGCGGTTCAGCCCCATTGCCTACCTCGGCCAGATATAGACCAAAACAAACCCCCTCGCCATTAATCAGCCGAGGGGGTTACTATATATCACCTAGGAGTCATCAGCCCTCCAGGGCTGCTACAGCCTCCTCATTTTGTTGTTTTCTCGCGTGGTCTATAGGCTTCATCCCATTGTTATCTTCCACACCCTTTTCCGCACCTGCTTCCAGCAGCATTTTCACCACTTCGCCATTCGCATAGCCCGCAGCAAAGGTAAGAGCCGTAGCCATGGTATAATTTCGGGCATGCACATCAGCCCCGTTTTGGAGCAGCCATGCAATCATGTCCTTATTCCCTTTAAAAACCGACCCCATAAGAGGCGTATTGCCTGCCATATCCCGGCCATTGATATCAGCCCCATGAGAGATCAGAAACTCCGCTACCTCCTTCCGGCCGGTATACACCGCCATCACCAGAAGCGGAAAGCCCCGCTCATCTTTCTGATTAACAACTTCAGGATTTTTTTCATAGGCAGATCTGATATACTCCACATCACCGTTACGGCAGGCTTCGAATAATTCGGACATATTCAAAAAGTAAGATTAAGTTATCGCTATCATTTCCCATTCAGGGCGACCCATTCCGGGCAGGCAAAATATATCATTTTTGCCCGGGCAGTCATAATTCAGGGATGGAATTTTGAATAACTGACCCAGCACCCCACCTGCCCCCAACCACAGCACAGTCATCACCCTTAAGCCTGCATGCCCTTTCATGAAGGCAGCCCCCTCAGGTTAAGACACCATGAGAGACCATGTTAACTCCGCCACCTTATGCACCTGATAAGTAGAGTTTTCCGTAGAGGCATGTAAGTATCAGCCACCTACCAGCCATAGGGAATATCCAGGGGAGACGATAGAAAATGAGAACCTTCACCGCTAATCCTGTTATAGAAGAGAGTCCGGAGCCTGCAGGTGGCAAAACCTCTGTTAGGCCATAGGCTATCGTCAGGTTTCCCTTTATTTTTTTTAATCACTTACTACCTCTTTTTTGCATGATCGTAGCACGTAACCTCAGGTGGAGACATATCCTGCACTATACATGGAAGCCCATGCTTTACTTCCTCCTTCTTTCCCTGGGGGTTTTTGTACTTCATAAAGTGTACGGGCTGTTCTGGCTTACCATCCCCTTTAATGGCCTGGCCACACTTAGTACGGCCCTTGCCATCTACCTAGGTTTTAAAAACAACAACGCCTACGACCGATGGTGGGAAGCCCGTAAAATATGGGGGCTGCTGGTAAACTATAGCCGCGCATGGGGGCGTGAAGTGCTCACCCTGCCTATGACCGAAGTAGAGAGCGAAAAGAACGACCTCAATAAATGGAAAAGGCAAATGATCTGCCGTCACATAGCGTTTGTCCATGCCCTAAGAGTCTTCTTGCGCCAGAAGCACGCCTATAATGAAAATGGCGTGGAGGAGCTCATACGCGAGCCAAATGACTATAACGATACCATTTCATTTCTGTCTAAAGAAGAATTTGAGAACACCCTGGAAAGAAACAATCCGCCCAACCACATCAACCGGCTACAAGGTGAGAGCCTCCAGTACGCATATCGGCGCGGGTGGCTGTCCGACTTCCGCTACGTACAGATGAGTACAACCCTCACAGAGTTCAACAACCATCAGGGCATGAGCGAGCGGATAAAAAACACCCCCCTGCCACGTCCCTACAGCTTCTTCAGCCGCGTATTTGTGTACCTGCACGGCACACTCGTCCCTTTTGCCTTTGTGGAAGAACTCGGCTGGATAAATATCGTGATCGCCCTTGTAATAAACTTCGTATTCCTCGCCCTGGACCTCGTCGGAGAACGTACAGAAGACCCGTTTGAAAACAGGATAGACGACACCCCACTTACCGCTATCAGTGTCACCATAGAAGAGAACCTCAAAGAAATGATGGATGAAGAAGAGCTACCCCAAAAGCCTGCAGCCGTGAAGGGAGCGATATTTTAACTATGCATAGCCAGCAAAACCGATTTGGCAGATAATGCTGCCGGAACCAAACACTCATTTTTAATTATGAACAAAAGAAAATTAGGAAATACCAGTCTGCAGACCTCCCCCATCGTTTTTGGAGGCAATGTATTCGGCTGGACACTTGACCAGAAAGCCTCATTCCAAATGCTGGATGAGGTGACCGCCTCCGGGTTCGATACCATAGATACTGCAGATGTCTACTCCCGGTGGGTAGAAGGCAATCAGGGCGGAGAGTCCGAAACCCTTATTGGCAAATGGATGAAAGACCGCGGAAACAGGCAGGAGATCACCCTTATCACTAAAGTAGGCTCTGACATGGGACAAGGACAGAAAGACCTTTCGGAAAAACACATACTGAAGGCCGCCGATGACTCACTAAGGCGCTTACAGACCGACCATATAGATTTGTACCTCACCCACTGGGATGACGACCGCACACCTGTAGAGGAAACACTCGGCGCCTATCAGAAGCTGATAGAGGCAGGCAAAATCCGCTACATCGGTGCTTCAAACCTTTCATCCGGGCGGTTAAAAGCTTCCCTGGAGGCAAGCAAAAAGCATAACCTGCCACGTTACGAAGTATTCCAGCCGGAGTACAACCTCTATGACCGCCAGGGCTATGAGAAAGGCGTGGCAGACATATGCAAAAACGAAGGGCTCGCCGTCATCACCTACTTTTCCCTGGCCAGTGGATTCCTAACCGGTAAATACCGCAAAAAAGAAGACATGGAAAACAAAGCCCGTAGTGGCATGGTGAAAAAGTACCTCGATGACCGTGGCCTCAACATACTCAAGGCACTGGATGAAACCTCACAAAAGCACGGCGTGACTCAGGCGGGCGTAGCCCTCGCCTGGTTGATACAGTCCCCACTCGTGACCGCCCCTATTGCCAGTGCCACCAAAAGCAGCCATCTGGCCGCATTTACCCAAGCCACTGCCCTTACCCTCGACCAGGAAGACCTGGAAAAACTCAATGCAGCCTCTAAAGATAATAGCAGCGCTGCATGAGAATCTTAATCACCCTGGTACTTGTCAGTCTGGCCGGACTTATCTCCGGCCCGGCTTTTTCCCAGGCCCTGCAAAAGGAGGTAATCAAAGCCAAAGACAACCTGTACTTCACCGGAGACAGAACCTACTCCGCCTTCTACATCACAGATGAGGGAGTCATTGTGATAGACCCGCTGGACTCAGCCAATGCAGCCTTCACCATGCAGGCTATCCGTAGCCTCACCAAAAAGCCCGTCACCTATGTTTTCTACAGTCACAATCACTGGGACCACATCAGCGGAGCCCGGGTATTTAAAGACCAGGGCGCAAAGATCGTCAGCCATCAGAAGGCTGCAGACAATATAGCCCCCAACCCGGACGTACTCATGCCCGACAGCACCTGGCAGGGAGACTATGCGACATTCACCTACGGAGGGCACACCATCGAGCTATATTATTACGGCTACAACCACGGCAATGGCATGACAGTCTTCCGCTTTCCCCAACACAATGCCGTGTTCATCATCGACCTCGTCGTGCCCGACCGCGTGCTATACGCTTACCTGCCGGACGCCTCACCCCGAAACTGGGTACAGCACCTGCAAGAGATACAGAAGCTTGACTTCGATGAGGCCTACTTCTCACACCTACGGGCCATAGGCGACCGCAGCGACCTCACCCTCATGCAAAACTACTTCCGCGACCTCTACGCCGCCGTAGAGCAGGCCCTTAACGACGGCACCCCCTTCTTCGATATCCCCCAATCCGTAAAACTCCCCCAATACAGCCACCTTAAAAACTACGACACATGGCTCCACATGAACGTCTGGCGCATACTGATGGAGAAAAGCATAGGACAGTGATAGTTAATGAGTGAATTTTGAATGAGAGAATGAGTGAATTGTTGAGTAATTGAATAATAGATTAATAGAATTATTGAATAAAGGGGCTGGTATAGTAGCCTGTATTTCCTCACCCACCCTCGTAGAGGCGCCATTCATCCCGACTTGTAGCGGATAGTAAAATGACGGAGTCAAAATTAATCACCCCCATCAAATAAATCCCAAAAATCATGGTTTAGACAATAATCGTAATCAAGAAAACCCTAAAAATCGTACTACATAACCCGTAGAGGCGCGATTCATCCCGACTTGCCCCGGCCAAAAACCGAACTTAATCATGCCAATCAAGAAAATCCTATAAATCAGGGTTTAGACAAAAAAGGCAATCTACCCAACCCCGAAATCACACCCCAGAAAATCACGCCAATCAGGCAAATCCTATAAATCAGGGTTTAGACAATAATCGTAATCAAGAAAACCCTAAAAATCGCACTACATAACCCGTAGAGACGCGATTCATCCCGACTTGCGCCGACCAAAAACCGAACTTAATCATGCCAATCAAGAAAATCCTATAAATCATGGTTTAGACAATGAGCACAACCCTTTGAAATCGCCCTATTTTTGTACTTTTACAACACTGACCCACTCCATAATATGTCACTCTTGCCATAAATCTGCTTTATTGGCCTTATTAACCCTTCGCTTCTGATTCGCTCATCCTACGGTTCTGCTTCGCTTCTCCTTCGCTTATAGTCTTACTTGAGTCCATCCTACGTTCGCCCTGCCTTCGCCCCTGCCTCATTGCAAGTCTATAATTGTACTATTTATATAAACCCCACAGACCTAACGACCTTCACCATCTTGCATCTGCGCTGAAAGGAGCGATAATTTTACCCCTGGCAAAAGATGAAATCACGCCAATCAAGAAAACCCTATACCCGTAGAGCCGCGATTCATCCCGACTTGTAGCGGATAGTAAAATGACGGAGTCAAAATTAATCACGCCCATCAAATAAATCCCAAAAATCATGGTTTAGACAATAAAGGCAATCCTCCCAACTCCGAAATCACGCCACAGAAAATCACGCCAATCAAGTAAATCCTATAATAAATCAGGGTTTAGACAATAATCGTAATCAAGAAAACCCTAAAAATCGCACTACATAACCCGTAGAGCCGCGATTCATCCCGACTTGCCCCGGCCAAAAACCGAACTTAATCACGCCAATCAAGTAAATCCTATAAATCATGGTTTAGACAATCACGCCCTTCCCATCTCATTCCGCACAGTCTAACCAAACTAAACACACAAACAATTATTACCCTGACAATTATCCCATTGTACAATGGTAATTGTATTACCCCGGGAAGTAAACAGTGACAAAACCGCCTAAAAACACATTCAAAGCCTATTTTTCCTGATTTATCACAGGTTACATGTCATTAACTCATAGTTGACAAATAAATAGCGTATAGCTATAATGTGATTGTAATCGCCGGTGATTTTTTTAATCGATACATTTTAGCTGAGCACCTGAGTGTGCTTTTCCGGTACCTGATTCTCTATGGCTTCAACCGCTATGAAAGACACAGTACCTACCTATAGCTGACCTTCATGGTCAAGCTATGACTTTACCTGAATAACCCATGAAATTCTTGTGAGCAGTAATTGTGCTGCATGCAGGAGACCTGTAGCCATTGATCGATGGCTATGGCACGGCTACGTGCTATGCAGTCGTGCAATGTTTTAATGAATAAACAACTTGACTATGAAAAAACTTTACCCAGGCGGATCCACTGCCTTAGGGCGGACCTTCGCTCCATTATTTCTATTCATCGCTTTTCTAATTCTGCCTTTTTCCGATTCTGAAGCCCAAAACTGGCAACTGGTCTGGGAAGACAACTTCAGTGGCAGCATCAGCCCGGACTGGGTTTTTGAAACCGGTACCGGATCAAATGGCTGGGGCAATAACGAGCTCCAGTACTACCGCCGTGCAAACGCTTCCGTGGAGAACGGTAACCTCGTAATTACGGCCCGCCGCGAAAACTACGGTGGCAGGAACTACACCTCTGCACGTATGAAAACGCAGGGGCGTAAATCATGGCGCTACGGTCGCATAGAAGCGCGCATCGCCATGCCCTCATTTACCGGTGTGTGGCCCGCATTCTGGATGCTGGGCGACAACATCAGTTCCGTCGGCTGGCCGGCATGTGGCGAAATCGACATCATGGAGCACGTGAATACCGAGCAGGCCACACACGGCACCATTCATTGGCAGGATAATAATGGTAATTACGCCAGCTACGGCGGCTATACAGGTGCCAGCGTCACTAACTATCACACCTATGCCATCGAGTGGAATGCCAGCAGCATCAGGTGGTTCCTCGATGGGGTACAGTACCATGAGGTAAACATCGAGAACGGTGTGAACGGCACCAGCGAGTTTCATAACAAATTTTTTATTATCCTCAACATGGCTATCGGAGGCAACTGGCCTGGCTTTAGTGTCGATAATAATGCCTTCCCTGCAAAAATGTATGTGGACTATGTACGTGTATACCAGGGCGGTGGCAGCACAGGAGGCGGAGGTACCTTCGCTCAACTCATTGAGGCTGAGAACTTCGCCTTACAGTCCGGCCAGATGCAGACAGAAGCCTGCTCCGAGGGCGGGCAGAATGTAGGATGGCTCGCTAATGGCGGCTGGCTGGTCTATGACGTGAACCTGCCCTACTCCGGCACCTACAATGTACAGTATCGTGTAGCCAGCCCTAACAATGGCGGCGCAATCCAACTGGAAAGAGCAGGGGGGAGCACCGTCTACGGACAGGTAAGCGTACCTAACACCGGCGGCTGGCAGAACTGGACCACCGTATCACATACGGTAAACCTGAGTGCTGGACAGCAGCAACTGGCCATTTATATTCCTACGGCCGGCTATAACATCAACTGGCTTCGTATCAGCAGTCCAGGTGCACGTATAGGCGAGCCCGCAGACTTTACCGCACAAGGACTGCAGGAGCTTAGCGCTTACCCGAATCCGGCGCATAACGAGCTTAGTATTAAAGGACTGGCTCCTGGCACAGAATTCGTCATATTTGATATGATGGGCCGCAAAGCACAAAGTGGCATCACAGGTCAGGGACCCGTAGACGTGTCCGGCCTGCAGCCCGGCACCTATATGCTACAGGAGATGACCTCCGGCAGCAGCCTCCGATTCATCAAAAAGTAATCCCACTACCTAAGGCATACTACCTGTTGGAGGCACTATTGCCTCCAACAGGGACGCTTGCCATTTTTTAAATTTCCTATAAATGAAAACTAATCACAACCAAACCCTGGCAGGCATGCTAAGATGCCTGCTCCTGGGAGCACTGATGCTATTCACCCATTCGGTAATGGCACAGACCCTCCCCTATGAAATTACGAACAACTCAGAATATGCCGACAGCGAAGTATACGTGGCTATAGTAGGCATTACCGGCGGGCATGTATGGGTAGACCCCGTTACCGGGCAGGTAAACCCCATGAGCCAGTCGGATAATACCGTGCAGGGCCCCGTGTACGGCGGGAACTACGGGCCTGGTGAAAACGGCCTGTATGCCAATTGCTTCCGCAGACTAAGTGATATTCCTAACAATACCGTGAATATCCCTAAAATAGCAGGTTGCCGGATCATGATATCATTCCAGAGCCAGCTATTCCTCTACTTCTTCGGCTATGATGGCGACCCCCAGGGGTATGCAGCACCTAATCTGCAGAACGAAACCGACCCCAACCAGGGCATTAAGTTCGAACTCGTCGAACTGACGTACAATGACTTCGGGCTGTGGTGCAACACCTCGCGTGTAGACAGCTACCAGTATCCAATGGGACTGGAAGTATGGGGTACCGACTTCTACAAAAAAGTAGGTGAGCTTAAAACCCACCAGCAGATCCTGCAGGACTGGCAAAACCAGGCTCCTTCGGAATTTCAGAGCCTGTATGATCCCCAGGATGGCATGATTCATTTCCCAACCAAGACATCCGCCTTTCCTACTAACTTTCTGCAAGGCTACATAGATGCCATTTGGAACAAGTACAGCACAGATGAACTTGTATTTAACTCCGGCCAGGCAGGCGTATGGCGCGGCCGGGTGCAAGGCAGCCAGTTTGTATTCACCCGCGATGGTGACGGACAGGTAGCCATTATTCCCGGTAAGCCCACCACACTGGAAGCAATGGAAGGCAGTGGCGTGCTGGCAACCGGCGGCCAGTGGGACCTCGTAGTACAGGCACAGTTCGTAGCGGCCATCACTCGCCACGCCATTGACCTCAATGCCCCCTCCGGTACCTACCAGGACTTTGGAGACATAAGCCGCTACTACCAGACATGGCCCTACAACTGGTATGCAAAGTTTCTACACCAGAACAGCATAAGCTATGATGGCCTCACCTATGCCTTTGCATATGATGATGTGTTCGACCGATCGGCCACTATTCACACCCCAAACCCCAATAATATAAAAATTACAGTTGGTGGATTTGCCGGGCTTGGCTCTGGCGGAGGCGGCAACTACACCCAGTGGCAATGTCACAACTTTCCTAACTCCTACATCAGGCACGCTAGCAGCGGCCGGGCACGCATTAACAGTAACGTAAGCCCAGTAGCAGATAAAGAGTGGAATATGGTGCCCGGCCTCGCTGGTGCCGGAGTATCCTTTGAATCACGCAACCAACCCGGACGCTACCTGCGCCATCGTGGCGGGGAAATATGGCTGGATGCCAACAATGGCTCAGGCCTCTTTGCTGCCGATGCCACCTGGTACCCCCGTGCCGGCCTGGCCGATGGCAATAAAGTATCCTTTGAGTCCTACAACTTCCCCGGCCGCTACATACGCCACCGCGGAGGGCTGCTTTACAATGAGTCCGTAAGCGGCTCCGTAGGATTTGCCGACGCCACCTTTGCCCAAATAGGCGGCAGCCTGCCCGGCGGTGGGTTCTCTCAACAGATAGAAGCGGAAAACTTCGCCTTACAGTCCGGTCAGATGCAGACCGAAGCCTGCTCTGAAGGCGGTCAGAATGTAGGCTACCTCGTCAATGACGGATGGCTTGTATACGATGTTAACCTACCTGCCAGCGGCACTTATCGAGTGGAGTACCGCGTAGCAAGTCCTAACACCGGTGGCATCGTGCAACTGGAGCAGGCAGGAGGGAGCACCGTATTCGGTCAGGTAAACGTACCCAACACCGGTGGATGGCAGAACTGGACCACAGTATCCCACACCGTAAACCTGAATGCCGGCCAGCAGCAGCTTGCCATCAAAACCCCCGTGGCAGGCTATAATATAAACTGGCTCCGTATTAGCAGCACCGGAGGGGCCCGCACCGCTCCCACAGCATTAGGGGATGACCTCAACACCAACGAGCTAGTCATATTCCCTAATCCAGCCAGTCAGTACCTTAGTATCAAAAGCGCGCAGGAAGCCTCGGCATATGCCATATACGATATGCGAGGCACTGAGGTAAGAAGCGGCACACTGCATCCACAAACCACTACACAAGTAGACGTAAGTGGCCTCCACCCCGGCACCTACATGGTCCGCGAGCTGCAAAGTGGCAAGACACTCAAGTTTATCAAAAGATGATGTATTAACCCATATCAGACAGAGAAAAAGGCCGGATCTATCCGGCCTTTTTTTATCATATCAATGTGAAAATCAGAGAACCAAAGCCTCCGTCACCACCACCAAAAAAAAATCAAGCTAATCAAAGCAATCCTTCACAATCAAGGTTAAGACAGAAAGATAAGGCAAAAGCACTTCAGCCTCCGTCACCACCTCCAAAAAAATCAAGCTAATCCCAATAATCCTTTCTAATCATGGTTTAGACAATTTCATTAAATTCGCCCTCTTAAAAAAAAAGCATGAGGTAGAAGAACAAAGCCTCCATAACCAACCCCAAAAAAAAATCAAGCCAATCAAAAAATCCTTCACAATCAAGGTTAAGACAATTTCATTAAATTCGCCCTCTTAAAAAAAAAGCATGAGGCAGAAGAACCAAAGCCTCCATCACCACCTCAAAAAAAATCAAGCCAATCAAAAAATCCTTCACAATCAAGGTTAAGACAATATGAAACACCAGGAGCTCACTGGCAAGATTATAGGGGCCGCAATGGAAGTGCATAAGGTGATGGGTAATGGCTTTCAGGAAATAGTATACCAGCGTGCTTTGGCTATTGAGTTTGAGATGCAGGGCATTGGTTATGAGCGGGAAAAGGAATTGCCGCTACTTTATAAGGGGCGTGACGTAGGCACACGCAGAGTCGACTTCTTTGTAGAAGATTTGATAATGGTAGAGCTAAAAGCCGTCATCCGACTCGAGGATGTACATTTGGCCCAGGCCATGAATTATGTAGAAGCCTACCATATGGAAATAGGCCTGCTATTAAATTTCGGTGCCCGAAGCCTGCAGTTTAAACGGGTGCACAACAATAGCCTGAAAATCCATCCATAGGGCCAAGCCTCCGTCACCTCCCAAAAAAAATCAAGGCAATCAAAAAATCCTTCACAATCAAGGTCAAGACAGAAAGATGAGATAAAAGCACTTCAGCATCGTCACAACCACCAAAAAAATCAAGGCAATCCCAATAATCCTTCACAATCATGGTTTAGACAATTTCATAAACAGACACACACCATCCCGCGTTAAGAATCTTTCGATACATTTTTCACACCTTACTTTTTTCTTATGCGCGATCGTACAGAAAGACTTTTTACGTCGGGTAACCGCCCGTCTGCCCTATCTGCCATATTTATAGGATTGGGCCTTTTTGCGGGTAGCTGTAACTCCTCCACTTCTTCCACATCTGAGGCAAGCGCTGCAGAGTATGGATCCGATACGGTACAGACTGCTGTAGGATCACTGATATTACCCGCTCCCTACGCCACTGAGTCCGTCGAGAACCGGAGTGAACTCGTGGGGTGGCCCGATGGGGAGACGCCCGACGCCCCTCCCGGCTTTACCGTGACCCGCTTTGCCGATGACCTCCAGCATCCACGCTGGAGCTACGTAGCACCTAATAATGACATATTCGTATCAGAGTCAGATGATGATGGCGGAGCCAATCGCATTACCCTCCTTCGCGATACTGACGGCGACGGTCAGGTGGATATGCAGGAAACCTTCATAGACGGTCTCAACCAGCCCTTTGGCATGCTCGTGGTAGGGAACACCTTCTATGTAGCCAATACAGACGGACTATATAAATTCCCGTACGAAGAAGGCCAAACCTCTATTGACAAAGACCTCGGCGAAAAGATCGTATCCCTACCCGCCGGAGGCTACAATCACCACTGGACCCGCAATGTCATTACCAATGAAGCAAAAGACAAGCTATACATAGCCGTTGGCTCGGCCAGCAACGTAGGCGAATATGGCATGGAAGAGGAAGAACGCCGCGCTAACATCCTTGTGACCGACCTTGACGGTAACAACGAAATCATATACGCAAGTGGCTTGCGCAATCCCGTAGGGATAGACTGGAACCCCGCCAACGGTCAGCTATGGGCCGCAGTAAACGAACGCGATAAACTGGGGAACAACCTTGTTCCGGATTATATCACCAGCGTACAAAAAGGCGGTTTTTACGGATGGCCCTACTCCTACTATGGCCAGATAGTAGACCCCCGCAGGGCCGGAGAAGCTCCCGGGCTGGTAGAGCGTGCCATTATTCCTGATGTTTCTGTAGGTCCTCACACCGCCTCGCTCGGTCTTGTATTTTATGATGCTGAGCAATTTCCCGCACAGTACCGGAATGGTGCATTTGTAGGCCAGCACGGCTCATGGAACAGGGCAAACCTCAGCGGTTACAAAGTAGTTTTCGTCCCTTTTGAAAATGGAAAACCTACAGGCGAACCCCAGGACTTCCTCACAGGATTTATGGCCGATGAAAGCGACTCAGAGGTATATGGCCGTCCCGTCTGCGTAGCCATAACCCCACAGGGCGACCTCCTGGTAAATGACGACGACGGCAACGTCATCTGGAAAGTCAGCTACACAGGAGAATGATAATGGAGAATGGGTCTCAATGGTTAATCCCTGATTAGCGTTGATCTTTTCACTATCCGCAGTTATGCTTACTCGTTGCGACTTAGCGTCTTTGCGAGAGGCAACCTAATTGCTCCTGTCCGCCAGCAAGGCGTTTTCCTGTTCTGTGAAGAGCCGGCTTTTGGTGACGAAGCGGAGGCCGAGGGGAATCTCCACTGAGAAGCTGCTGCCGCGACCCTGGGTAATGTCTACAGTAAGCTGCGTATGCCTCCAGTACTCGTATTGGAATTTCGACATATAGAAAGGGCAGCCGGCGACGTGTCCGAGCAGTACATCATTATCATCGATCATAAAATCATCAGCCGGATAGCACATGGGAGAGGAGCCGTCGCAGCAGCCCCCGCTTTGATGAAATAACAGGTCTCCATGCTGCTTTTTCAACTTTTCCACTACCTCTTTGGCTTCGTCGGTTATTTGTACGCGTTGTACCATGATCGTTGGTTTATGTCAGGTTGGTAAAAAAAGACTAGCCGGATAGCTATTAAACTACCCGGCAGTCTGATTGTCAGTGTGAACGATTAAAGGAAAGCCCGGGGCTACTTACTAAAAGAAGCCCATAGGATTTTTGTCATACGAGATGAGCATGTTTTTCGTCTGCCGGTAATGGTCCAGCATCATTTTGTGGTTCTCACGACCAATACCAGATTTTTTATAGCCACCGAATGGAGCATGTGCGGGGTATAGGTGGTAGCAATTGACCCATACGCGGCCTGCCTGAATCTCACGGCTTACCTGGTAGGCCTGGTGTGAATCGCGGGTCCATACACCGGCGCCAAGTCCATATAGAGTATCATTCGCTATTTCGATAGCTTCTGCTTCATCCTTAAAGGTGGTCACGCACACTACAGGTCCGAATATCTCCTCCTGGAATACCCGCATTTTATTATTACCCTTCAGGATCGTAGGCTTAACGTAGTAGCCACTGCTCAGTCCGTCCACTGCGGCAGCGCCACCGCCTGCAAGTACCTCACAGCCTTCTTCTTTACCAATATTAATGTAATTGAGAATTTTCTCATACTGATCATTAGAAGCCTGGGCCCCCATCATGGTGTCGTCTTCCAAAGGGTGACCCATTTTGATGGCTTCAGTTCGGGCAATTACCTTTTCCATGAAGCGATCATAGATGCTTTCCTGCACCAGCATACGTGAGGGACAGGTACAAACCTCGCCCTGATTCAGTGCAAACATAACGGCACCCTCTACCGCTTTGTCCAGGTACTCATCATCGTGCATCATTACGCTTTCAAAGAAGACATTTGGTGATTTGCCGCCCAGCTCAAGCGTAACAGGTATGATGTTTTTAGAGGCATACTGCATGATAAGCTGGCCTGTGGTGGTCTCCCCCGTAAAGGCTACTTTGCATATGTCAGGGTGCGAGGCAAGTGGCTTGCCTGCCTCCACGCCAAACCCATTTACAATATTGAGTACGCCGGCAGGCAATACATCCTGTATCATCTCGGCCAGGAGCAGAATGCCTACTGGTGTCTGCTCAGCGGGCTTAAGTACGATACAGTTGCCTGCGGCCAGCGCCGGAGCTACTTTCCATGCCGCCATAAGGATGGGGAAGTTCCAGGGGATAATCTGGCCTACTACACCTAGCGGCTCCTTTACATTAATGCAAACAGTAGTGCTGTCAAGCTCGCTCATGCTTCCCTCTTCAGCCCTGATCACTCCGGCAAAATACCTGAAGTGATCTATGGCCAAAGGTATATCTGCCGCTTTGGTTTCACGAACAGCCTTACCATTATCCCAGGTTTCTATTTTGGCCAGTTGGTCGGCATTCTTCTCCATGATATCAGCTATTTTCAGCAATATATTGGAGCGATCTGTGGCCGATGTTCTGTTCCAGGTTTTGGCTGCCTTCCAGGCTGCTGTGACGGCTTTATCTATATCTTCTTTGGTAGAGCGGGGAATGCGGGTAAATGCAGCACCGTCTACAGGTGAGATATTGTCAAAATACTCACCGTTGGTGGGGGGCACCCATTCTCCGCCTATAAAGTTCTCGTATTGGTCCTTGAATTTTGGTTTTTGGATCGTCGATTTTTGGGTTTCAATGGCTGTATCCATGTAGTATGAAGGGTTTATGAGTTTAAAAAGAACTTTAGAACTGTTTCAATCAGATTCAATTTACCTATTGAAAACCCATTTGGCTTATACGATCGTATCATTCAAATGCGCGATCATATCAATATTTTGCTTATGAGAGGATTGGTTAATAAAACCATATAAATTAGTATATTAATTCAGGTGAATATTTTTTAGAACAGGCACTTACCCAAAATTTATATGTCAATTATCCTACCCGGTAAATTTGATAAGACCAGGTCTCTGCAGTCCCTGGTAGAAAACCGCACCAGCTTCACCGTAAACCAGGCAGAATTGCACATTTTTGAAACCAGCCGGGAGGTTCAGAATGTAAACCTGGAGTTTTCTGCCCCCGTAATAGCCAGTATGATCAAGGGCCGTAAGATCATGAATATCCGTGATTATGATCAGTTTGATTTTCTCCCCGGTGAGTCAGTCGTGATGCCCGCCTACGAAAATATGAATATCACCTTTCCGGATGCGACGGAGAACACGCCCACCCAGTGCACGGCCCTAACAATAGACCAGGGTAAGTTTTCGAATGTACTGGACAGGCTTAACGAATCCCGCCAATCGGAACGGCTACCTCTGCTCGATTATAACCTGAGCAATCTCCGCTTTACTAATTCAGAGGCTTTCCATCAGATAATTAACCGGCTGGTGTTCATCTTTATGGAGAATAATCCTGCCAAGGACTTTTTCGTGGATCTGCTGCTGCAGGAGCTTATCGTACGCCTGGTACAGGCCAGAAGCCTCCGCAGCCTGGATAACCCGCAGCACAAATCTGATACAGATGTGAGGCTTGCGAACGTGGTGGAGTTTATCAGAAATAATATTTCGCAGCAATTTGATGTGGATACTCTTAGTGAAAAAGCCTGTATGAGCAGTTCACACTTTTTTCGCTGCTTTAAAAACGAATTCGGCCTTAGCCCCCTGGAGTTTATTAATCAGGAAAAAATAGAAGCTGCTGCCCGTCTTATCAGAGAAAATCCTTCAGAGCAGTTAAAAGAAATTTACTATGACTGTGGTTTTAATAACTACTCCCACTTCAGTAAACTCTTCAAACGCTATAAGAAGCTAAGTCCGGCGGAATACCGCGATAGGTTTAATTGATAGTGGTTAATTATTAGTAAAAATGGTCAACACTAATCAGGAATTGACACTAATTAACAATTCACCATTAATAACTGACAATTTAAAAGCCCTATTCAGAGATTGACATCAATTGTCACTTTCCTACTGCCCATGTAAGTACTACACGCCATATTACCCGGTATTGGATATGAATAATTTCCTACTTTTAGGGGAAAAATTGATACAACCACTATGGAATCCAGCATTCTTACCGCCGTACTATTACCTCTGGCACTGGGCATCATCATGCTCGGTATGGGGCTCTCCCTTACGCCTGCCGATTTTAAGCGTATATTCCTGTATCCGAAGGCCGCTACCGCCGGCCTGTTGTGTCAGTTAGTCTTATTACCCCTCGTAGCCTACTTACTATGTAAAGCCTGGAATCTTGAGGCAGAACTCGCCGTAGGCATCATGATACTCGCCGCCTGTCCCGGTGGGGCCACCAGCAACCTTATTGCCCACCTCGCAAAAGGTGATACCGCCCTCTCTATTACACTCACGGCATTTTCATCATTATTAGCAGTTATCACTATTCCACTCATCGTTAATTTTGCCATAGTGGAGTTCATCCCCACCGGCCAGGAGCAGCAACTGGATGTACTTAAGACCGTGCTCAGTGTACTTATTATCACCCTAATTCCCGTAGCCATAGGCATGCTGATTAGGAGCAGGTCCGTACGCTTTGCCGGGCGAATGGAGAGACCGGTAAGAGTTATGTCCGCGATATTACTAGTAGCTATTATTTTCGCCGCCATACTGAAAGAAAGAGCCAATGTAATAGGCTTTTTTGTAGAAGCCGGCCCGGTCGCCCTCAGCCTCAATCTTGTCATGCTCGCCATCGGCTACTTCGGTTCTCGCATCCTCAGGCTCAATAGTCGCCAGAGCACCACTATCTCAATAGAAACAGGCATTCAAAACGGCACCCTCGGCATAGCCATTGCCGCCACCATCATTGGCAACTCCCAAATGGCCATTCCTCCCGCCATCTATAGCCTTATCATGTTCTTTACTGCCGGTGTCATTATCTTCCTGGGAAATAAGAAGAGTAAGGAAGAAAAACAGCTGGTTAAATCCTGAGAGTATTTACCCCAAAGGTTAGAATCAATAAGAGGCTGTCTCAAAAGGCAGCCTCTTTCTTTTTGTGGCAGCCCCTTTTACGTTCCCTTCCTTTTCTTAAAGAGGCCACCTGCCGGAATTATACTTTTTCCCAACTAATATTTAATCCATTAATAAGCAATCAGTTACATAAACAAATAGGAGACTGGCGTCTTGTATGATGGAAGGGGCTAAACCTGTAAGCCCCTAGCTATCTTATAAAGACCCGAACCCTCCAATGGCTGAAAAAAAAGAAACCGATACCAAAGCAATAGAGAATAAAGAATGGCTCGACTCACTAAAGTGGGTCATTGATCATGAGTCTGAAGAACGTGCCTCCGAACTGCTCGATCTGCTTCTGCAACACGCCCGTACCCGGGGCATAGCCCCTCCGGCCCTTCAGACGCCCTATATCAATACCATTGCTCCTGACCAGGAAGATGAGTACCCTGGCGACCTTGATCTGGAGGAAAAGATCACAGGCATGATCCGCTGGAATGCCATGGCCATGGTAATGAAAGCCAATCAAAAAGAAAAAGGCATCGGCGGACATATTTCCACCTATGCCTCGGCCGCCAACCTGTTCGAGGTAGGGTTTAATCACTTCTTCCGGGTAGATGAAGCGGGGCTTAGCGATATGGTCTATTTTCAGGGCCATGCCTCCCCCGGCGTCTATGCACGGGCTTATGTGGAAGGCCGCTTTGACGACCAGATGCTGGAAAACTTCCGCCGGGAACTACTGCCCGAAGGCGGACTCACCTCCTACCCGCACCCGCGGCTTATGCCGGAATTCTGGACCTACCCCACCGTATCTATGGGACTCGGGCCTATCATGGCTATTTACCAGGCGCGCTTCAACAAATACCTGTGCAAAAGAGGCTTAAAGGACCACGATGCTAAGAAGATATGGGCCTTCCTCGGTGATGGCGAAATGGACGAGCCGGAAGCCACAGGCGCCATCGCCCTGGCCGGACGTGAAAAGCTGGGCAACCTCATCTTTGTTGTAAACTGCAACCTGCAGCGCCTCGACGGACCCGTACGCGGCAACACTAAAGTGGTGCAGGAACTGGAAGGCCTATTTCGCGGAGCAGGCTGGAATGTAGTCAAAGTACTCTGGGCCAGTGAGTGGGACAAGCTATTTCAAAAAGACACATCCGGAAAGCTAATAAAGCACCTCACAGAAGTGCCCGACGGTCAGTTACAGAAATATGCCTACGAGGATGGAACCTACATACGCGAGCACCTCTTTGGGCAGGATCCGGAACTGCAAAAGCTTGCAGAAAACCTTACCGACGAAGACATTAAAGCCATGCGCCGCGGAGGTCACGATCCAATAAAAGTCTACCAGGCCTATAAGCAGGCCATGAAGTATACAGAAGGACCTACAGTAATACTAGCCCAGACCGTGAAGGGCTACGGCCAGGGCGAATCCGGCGAGGCAAGCAATGTCACCCACAAAACCAAAAAACTGAAAGACGATGCCCTCAAGCAATTCCGCGACCGCTTTCAGGTGCCCCTTGCCGACGAAGACCTTGACGACCTGCCTTTTGTAAGACCTGAAAAGGACAGTGCCGAGCATCAATACCTGATGAAAAAGCGGGAGGAAGCAGGCGGCGCATTTCCTGTACGGAAAGATAATAGCGAAAAGCTTCCGGAACCCGACAATTCAGTGTTCGAAGACTTACTGCAAGGCTCCGGAGACTCAGAGGCCAACACTACCGGGGCCATGGTACAAATAGTGACTAAGCTGCTAAAGCAAGAGGACTTTGCTGATCTCATCGTTCCTATCATTCCTGATGAGTCCCGCACCTTTGGTATGGAGTCCCTTTTCAGAAAAGTAGGCATCTACGCTCCCCATGGTCAACAGTATGAGCCAGTGGACAAAGACAGCCTGCTCTATTATAAAGAATCCGAAGAAGGCGCAATACTCGAAGAAGGCATTACCGAATCCGGCTGTATGAGCAGCTTCATCGCTGCCGGCACTGCCTACCTCACCCATGGCATCAATACCATCCCCTTCTATTTCTTCTACTCCATGTTTGGCTTCCAGCGTACCGGCGACCTTATTTGGGCCGCCGCCGATGCAGGTGCCAAAGGCTTCCTTATTGGAGGTATTTCCGGACGTACCAGTCTATCCGGTGAAGGACTGCAGCACCAGGATGGCAACAGCCACCTCTATGCCATGGCCTACCCCAATCTACATGCGTACGATCCGGCATTTGCTTTTGAATTGGCAGTCATCGTACGTGAAGGCATCAAAAAAATGTATATCCAAAAGCAAGACACCTTTTACTACCTCACCGTCACCAATGCCAATAGGCCTATGCCCGAGATGCCCGAAGGCGTGGAAGAAGGCATACTCAAAGGCCTCTACCGCTACCGTGCCACTTCCTCTGAAAATAAAAAGCGGCGGGCCCACCTGTTTGGCAGCGGGGCCATTATGCAGGAAGTACAAAAGGCCGCCCACGTGCTGGAAGAAGAATATGGCGTAGCCACAGATGTGTGGAGCATCACCAGCTACAAAGCCCTGTATGATGATGCTATCGATGCAGAACGGGAAAACAGACGGGTGATGGCCAGAGAAATGGAGCCAAACCACATTCAGAAGTGCCTGCAGGATGAAGAAGGCGTGTTTGTAGCCGCCTCAGACTATGTAAAAGCCCTCCCTGCCTCCGTGGCCCAGTGGTTTCCGAACCACCTCACCGTACTTGGTACAGATGGCTTCGGCAGAAGCGATACCGTAGCCGCACTGCGCGACTTCTTCGAAGTAGACCACCGCCATATCATATATGCCACCCTATATGCACTAACCCGAAACGGAGACATGGAACCGGAAGAACTGGTTAAGGCAGCGGACAACCTTGATATGGCTCCAGACAAACCTAACCCCCGCACAGCCTGATCCTGCTAAACTAATTGACTACCTCACAACCAAACCAAATATGCCTACAGAAGTAAAAGTACCTCAGATATCCGAAGGAGCAGATACCGCCACAGTCGCAGAAATACTGGTATCAGAAGGCGATACCATACAGGAAGAGGAATCCATCATAGTCGTGGAAACAGACAAGGCCTCCGTAGAAGTGCCCTCGACGCACAGCGGTAAGGTCACGGAGATTAAAATAAGCGAAGGTGACGAGCTGCAGGTGGGTGACGTCATCCTGCTGGTAGAAGAGGAAGGAGAAGAAGATGACGAGGAGAGTAAAAAGGACGAATCCGGTAAAGAAGCTGAAGAGGAGGAGCAGGAAAGTAAAGAGGCTAAGGAAGATGATAGCAAAGATGAAGAGGACGAAACTGACACTGACGATGATGAGGCTGAGGTAAAAGAAAGTGAGGAAGAGAGCGAAAAGACTGAAGAAGACGAAAAGCAAAAAGAAACCAAAGCTGAAAAAGACGACACGGAAGAAAAGAAGAAGGACAAATACCATGGGGACGGGCCCCGACAGGATGAAAACGAAAGCCGTAATGGAGAGGAAAAAGATAATGAGGTAAAAGAAGATGATAATGAAGACGATGGCATCCCTGCAGCGCCGGGCGTACGCCGGCAGGCACGGGAGCAGGGAGTAGACCTCACTACAGTGGAAGGCACCGGGCCCGAGGGTCGCATTACCTCAGAAGATGTGGAAAAAGCCGCCGGCAAAAAAGGCGGCGGTGGCGACAAAACTCCGACCTCATCATCCCTCCCTGACTTTAGTAAATGGGGGGACACCGAAAGAAAACCTCTTTCAGGCATACGCAAGGCTACCGCGCTGAATACCACCAGCGCATGGCAGACCATACCTCATGTAACCCAGTTTGACGAGGCAGATATTACCGATATAGAGGCCTACCGGCAGGAGCATAGTGAAAAAGCCGAGGAGGCGGGCGGTAAGCTGACCGTTACGGCCATACTTACCAAAATAGTAGCCAATGCCTTGAGAAAATTTCCTGAGTTTAACGCTAGCGTGGACATGGAAAACGAAGAAGTCGTTTATAAGAAGTACGTTCATATAGGCATCGCAGCGGATACTGAACAGGGGCTTTTAGTGCCAGTCGTGCGGCATGCAGACCGCAAGAATATGATTGAACTATCTGTAGAAATCACCAGGCTGGCAGAAAAGGCCCGGGATGGCAAGCTGGCTCCTGATGACATGCTCGGGGGTAACTTTACCATATCTAACCTGGGCGGTATAGGCGGCACTAACTTCACCCCCATCGTATATAGCCCCCAGGTAGCCATACTGGGCGTGGCCCGTGCAGAAATAAAGCCCGTTTATAACGGAGAGACCTTTGAGCCGAAACAGGTACTGCCACTGAGCCTGAGTTACGACCACCGCATTATCGACGGAGCAGCAGGTGCACGCTTTTTACGGTGGATTTGCCAGGCGTTGGAAGACCCATATGCGGCACTACTGGGTGCCTGAAAAGCAAAAAAAGCAGCCTGCTTGTGAGCAGGCTGCTTCAAAATTATTTCCGATATTCCTAATTAGTAAGGAGCGGTGCAGAATGCTCCGTATGTATCACACTGACCGTTAGAAACACACCAGCGGTTATAAGTCCAGTTACAGAACTCAGGCTCAACAGAGCAAATCTGGTTACCAGTACCATAATCGAAACCACCTACGGCTGTTTTAGTAGTTTCTTCAGTTTTAGTTACAAAGCTTTTTACTTCAAGAGACTCCAGGTTAAGTTTCTTTTTCATCTCAGTTTTTGGTTTTTCATAGTGCCTACTCTGTTAAGCTTTTCGGCTTCCGCTTATAAGCTGTCAAAATAAAAACAATTGATTTAAAATGTATATTTTTTAGAAAAAAATAAACCTGAATTAGACAAAAAATTGATATTCCGTTTCTTAGATAGAGTAAAAAGGACACAGGTTTAATTTTAGCTGACATACTTTTTCATCCATTTCTGGTTCATCTTTTACCTGTTTCTTCATATATATTTTGCTTCCAAGCGCCACCTTTCCCCCATTTGATTCAAGGTTCTTTGCCATGTTTTGCCGCAAACAATATGCCCGGCCAGCTATTATCTAGTTGACTTCATACATCATTTTTTCACTAACTATCCGACATCACCAGTGAATAGTTTTTTAGAAAGATGGGCCGAATCGGCCATGACCTCTGCAGGATTTTTCTGGATGGCCCTATGGGCTTTTATCCTTGGCTATGCTGTCAGCAGTCTTATCCAAATCTTTGTTACCCAAGAGCGTATGCAGCGTACTATGGGCGATGATAACCTTAAAAGCATATCGCTGGGTACTTTCTTTGGCTTTATCAGCAGTTCCTGCAGCTTCTCGGCACTAGCTACCACCAAGGCACTGTTTAAAAAAGGTGCAGGGTTTATTTCATCCATTGCATTTTTACTGGCCTCCACCAATCTGGTCATTGAGCTAGGTATCATCATCTCCATCTTCTTAAGCTGGCAATTCGTCGTAGGCGAGTATGTAGGGGCAATTATCCTTATCCTTTCCTCTTGGCTTCTGATTCGCCTTATTAACCCCAAAGACCTGATAAAAAAAGCACGTGAAAACCTGGGTGACTCAGACCATAGCTCTGAGGATGATAAAAGTCTAAGCCAGAAACTAAAGTCCTTCACCAGTTGGGCCAAGGTAGGCAAGCAATACGGTATGGAGTGGAAAATGGTGTGGAAAGACGTCACCATCGGCTTTACCATAGCCGGTATAGTCAAAGGCTTTGTCCCCGATTCATTTTTCCGCACCCTTTTTATCAATTCGGGTACAGACGTGGAGTCCTATTCTTTTCTCACCCTGCTCGAGCACACCGTGGTAGGACCTGTAGCTGCCTTTCTTACCTTTATCGGCTCCATGGGTAATATTCCCCTTGCCGCACTTCTGTTCAGCAAAGGAGTAAGCTTTGCGGGTGTTATGGCGTTTATATTTAGTGACCTCGTAGTATTTCCCGTATTACGTATCAATGCCAAATACTACGGTTGGAAAATGTCATTTTTCATTCTTTTCCTGCTCTTCAGTTCCCTCATAGGCGCCTCCCTCCTACTGCATTACGGCTTTAATTTGGCAGGCGCACTACCAGACCCTGGTACGATGAGCATTACAGAATCCGATCACTTTAAGATTGATTACACCTTCTGGTTAAACCTGGCCTTTTTAGCCATTAGCGGCATACTGATTTATATCGGATTCTTTAAGGGAAAAGACGTTAAGCACCACAAAGAAATGGCGCCTAAAAGCAAAACCCTCGAGCAAACCCTTAAGTACCTGGCATTCGTAGCCTATGCATGGCTGGCCGGTGGCTTATTAATAAAATTCCTTGTGCTCTGATAAGAACGCTAATATCCGCTTCGGATATGCTCTATCCCAAAGTCCATTACTTCAGACCAGGCCGCCTTTACCTCAGCATTATATTTACGATCATGCAGCGGCAATACCTCAAGCAAGGCCGCTTTCCAAAGGTCGTATGAATATGGAGGTATGGCCATCTGCTCGCGACTGTGGCTATACCTGATACGCTCTAGCCCGGATTTCCCTGCTATATTGCCCTGTGCATACATAAGCATCAGATTAATACCATGCCTCAGGAGCTTATACTGGCTTTCAAAATCAGTATCTTTAAATCGGTCTTTTATCAAGGGGCTTTTCGACAGGAATTTATCATAAAAACTTTCTAACATATTCCCGTTAGCCAGACACCTGCCATAGCTTTCCTGCGCAGTTTTTACTGCTTCCTCACTTACCCTGGCCATACGATCCTTCTGTTTTTCCATTCTTCACACGTTTTTTCAAATCCTGTGGCGAAACTATACCAGACAGTAACCGTAAAGTATGACTTATATCATTTTTAAGGTCATATAAGCCCCTAACAACGTTGAAGTCAGGTAATAAATACAGGAAAAATATCATGTTTTATCCCCTAAAGGCTGGTGACTTCACCCTCCTTATAAGAACAGACAGCTGAATCTTGTAATAACCCGCTAAAAAAGCCAGGGCAGAAAATACTACACTATGTTTGCTTTTTGGTGAAACATTTAGCTCACTTGCAGGCTTGCTTACTTTAAGGCACACTAATCGCATATGACCCTCTTAATATTATTCGCAGTACTGTCCATCGTTATTTCATTTTTATGCTCCGTATGGGAGGCCGTTCTGTTAAGCATCCCGCCCAGTTATGTACAGATTCAGCAAAGTCAGGGCAATACGACAGGTGATTTATTACGGCAGTTCAAGGACGATATCGACAGGCCATTGTCAGCCATTCTTTCACTGAATACCATTGCCCACACGGCAGGAGCCATCGGCGTAGGCTCAGTCGCCGAACAGGCACTGGGCTCAGGAGATATGGTTATCTTTGGCATTACCTTACCCGTATCTGCCGAGGGACTAATGGGCTTTGTAATGACCCTTGCCATTCTGATCCTGTCAGAAATTATCCCCAAAACAATAGGCGCCACCTATTGGAAAAACCTCGCCCCTTTCACCGTTAAGTCACTAAACATCATTACCACCCTGCTTTTTCCGCTCGTGTGGATGAGTCAGTTTATCACCAAAAAGCTGAAGAAAGACACACAGGGAAGTATCTTTAGCCGGGCAGACTTTACAGCTATGGCAGAATTAGGGGCAGAAACGGGCATTTTCAAGCCAAACGAAAGCCGGATACTGCATAACCTCCTGAAGTTCGAAAAGCTCACCGTACATGATATTATGACCCCACGCACAGTGGTACTTGCAGCACGTGAAAACCTTTCTATTAATGCCTTTTACGAAAAATTTGGCGATCGCCCGTTTTCACGTTATCCGGTGTATTTTGAAACCAGGGACAACATCGACGGATTCGTTTTAAAGGATGACGTCCTCAAGGCTATTATTAAAGGGGATGGTGATAAGCAGCTGAAAGATATCAAGCGCAACATTCTTATGGTACGGGAAGATCTGAAGCTGCACACATTTATAGACACCCTCCTAGCTGAGCGTGAGCAGGTTGCACTGGTGGTAGATGAGTTTGGCGGACTAGAGGGACTAGCCACTGTAGAGGATGCCGTAGAGACACTGCTGGGCATGGAAATAGTGGATGAAAGTGACACCACAGAAGACATGCAGCAACTGGCGCGGCAAAACTGGGAAAGGCGTGCCAAGAGAATGGGGCTTTCCCTGGAGAAAATGGAAAGCAACGTGAAACGGGCCGGTCAGGAACAAAATAAGGAAGATGAGACCAGCTCTTCCAGCCCTGCCAATGAAGATGACAAGCCCCAAAAAACCCCCGAGGGCTCTTCTAAAGCGTCGGAGAGCTAAACGCGTCACCTTCCTCTATATCCCCCCGTCTGAAACCCTCTTTTAAGCCAGCCCATGCGCTCAACAGACGTGCAGTGTGAATGACTCCGGTACCACTCTGCCGGAGGCTTCACATTGCAGCCTGTCATCCATCACCAATGGCATTAGCTGCATTCATGGCCTCCTCAATATCCCCTTTCTCCAGCACGTTTTTCATCTTCTCATTTTGATGAACCCATAGTCCGGCCATAAAGTCTGCCTGAAGTTCCAGCTTTACCGAAAGCCTGTTGGACGCCTCCTGGCTGATACGGCCCCGCTGCTGCTGGATCTGTCCTGACACCTCCAGTAAGAACCACCACCAGCTCGGGGCACATCATCTTCCTTTAGAGTCTCTCCTTCTGAGCAAAGAAGAAATAAATAAGCTGAATAAACTCTTATTCTGAGCCGGCTACATAACCTATTGGTACGCATGGCGCTGAAAAGGAAAGAAATAGCCAGGCCTAAAGGGATATTAGAGGAAAGAGATTAAGAAAAGCCTAAAAAAGGCCATTAAACAATAACAGCCTTTATTTGTGAGAGCATTTCGCATTTGCTTTGTACCCGCTCTTTCTCTTCTTCCAAAAACATCATATAGGTACTACAACACGTCTCCAGCATAGCCTCCCTCAATAAATGGAGAGCTTCGTCATAAGCACGGCTCATTTCACTCAGCCTGGCCCTGGCAGCCAGCAAACGGGCAATATCTGCACCTGGTAGCTTTTCCATATAGCAGATCAGCCGCCGGGCTTCTTTCGTTTTTTTCAGAATCAAAAGTAATTGAAGGTATTCGCCACAGGTTTCCAGTGAATCAGGGTCTGTAGCCAACGACAGACAGAAACACTCCTCAGCACCCTTATAATCCTTTAGTTCCTCTCTTTTCATTACCCCCATCAGCCTGTTTGCTGCCGCATGCTCAGGGTCATAGCTCAGCGCATACTCCAGGTTTTCCAGAGTCTCTTCAAGGTTAAAGGGATACTCATCCGCCGCTTTGACGTAGTATTTATCAGCCAGTGTATACATGGCAATTCAAATTAAGGTCATGCCCATAATGGGCATGAAATAAACATAAATGTATGTAGAATGGGATAATACCTGCTCTGGAAAGTGATTCCAGGTTACAGCAGGCTTACCGGAAAGCATTACCGGCAATAGTGCGGGACGATATGATGGTATAAAAATAGCATGCGTACCTCCTTTCAGATAAGGTACGGTAAAGTTACCATATTAATGCTTTTAATTAAAACCTCTTCAAAGAAAGTTTGCTCTGTCTGGCAGGCTAACTCGCCTAAACAGGAATTAATCCTGTACTGCTACTTGTACGACATTAATTCACTCACCTTTCAACAAAAAAACCCTCAATCACACTGTATTAAGAGTAAATTGAGGGATTAAGCCGTTTGCTATTAAAACCAGGGTATCCTGTCTTATTCCAATGCTAAATTTTCAGGCTCTCTTAGCTGGCCATTTGGTACCTGCCGGTAACGCCTTGCTAGCCGGCGTCTTAAGATATCCTTTCTATCCTGTAGTTGCGACCATTTAATTCCATTTGGTCACCTACTTTCTTTGAGGCCATAGCTTGCCCTATCGGGGATACCGGTGACACGACAAATACGGACTCTCCCCCTACCTTTATCTGTCCCAGACTAACTGCTATGTAAAAAATCCCCAAATTTGTCCGTATCACACTACCCAAAACCGCCTCTTCGCGCATTTTTTTAGCATTAATTGAGTCCAGCACAGACCGCATGTCCTGAACCGCATTTAGCTGACCTGTATATTTCTCACGCTCGATATGTGCCATGGCACGACCCGTTTCATATTTATCGCCGGCACTACTCTTATCCTCATTATTGGCAGCTTCCTGCGCCTCTTTGATGGCTTCTTTTAATCGCTGTATCCTTGTGTTCACCTCCTCCAGGCATACATTATGAATTTGCTCTTTAGTCAGGGCCACTGCTTCCATTTTTTTGATTTTTTAATTTACAGGTGATTCAAATACGCATTTGCTGTACAAAAGTTCCCTCCGGATGAGAATTTTTTTCTGGTACCTGAGTCCCTCCTGCTTACCCACTTTTTGGAAACATATCAAACAATTTTTCGAATCACCTTTTCAAATAATATGATCTATTACTATCGCAAAACCATTCTCAGCTTTACGCAACTAATAAGTTTGGCCATCTTGTCTACACTTATCTCCTGTGGAGAAAATTCCGGCAAAAAAGATGACACCCCTTCTACCAAAGATAGCCCTACTTCAGAGCAGCCGGTTGCTACAGACCCTACGGATAAAGTTGAACCTGAACCCTACCATAATGAGGCCTACGTCATATCTCTTGACCTACCTAACGGATGGACGGCTCTTGAAAATATCTCCGGCTCCCCTGTCCCCGTAATCAACATATATAAGAAAGACACTGGCGCAGAGCCCCCTATACATTTGCACGCCGGGCCGGAAGTATCTCACGTATCTTTTTATCCGGAGGGCTATGGCACAGAATTACCCCACTCGCAGCAGGAGCGGCTATTGGATAAGGCACTACCCTTTCCTTCACCCTTTGATGTAAATAAAGGACGTTCCATTCGTTTTCTCTTACAAAACGGTGAAGCCTGGGCATATCTGCTAAGGCCTCAAAGCCCTCCCTCCGGATGGACTGAAGAAGGGTTTATAATGATAAAGTATAGTCTGGAAAATTTTAAGACCACCTGCTATGAAGCCACTTCTGATGAGACAAAACCAATGGACACATGCGACCCTATGGGGGGAGATAGTGTGGTTTACTCCGGCAGCGTAGTCGAAGCCAGCCGCAGAGAAGTAGCAGCTGTTATGCAATCTCTCAGTCTTTCCGAAAGTGACAATTCCAGGCCACATATAGGAGATTTAATCAAAATAGACCAGCCTTTGCCCAATCTCGACGTACAGAGCCCAATAGAGATAAAAGGTGAGGCCAGGGGCCAGTGGTACAACGAGGGAAGCTTCATGGTCAGATTGGAGGACAAGGACGGAAACATCCTCGCTGACACCCTGGCTCGGGCTGAAGGTCAATGGATGACCAAAGAGTTTGTTCCCTTTTCAACCAGGATCAGCTTTGAATCTCCGGGAAATGAACGCGGCTACCTGGTATTTGAGCGGGCTAACCCTAGTGGTCTGAAAGAAAATGCACGCAGCTTCCGATTACCAGTCATCTTTTCTACACCCAAGGAATAAGTGATAGATAAAGAAAGAATATAATGTTTATACATATATTAATATCACCTAAATCTTATCCTTTACGCATGCCTTTATAAATCCATATACCCAGAGACATTAAATAAGGTAAAATTGTACATCTAAAAGTTATTAATAGCTTACCTAGAAAGGATTTGATTATTCAAATATGGAAGCCTTATTTATTCTGAAAAATAAAAATAAACCGAAACTAATAGCCGGAAAAAACCGTAAATTAACAGCAAACGATCACATATATGAAAAAGAACAAAATATCACTTCATTCACTACAGGTTAAAAGTTTTGTGACAGGCCTGCGCGCAAATGACTTTAAGGGCGGAGCCCCCGAAACCTGGTATTGCTCAGCAAGAAAGTGTGAGCCTTCGGTTAATATGCCTTGTATTTCTCAGGGCGCAGAAGTATGCAGTGACGATTCCTGCTAATCCTATCCTATTAGTTAAACAGCCAACCTAATACAATAATACAGGTCCTAGGATCAGATGCCTACCATCTATCTTTAGACCTGATTGAGATTATATCTATTTTAAAAACTGAACAATTATGAAAAAGAAAGTAAATCTCGATTCGCTACGTGTAAACAGTTTTGTAACTGATGTTCGTGCAAAAAACTTCAAAGGTGGAGCAGGCACTTATAAGACCTGTCCGTCAGTTTATATAGCATGTATATCTCAGGGCGCAGAAGTATGCAGTGACGACTCATGCTAATCACTTCTATGCTTTATCCAACCACTGAGGTACCTTAATTATACCTTATGATAGCGACGAGGCATTACGTTCACTTATAAACTGAACTTTATGAAAAAGAAAGTAAATCTTGATTCACTACGTGTGAACAGTTTCGTAACCGATATTCGTGGAACCAACTTTAAAGGAGGAGTCAATACACTTAAGACTTGCCCTTCTGTAGCATATCCTTGTATTTCACAAGGTGCAGAAGTATGCAGTGATGACTCATGCTAATGAAGATTACCAACCCCGGAAAATCCGGGTGGTTCATTTTTTCGAATAAAAATTATTTTTATTGTGAAGAAGAAAGCAACACTTAACGATCTAAGAGTACAAAGTTTCATTACAAATGTGAGCTCTCGGGCCCTCAGAGGTGGTGAAAAAACGAAAGGCTTTTGCCAATCGGTAGATAACATTTGCGCCTCTAATGGTGCCGATGAGTGTACCGTAGACGCTTGCTAAGTGTAAAAATATAGTCCGGTTAATTTTTACCGGACTTTTTTTATTTCTTTTCTAATAAAAATAGCGTATTATTTAATCGTCATTGGAGTCAGTAACGATCGCAGATACTATGCAACAATGACCTTATATTACTTGTAAGATCAACCGTCTATGAGACCCGAAAAAACAAAATTACAGGCCCTCCGCATTGACAGCTTCGTCACTACCAACGGTGAGCTTTCAAGGGGAATTTCCCAGGTAAACAGTGTCTGCACCTGGGATAGTTGCGTATTTTAAATATCCATTTATATATTACTAGACCTATGTAATCAAAATAAACTAAAGCTTGACGGCCTGAAAGTAAACAGCTTTGTAACAGGCAAAGACCAAATCACTGGTGGCCGTGCAGATGCATTTGACAGCCCTTCTCAGGGAGCAAAAGTATGCACTAGAGATAGCTGCCTGGCATTAGTTGACGCCTGATCAAAAAAATGATCTCAATCGGTAATATGATTACCGGAGAAATACCAAAGCCCATCTCAATGATGGGCTTTTTTTACTGCCTGTGCCTACCTCATGTATAAAAGCAATAGCTTGAAAAGGCTATTATATCCATATATTTCACCCTCAACTAATTATCCATAAGGTATGGCTTCCTTCACCTCCACCTTGACTTACTTCCACGACAACCCTGTATATGGCCATCATATTCCAGTCCCTCGTGACCATGCCGAACCCTTTACCAGCCTGAATGAAAAAAGAGTGTTATGCACCCTGCAGGGTAAAGTCACCATCCATGCTGCCCTTATGCATGACGGTAAAGGTGATTATTTTATCCTGGCAAACAAGACCCTGAGAAATAAGCTCGGCCTGAGTCTCGGGCAGGACGTAAAAGTGTCTCTTGAAACTGATAATAGCCCTTATGGTATGGAGGTTCCTGAAGAGCTAACCGAACTATTTAGCCAGGACGAGGAGGCAGACAATCTTTTCCACAGCCTTACCTCCGGTAAGCAAAGAAGCCTTATACACTGGGTTAGCTCAGTTAAAAATCCCGACCTCAGACTCAAACGAGGCCTTGTAATGACCCGCCATCTGAAATCCTCCCAGGGTAAGCTTGATTGGAAGAAGCTGAACCAGGAGTTAAAGGACGCCAACAACTTGTGATTACCTGACCGAAGTATTTATAAATAATAAAGGCAGACAGCTCTCACCTTATATAGTAAGACCTGCCTGCCCGCAATCAATTTTCCTCTGTGATTAATGGCAGCCCATCTCACCGGAGCCGATAGGTGAACCGTCTGGCGTGTCCAGTACTTCCTGCCCTTCCCATTCCTCAGGGTTTTCCAGGTACTGGTCTATTCGCATAAGGCTGTAGGCTACATGTGCCTGCTCATTACTCCCGCGACTTCTCTTTCGTGACAAGCTTTGCCTCAGATCAAGTATTCGTGCATGTGCAATCGCTTTAGCCTGAGGCATAGTAGCGGGATTCTTAGCCAGTGAGATCAGGTGATCCAGTACCAGGGAGCGTACAGCCAGTTGTATTTGCTGCTCATAACCTGAGCGGCTGCGTGCATTCCAAGTTTCGGCCATAAGAGCATCCAGTACATCATTAAGACCCGGCTGTGTGCCATCATAAGCATGGTGCTGAACTAAGCGGCCGGCCCTTTCCGGGTGAAACAACAGAGAAAGAGTCAGATCAGCAGCAGTCTCAGCTGCACTAAGAGCGTCAAACGTAAGACCGGTACGTGATCTAAAGGTCTCCCGGGTACGAGGGTAGCCAAATGGCCTGGGAGGCAACATCTTCAGTAAGGGATCCGGCATACGAAGTGCTTCAGGACTAATAGTGGCCAGCAATGCTTCCAAAGCGTCACGCTGTACCTTTCCTGGCACGGCTTTCACGGGCTGCTGAGCATCGCCCCTCACCGCGTAGGTGTAGTTTAACCCTCCTACTAGCTTCACTGCTGCCTCCACCTGGTAACGGTGAAAAAGATACATGGGCACCAGCACCTCCTCCAGGGTAGCAAGCGGCGCCCCTGTAGGAATATTCTTTTCCGACAACTGCTGCAAGGCCCTTTCTCTCACCTTCATCACACGATTCAGCTCCTCGGTGGCACTCTTTCCATTGTCCCAGAGGTGAGCCACCGGGTGAGCACCACCCTGGGGCCTGGCGTCTTGGTCAGTAATGAAAAGCAAGCTGTCTGCAATGGCCCCTTCCAGTACGGCAATCATTTCCTTGTCAGAGTCAAATGCTCCATATCCATAGGTAACGGCTACCTTATCCCACTCGCCAATACCTGTATCATAAGCATTGCTCAAGTCAATATTACCTTCCACATCAAGAGTAATCAGCGGGTGAGGGTAATCCATAACTGAGGCCCGGCCGTTGACCGAAGCAGCGTAGTTATGCGCCAGACCAATGGTATGCCCTACCTCATGAGCCGATAATTGCCTCAGACGAGCCAGAGCCATCTCAAGGGCCTCCTCCGGCACTTCGTCCCCTCTGTCATAGGCAGCTTTCAGCCCCTGGGCTATTAACAAGTCCTGACGCACACGAAGAGAACCAAGGCTTACATGCCCCTTTAATATTTCACCCGTTCGGGGATCCACAACCGAAGCGCCGTAAGACCAGCCCCTTGTAGACCTGTGAACCCACTGAATCACATTATACCGTACATCCAGAGGATCTACCGAATCAGGAAGTACCTTTACCTGAAAGGCATCCTGATAGCCGGCTGCCTCGAAAGCCTGGTTCCACCATGAAGCACCCTCTATCAGAGCAGATTTAACTGGCTCAGGCACACCCGGATCTAAAAAGTATACAATAGGCTCCACCGCCTCACTCATAGCGGCAGAAGGGTCTTTTTTCTCCAGCCGGTGACGGGCAATAAGCCGCTTCACCAGTGGCTTCTCTATTGGTGTCGCATAATCCTGATAACTCATATAGAAGAAGCCCGATCTGGGATCGAAACTTCTGGGCTCATAACCATCATCAGGAAGCATCACGAAACTATGATGCATACGTACGGTTACAGCGTCGGCGGAAGGCGTTACCGAACGTATGTATGCTCCCTCATCTTTACCAACGAAGGTCACGTTAGCTTCAAATTCACTATTCTCAGGGAAATTCTTTGTACGGGGCAGGTAGATCGCTGAACGGGACTCGTCCGGTTTATAGGTGCCCTGCTTGGAAGAGGATAAGCGGTTTCCCACCTGATGAGCATCTCTTAGCAGAAAAGCAGTCATATCAATCAGGGCCTTACCCTCATCAGTAGCTTCTGCTTTAAAGCCATATAGCACTGACTGGGCAAATGCCTCCTCCACAGATTTTTGCTCCATCAGGTTATCGCTGTCTGCCCTGTAGCCGTAGTTAGGCTGTACCAGCAACACCTTATTTCCGGATCGCTGAAACTTTACCACCCGGTTATCTCCGAGCTGACCACGATCCAGCCCCAGATCATTAGAGCCTACACCTGCGGCCAGTGCATTTACATAAAGAAACTCTTTATCCCACTTATCTACCTCAAGCCAGATTTTGCCTTCTTTCTCGTCCCAGTAATAAGTGAAGTATCCCTCATATTTTTGCATACCCTTAGTCTTAACAGATATGCTTTCCTCGGATTTTTCTGCAGATGTCTGTGAGGAAGAAGCCGGTGGTGGGCTACAGGCTGGTAGCATGGCCACCATGCAGGCAGCTGCAATAAGTAGTCGGTTCATACGTATGATTGCTTGCGCGATAAATTCTTTTGCTTGTCGCACAAAATAGCAAAATACCCCCAAGCCACCGAAGTTAGACCTACTTATCGCTTATCCTAACATATTTATCAGCCAACTGACGGGTAAATAAAATCGCCCCCTTTTCATTTAAATGCCCAAGATCCCAGCGAAGTTCTGAATTAAAATTGTAAGAAGAGGTTTCAGGCGAAATAAGCTCTATTCGGTTAGCCTCCGGTAAATTGAGCCAGGTGGCTATTAGTCGTTTATTTGCTTTAGTGTCAGCAATAAAAAATATCAGTCTTATTCCTTTGGCCTCGCTATTTCTGATCAGGGCATCAAGTTTATTTAAATGCACCTGGCTAATATATGGGTAGTCTTTCGTTACGTCGAATGCACTTATTAAATCCTTACGGCGATTTTCGAGATTTTCTGCCTGCTCTTTAAACCTTTCATGGCGGAGCTCCAGATCTCTCGCTTCTTCCGTTCCGGAAAAACGCCTGACTTCTTCATCTATTGGCAGGAAACCATCCTGTGCCTGACCAAGGTACTTATCTTCTACATCTACTCCACCCAGGCTATTTATGATTTCCATTACCTGGTTAGCATTGAAGAAGTTCTCAAAAAAGGTTACCGTATAATTCCAGATTTCATCCCACTCCCGCACATTAAAGAAATGCTGCAGGCTAAACCAATAATACGAAATGTCTATCCAATACTTATTACGGGTAGTATGCAATATCTGCTCAGGGATTTCGTCCACTTCCATGAGTTCCATAAAAACGGTCTCCACCCCAGTCGCATCCTCTTCAAGGAAATTTTCATACAAGTAATAAACCTGAGGGTTGAATGTGGCTTGAGCCCCCATATTGAAGGTGGAGGCGTTGAACCCAGAGTCCATAAGTATTTGATCAAGCAGACCGGCATCTACCTGACGATAGGTTCTGCTACTACCAAAAAACAGGGTATTATAGGACGCTTTATTTTCCTGATAATAACTTACCTTAGAGGCAAACCCCGTGTTTCCCCAGTAATAAGGCACCAATACCCGCAATGCGGTATTGATAATGATTATTACCAGCAAAAAAATAAGGCACCTATTCAAAAACTTCTTCATGCTCTATCAGAATTGGAAGTATATAAACTCCTGATTAGCCTGGAAACCATTCATAACAGCTAAAAAAAGAAGCACATACCCCGCCCAACGCACCCCGGTGGGCAGGGACACTTTTTCAATATCCAGTCCATGTTCTCTACCCCTATTCATCCACTCTACCAGTAGCAGAACACTTATGGCTATCAATGGCCCTGCCGGTAAGTATGCAGGCACCGAGAACAGACTCAGGGATAGCATGCCACCTAAAAAAGACATGGCATGAGTAACTGATTCCGCCCGGAAAAACACCCATGCTAAAACCGTAAGTCCAAATGTGCTTAAAATCCTTAGTGAATCACCAACGCCAGGAAACCAGTTACCTTCCGCAACTACTCCTAAATTGCTTCGATTCTTATTCAACAGCATAAGAGGAAGGAAATAGACCGCATTTAAAGCTCCCCAGATAATAAACGTCCAGTTTGCTCCATGCCAAAACCCACTCACAATAAAAATGATGAAAATATTTCTGATGGCTTTACCCTGGTTAACCCGGCTACCTCCCAATGGAATATAAAGATAGTCTCTGAACCAGGTACTAAGAGAAATATGCCACCTGCGCCAAAACTCCGCGATATCACGGCTGAAATATGGGTAAGCAAAGTTCTTCATCAGATCAAAGCCCATAAGACGCGAGAATCCTATGGCCATATCCGAGTACCCGCTAAAATCACCATATATCTGAAAGGCAAAAAAAACAGCTCCCAATAAAAGAGTACTCCCCCCGTACGTTTCGTGCTGGCCAAAAATTTCATTCACGAATACAGCACAACCATCAGCTACTACCACTTTTTTAAATAGCCCCCACAAAATACGTCGCATACCATCTTTTGCCAGATCATAGTTAAACTTTCTGGGGTGATAAAATTGGGGTAACAGATGGATAGCTCTCTCAATGGGCCCTGCCACCAACTGAGGAAAAAAGCTTACGAAAGCAAAGAAGGAAATGACATCTTTTGCAGGCTCAAGTTTATTACGATAGATATCGATGGTATAGCTTAATGTCTGAAATGTATAAAAGCTGATGCCTACAGGAAGGATTATATCTAGTAAGGGGATGTCCGGAGCCTGCCCGAAAAGAGTAAATGCATCCCTGAAACTTTCAGTAAAAAAATTCACATACTTGAAATACCCCAGTATACCCAGGTTGCTTACCAGACTTACGATAAGTAGAGCCTTTCTTTTCTTATCATGATCCGTACGATTCATCGTACGTCCCACCACGTAATCAATGCAACTACTAAGAAAAATCAAACCTAAAAATCGCCAGTCCCACCAGCCATAAAATATATAGCTGACAACTAGCAAAAATACGTTTTGAGCTTTAAGCGATTTTCTGAAAAATGCCCAATAGCTGATAAATACTATCGGGAAAAACAGAGCGAATTCCAGTGAATTAAAGAGCATCTGATTATGCTGGTCAAAGCCTGCAAAGATAGGAAATGATGCTATTTAGACTAAGGGTCACCTCCGGCATGTATTATTTTCGTAAAAACTCCATCATTTATCCTGCCTGGAAAATACTATCCCTTGGTTGCTATTTTTCTTCAATCAATGCCAGCATAGTCGGAATTCAATATTCCCTTTCACTTTTCTATAAATATCCCTGAATTCAGTGATATAAACGGCAGGTGAATACCCTATCTTGAAATCAAATTCAACGTATCAATCTAAATCCATTTACCAACATCAGGTTAACGTCGGAAAACCTTTCAAACAGATCCATTCAAAGCATATTTCACAACTGTAAGGCCTGCCAGGCAAAACTGGCAGGCCTTACTTTGTTAGGTTTTTACCTGACAATTTTACTTTATTGTATTCAGTTGAAGTAAATCAAACCATATGGCTCTAGAGGTTCAATTGGAGGAAACCGGACATAAAGGCAGGTTTTATATCCGTAAGCAGGAAAAAGATATAGCAGAAATGACCTACTCTGCAGCCGGTAAGGATAGAATAATAATTGACCACACGCAAGTAGACAAAGAGTACCGCGGACAAGACCTGGGAAAGCAAATGGTGTATAAGGCGGTAGAATACGCCAGGAACAGACAAATAAAGATTGTGCCCCTCTGCCCTTTTGCCAACGCAATTTTTAAAAAGAACGAAGAAATCAGAGATGTGCTTTAGCCCATTGGGTTTGCAATCTTCCTGATTATTTATTTCTACTGAACCATCCATGAAAGATACCTGGAGAAGGATAACGACTTCCGGCATACACGAGTCACAGGATACCGTTCTTAAAAGGAACATCGTCCTGACAAATAGCCTCGCCCTGATTCTATTAATGCTAAGTCTTGTCCTGGCCATGCTCATTCTGATCTACTTTGGGCCGGTGATCTCATGCGCCATGGCTGCCTCCTCTGTATTACTGTACTCCGGTGTCATCATGCTTAACCGAGCAGGCCATATCAATGCAGGAAGGATGTTACTGGCCATAGGTGTGCCGGTATGGACACTGTCTACCGCCCTGGTAAGTAAAAGCTTTGACCTGTTTATTGAAGAGTTCGAATTCTTCGACACCCGCCTCATCATCCTTAGCAGTACAGTGCTGCCCATGGTCATATTTGATATCCGCGAAAGAAAGAGGCTCTGGGCCGGTCTCTTTGCCTGTTTTGCCATACTGGTTTTGTATGATCCGATCCATAATATGTTTGGCGTAGGCTACTTTCAGGCAGGGCTATCCTCACTAAACTACCCCTTTATCAACATTATTGGCGTTTTGTGTTGGGCACTTATCACCGGCAGTATGTACACGCTAAAGTATCAGATATTAAAACATGAACAGGCGCTTGAGCACAATAATCATACCCTGCTTGCAAAAAACAATGAGCTAAGCAGCCTATACAACGAAATAGAAGCTCAAAACGAGGAAATACTTGCCCAGACAGAGGAGATTGTTGAGAAAAGAGACCAGATGCAACAGGCTCACACCATTATAATGATGCAGAAAGAGCAATTGCAAAAAGAGAATAAAAACCTACAGGAAGAACTTGTTGAAAATAACGTACAGTTAAAGCAAACTAATAAAGAGCTTCTGCGTCATGTACAGGAACTGGAACAGTTCAGTTACACCATATCTCATAACCTGCGTGGCCCTGTAGCCAGGTTGCTGGGACTTACTCACCTTTTTGAAAAGGAAAAGGTAGATAACGGCAATAAGGAGATCATCCTCCACATAGAGGACTCGGCTAAAAAGCTGGATCAAACACTGAAAGACCTCACTAAAATCCTTGAGCTACGTCGTGATCTACTGGAAAAACGGGAAAAAGTAGACCTGCACGATGAAATGGATCGTGTAAAGCATATGCTGGCCGAAAAGATAGAAGCGACGAATACAGAAATAAGAGAGGAAATAGAGATTGAGAAATTTTACTCTATCAGGGGATTTATCCAGAGTATTCTTTTCAATCTGATCAGCAATGCCATACGGTACCGTTCTACAGAACGAAAACCCCTGATAACAGTGTCAGCTACTACCCAAGAGGAGCATCTTGTTCTTATGGTCTCTGATAATGGACTGGGAATAGATATGGAAAAATACGGGGCTAAACTGTTCGATATGTATAAAACCTTCCATGAGCACGCCAAAGGCAGAGGGTTAGGACTATATCTCGTAAGAATGCAGATAGACCTTCTGGGTGGAAATCTAAAAGTAGAAAGCGAGCCAGGGGTGGGAACATCTTTTATCATCAATCTGCCACTCAAGGCATTTTAAATGCCAACTATCTCATCGCTGCCTGGTTCTATTGAAAGACAAAACATATATAGAAATGGCAGAACATATCACCCTATCGGGAACATCGATAATTGGCACACAGGTCAAAAATAAAGAAGGCGAGCCACTGGGAAGAATAATTGACCTGATGATAGACATGCAAAGTAGCATTGTCGCTTATTTTGTGCTGGCCTATAAAGAGCAAGAGGATAATCAAAAGCTTTTTGCCGTACCTGTAGAAGGTATTACACCTGATACGGCAAATAAGCAATTGATAATCAATATCAGCCGAAATACCCTGGAAGAAAATGATGGTTTTGATAAGGATAACTGGCCTCTTAAGAGCAATAGTATGTTCCTGACTGACATGCAGTCCCATTACGGATCGGGAAAAGGTCTTCCTTCCAGACCTGCACACGGGTAATAATACTTACCGGCTTTAAGCAGGTAGCAATCAATTTATTATTGGATAAAAAAAATACTCCTGATGTCAGTTTCAGGCTGGTTTACTTTGAAGTTTTATAGATATTCTTCTAATTTGCAGCCCTTTAAAAATTGAAAGGCTTTAGCTTTACTACTATTTTTTCAATTTTAAACATAAGAAAAGTACAATAAATACAGAAACTTGTATTTAGATGAACTCAAAGGCAAAATTTTTATTTTACAGGGAGGTGGGTACGAAAAAAATTAGATTATGAACGGCGTCAG